>CAXTCL010000350.1:0-2020 GCA_964242035.1 uncultured Acetobacteraceae bacterium | reverse complement strand
CCGCCTCCTCCACGTTGCACACGTAGAGCACCGGCTTGCTGGTCATCAGTTGCAGACGGCTCACGGCCAGCTCCTCGCCTGGCGGGATCGCGGTGCGGGCTGGCCGGCCTGCCTGTAGTGCCGTGATGATCGGCTCCATCAGCGCCACGGTGGCCGCCGCCTCGCGATCGTTGCCGCGCGCCTTTTTCTGCAGCGGCACGACGCGCTTCTCCAGGCTGTCCAGGTCGGCCAGCATCAGCTCGGTCTCTATCGTCTCCGCGTCGCGTATCGGGTCGATCGAGCCCTCCACGTGCGTCACGTCGGGGTCCTCGAAGCAGCGCAGCACGTGGATGATGGCGTCCACCTCGCGTATGTTGCCCAGGAACTTGTTGCCCAGCCCCTCGCCGCGGCTGGCGCCGCGCACCAGGCCGGCGATGTCCACGAACTCCAGGCTGGTAGGCACGATCTTGAGGGATTTGCCGATCTCGGCCAGGGCCCCCAGCCGCGGGTCAGGCACCGCCACGCGGCCCACGTTCGGCTCGATCGTGCAGAACGGGTAATTCGCCGCCTGCGCCGCCGCGGTGGCGGTAAGCGCATTGAAAAGCGTGGATTTGCCGACGTTCGGCAGGCCCACGATGCCGCAGTTGAAACCCATCACGGCTCTCCGGAAAGCATTGAAACACGCGAGGCAAACTCGTCCGGCTTGCCCTGCGCCAGCATCGGCGCCGTGTCTGCCACCGCGTCCAGCAAACGGTCCAGCCAGCCAGCGTCGGATTGGGCGAAATCGCCCAGCACCCAACCGGTCACCCGCGCCTTGTCGCCCGGGTGGCCGATGCCCAGGCGCACGCGCCAGTAGTCTGGCGAGCCCAGGATGCGGTCCATGCTGCGCAGGCCGTTATGGCCGGCCGCCCCGCCGCCACGCTTGACGCGTATCTTGCCTGGGATCAGGTCCAGCTCGTCGTGGAACGCGGTGATCGCGTCAGGCGGAAGCTTGAAAAAGGCGGCGGCGGGCTGCACGCTCATCCCGCTGTCGTTCATGTAGGTGAGCGGTTTCAGGGCGAGCACTTTCTCCCCGCCGATCGTGCCCTCGGCGGACAGACCGCGGAAGCGCTGGCGCCAGGGGGAGAACGCGTGGCGGTGGGCTATGCGGTCAAGCGCCATGAAGCCTATGTTGTGGCGTTGGCGCACCATTGCTGGCTCGGGATTGCCTAGGCCGACCCATATAAGCATCGCAAGAAAGGCCAGGGCTGTGCCCTGGACCCGCTGGGGCGTCGTGCGCAGCACGCTAGCGCATGACGAGGCCCCAGACCCCCACTTTTAAGCAGGTTCTAAGGACGACTGTCCTTAGCGGGGTCCAGGGGCAGAGCCCTTGGCCTTACTTCTTCTTCGCTGCCGGCTTAGCCGCCGGCGCAGGCGCCGCAGCCTTGGCCGGAGCCTTGCCCTTGGCCGGAGCCGCCGGCGCGGCCGCCGCCGCCACAGGCTCAGCCGTCTCCGCCGAGCGCGTAGGCGGCGCCACGGTCGCCACCACGAAGTCACGGTCCGCAATGGTCGGCCGAGCGTCGCCGGTGCCCGTCAGGTTATGCCAGCGCACGTTATCGTTGATGTCCAGCGCGGCGAGATCCGCCTCGAAGAACGCCGGCACGCTTTCCGGGTCCGCCCACACTTCGATCGTGTGGCGCACCACGTTCAGCACGCCGCCTTTCTTCAGGCCGGGGCTCGTCGCCTCGTTGGTGTAGTGCACGGCCACCGAGACGCGTATCTGCTCGCCAGGCGCCAGGCGCTGGAAATCGACGTGCTCGGCCACGTCGGTGACGGGGTGGAACTGCACGTCGCGCATCAGCGCGCGCTCGGGCACGCCGTCCACGCGCAGCTCGAACAGGCGCGAGCGCCAGCCCCCGCGCTTGAGCTCGGTGAGAACCGCCTTGGGTTCCAGGGAGATCAGTGCCGGCGCCTGCTTGGCACCGTAGATGACGGCAGGCACCTTGCCTGCCCGCCGGGTCGCACGCGCCGCCCCCTTACCGGCCCGCGCACGCGCCTCGGC
>CAXTCL010000349.1:0-2022 GCA_964242035.1 uncultured Acetobacteraceae bacterium | reverse complement strand
GCGCGCCGGCACCAGCGGCGCCGTGCCAGCCGCCAGCGCCAGCAGCCCGGCGTTCAGCCACACGATCACGCCAAGCCCGAACCGCCCCACCGCCTGCCCAGACGCCAGCGTCCCCACGATGAACGCCGCCGAGCCCGCCCCGCGCACCCAGCCATAGACGAACCCGCCCGCCTCCGCCGAGCCCAGCGCCAGCGCGTCCGCCAGCGGCGTCAGCGGCGCCAGCACGGCCGCGTGGCACACGCTGACCAGCAGCAGCAGCCCAACCCCGCGCGCCGGCGCATAGAAGCACGCCACCACGGCGGAGGCTGCCAGGCAGGCGGTCAGCACCGTGACGGGCCGCCGCGTTCTGTCCGAAACCCATCCGCCCAGTGGCCCCGCCACCAGGCGGATCGCGGTGCCGGCCGCTAGCACCACGCCCAGCCAGCCTGGCGAGACACCATCCTGCTGCAGCAACCCCGGCAGGAACGGTGACGCCACCCCGAAAGCCGAGAACAGCGCGCCGTACAGCAGCAGGAAGCGCGGCAGCGGAGATGGTTCTGTCACGCTCCCGCAAACGGGCAACTCACGCGCACGTTGCCGGCGCTGGCTGCAACTTCGCAGGTCCGGTGCCGCTACGTGGCGCGTGGCACACAGTAAGAACACCGCGCCCGCCGGCAACACGGCGGCGACAGCCGGAGCAAAAGTTTTTTGCTTCTTTTTTTCAAAAAAGAAGGCCTTCCTTGCCTAAGCCAGCCATAGCTTTCGTCCTGACAACCCTGGGCATGGACGCCCTGGGTGTAGGCGTAATCTCCCCTATAGTCCCAGCTTTGGTGGAAAAGCTCGCCCACCTGCCGGCGAACAAGGCCGCGCCCTGGGTGGGCGCCCTGATCGCCGCCTATGCTATGGTGCAGTTCCTAGCCGCACCGCTGCTGGGCGCCCTGTCGGACCGCTTCGGGCGACGGCCCGTCATCCTCGCCTCCGTCACCGGGCTGGGTGCGGACTACCTGCTGCTCGCCTATGCACCTACGCTCTGGTGGCTTTTCCTGGGTCGCCTCATCGCCGGCGCCACCTCCGCAAACGTCGCGGCCGCCACCGCCTACATCGCGGACGTCACGCCGAAATCCGACCGCGCCCGCCTGTTCGGCCTAATCGGCGCTACGTTCGGTGCCGGCTTCGTCCTCGGCCCTGCCCTGGGCGGTACGCTGGGCGCGTTCAACCTGCGCGCGCCGTTCTACGCCGCCGCCGCGCTCGCGCTCATCAACGTCGGCTTCGGCATCTTCGTGCTACCGGAAAGCCTCGCGCGGGAGAACCGCCGGCCGATCGCGTGGGCGAAGGCCAATCCGTTTACCCTGCTTGCCAACATTGCCCGCAACGGCGCCCTTGCGCGCCTGACCATCGCGTGGTCCTGCACCTGGATCGGCCTGGGCGCCCTGCAGAGCAGCCTGGTGCTGTTCACCGGCTATCGGTTCGGCTGGGGTCCGGTGAAGAACGGCCTGATCCTGGCGGTGATCGGGCTGTCCCAGGCGACGGTGGAGGGTCTGCTTCTGAAGCCGATCAACGCCCGCCTGGGCGAGCGCACCACCGCGATCGCCGGTTACGCCGCCGCCGTCCTGGGCTACAGCCTGCTTGCGATCACGCCGGCCGCCTGGACGATCGTTCCCGCCGTGTGCCTGATCGCGCTGGGCGGCCTCTCCACCCCTTCGGTCCGCGCCATGGTGGCAGGCCGTGGCAAGGAGGACACGCAAGGCGAAATGCAGGGCATATTGGCCAGCGTGGAAGGCCTGACCGCGGTGTTCGCACCAATCTCGACGGCTGCGCTGTTCTACGCCTTCACCACGCATTTGCTGCCGGTGACGTTTCCCGGCGCGCCTTTTGCGTTGGCTGCGGCGTCGGCGGCTTTGGCTGGGGTGCTGTTGACGCGTATCTAAGCAAGCAGTCCTTTTTTGAAAAAAAAGACCAAAAAACTTTCGCTCCCTGTCGGGTGGTGCGGATAGCCGCGCGACAGCGGACCAAAAGTTTTTTGCTTCTTTTCAAAAAAGAAGG
>CAXTCL010000348.1:0-2045 GCA_964242035.1 uncultured Acetobacteraceae bacterium | reverse complement strand
GGAACAAAAGTTTTTTGCTTCTTTTTTTCAAAAAAGAAGGCCTTGCTTCCTTACCCCGAAAACTCCGCAACCAACTCCGCAATCCGTGCCGGATCCGCCCGCTCCATGACCCGCCGCGCGAACCGCGTACACGCGTAGATGGAAACCGAACGCACCGCCTGCTTCACCCGTGGCACAGCCGACGCGTTCATGCTGAACGAGCGTAATCCCAGCCCCAGCAGCAATGGCGTCAGCTTCGGGTTGGCCGCCATCTCGCCGCACACGCTCACCGGCTTGCGCACGCGCAGCGCCGCCTCCGTCGCGAACTGGATCAGCCGCAGCACCGCCGGATGCAGCGGATCGTATAGGCTCGCCACGTCGGTGGCGGCGCGGTCCACCGCGAGCGTATACATCGCCAGGTCATTAGTGCCGATCGCGAAGAAATCCGCCTCCAGCGCCAGCGCGTCGGCGGACAAGGCGGCGCCGGGCGTCTCGATCATGATTCCGAGCGGGGGCAGATTCTCGCCCAGCTTCTCGCCCCGCCGGCGCAGCCGGCGGCCGACGCGCTCGTAGATCTCGCGCGCTGCGCGCACCTCGGCGGTGTTGGTCACCATCGGCAGCAGCACACGCACCGGGCCGTATTTCGCCGCCCGCAGGATCGCCGCCAGCTGCGTCTCGAACAAATCCGGCTGGCGCAGCAGCAGGCGCAGCCCGCGCACGCCGAGCGCCGGATTATGGTCCAGCGTGTCGGGAACCAGGCCGCGCGCCACCAGCGCGTCGATATCCTTCTCGCCGCCCCAGTCCAGCACCCGGATCGTGACGCTGTCGCCGTCCATCGCCTCTATCACCGTGCGGTAGGTCTCGGCCTGGGCGGCCTCGTCAGGCAGGCTCTCGCGATTCATGAACAGGAACTCGGTGCGGAACAGCCCGATGCCGGTCGCCCCCGCGCCGGCCACCAGCGGCAGTTCGGCCAGCAGCTCCAGGTTGGTTTGCAGTTGCACCGGCTCGTGATCCGTCGTCTCCGACAGCAGCCGCCGAAAGCGCGCCAGACGCTGCCGCTCGCGCGCGTAATCGGCCACGCCACGCTTTGCCGCCGCCAGGGTGGCGGCCTCCGGATGCAGCACGATGCGCCCGGCCGCGCCATCCAGCACCGCCACCGTGCCGGTGCGCGCGGCCGTCAGCAGCCCGTGCGCGCCAAGCACGGCCGGCACGCCGAGCGCGCGCAGCATGATCGCCGTATGCCCGTCCGTGCCGCCCTCTTCCGTGGCCAGCCCGGCGATGCGCGCAGGATCGATGAGCGCGGCGTCCGCCGGCCGCAGGGTCTCTGCCACCAGGATCGCGCCCTGCGGCACGTTGGCAAAGTTGCGGAACGCCGCCTCGGCCAGGTTGCGCAGCAGCCGCCGCCCGGTCTCGCGTATCTCCTCGGCACGCCTCTGCTGGGCGTCCGCATCGTCCCGGCCGCGCACACCAGGCACCGCCAGCATGGCCGCCGCCAGCGCATCCACCTCGTCCAGCACCGCCGTCTCCGCCGTCACCAGTCCGTCGGCAATCCGCTTGCGGGCGGACCGCAGCAGGCGCGACGGCCCAAGCATCTGCAGGTAGGCATCGATCAGCGGCGCGATCTCGTGCTGGCTGTCCTCCGGCAGCACGCCCAGCCTGGCGCGTAGCTTGCCCAGTTGCTTGCGCGATTTCTGCACCGCCACTTCCAGCCGGCCCAATTCGGCCTCTACACCGCCCGCGCGTATCTTGCCGCGCTTGGCCTCCAGCTTCGGCTCGCTGGCCGCATACACCTGGCCGATAGCGATACCTGGACTGACCGGGATGCCCGCCAACACCCGCTGGCCCCCAACCTGGGGCGCACCCGATCCCCGAATGCTCTTCTGCGCCGGCTTGCCGCCCTCAGTCCTGCTCATCGAAGCCGGCCTCGACCAACTTTGCTATCGCATCCAGCGCTTCGTGCGCGTCGAAACCCTCGGCGCGCAGCTCGATCGTGCTACCCATGCCGGCCCCCAGCATCATCAACCCCATGATCGAACGCGCAGAGACCACCTGGCCGTCGCGCAGAA
>CAXTCL010000347.1:0-2081 GCA_964242035.1 uncultured Acetobacteraceae bacterium | reverse complement strand
AAGCAAGCAAGCAGTCCTTTTTTGAAAAAAAGGACCAAAAAACTTTTGCTTCCCCGCATTTGCACCGGCGGGATATCTCCGGACAAAACGAGGCGCCGCAGCGTCGGAGGGCCAAAAGTTTTTTGCTTCTTTTTTTCAAAAAAGAAGGCCTTCCTTCCTTCCCTCGCGCGTTACCCCAGAATGGCAAAGCACCGCGCGATCGACGACAACCAGCTCCACACCGTAGCCACCGGCTGGACAGACGCCCTCCTGATCTGCCGCAAGTGCAGCCGCAAGCTGGACGGCGGCTTCGGCAAGGACGGCCGCGAGACTCTGCGCCGCGCCATGCGGGGCGCGTTGCGCACATCCGGACAGCGCGGGCAGATCGGTCTGGTAGAAGTGGCGTGCCTGGGGGTGTGCCCGAAGCATGCGGTGACGACCGCCCGGGCCAGCCAGCCGGGAAACCTGCTGATCGTCCCTGAGGGCACGCCGGTCGAGCGCCTTCTGCAGCCCTCCGCGGCTGCCTGACCGCTGCTTGCCGGCCAGGAACGCCCGGGCGTTCCATGCCGGCCGGAATGGATGCGCTGCCCCCCGGACCCGCCGCGAACGAAGCGCTGCGTGGTTGCTTCACCGGCCGCCTGCTGACGTCGGCTGCGGACATGGAGCCGTTCCTGACCGACTGGCGCGGGCGGTGGCACGGGAGCGCGCGCGCCGTGGCGGTGCCGGAGACCGCGCGTGATGTGGCGGCCGTGCTGGGCTGGTATAACGCCAACCAGGTGCCCGTGGTGCCGCAAGGCGGAAACACCGGGCTGGCCGGCGGCTCGGTGCCGGACGGTACAGGCCGTGCCGTCGTGGTGTCGCTGGCCAGGCTGAACCGAATACGCGGTGTCGACGCGGCCAACAACAGCCTGGTGGCGGAGGCGGGCTGCATCCTGCAGGACGTGCAGCTTGCCGCCGAGCGTGCGGGCCGGCTGTTCCCGCTGAGCCTCGCCGCTGAGGGAAGCTGCACCATCGGCGGTATCCTCTCCACCAACGCAGGCGGCGTGCACGTGCTGCGCTACGGAACCGCGCGGGCGCTTTGCCTGGGGCTGGAGGTGGCGACCCCGTCGGGCGAGCTTTGGGACGGCCTGCGTGCGCTGCGCAAGAACACCGCGGGCCTGGATTTACGGGACATGTTCATCGGCGCCGAAGGTACGCTGGGCATCATCACCGCGGCCGTGCTGCTGCTGCATCCTCGCCCCCAGGCGCGGGAGGTGGCGTTCGTCGCGGTGCCATCGCCTGCGGCGGCGCTGGGCTTGCTCGGGCTGGCGCAGGACCGCGCGGGCGCCGGGCTGACCGCGTTCGAGCTGATGAGCGAGGCGTGCCTGGCCGCCGTGCTTGCGCACGCAGGCGGCACGCGCCGGCCGTTTGCGGCGGCTCACCCTTGGTATGTGCTGATGGAAGTGTCCGACTGGCGGCGTGATTCGCCCCACGGGCACGTGCTGCCGGCGATCTTGGAACAGGCCTTGGAAGGTGGCTTCGCGCTGGATGCGGTGCTGTCCGCCTCCGAGGCGCAAGCCGCCAGCCTGTGGGCTCTGCGCGAAGGCATCTCGGACGCGCAGGCTGCGGACGGTGCCGGCCTAAAGCATGACGTGGCACTTCCCCTCTCCGCCGTGCCGGACTTCATAGCCGCGGCCGATGCGGCGATCGCGCGCCAGTTTCCCGGTCTGCGCCCCGGGGTCTTCGGCCATCTCGGCGACGGCAATGTGCACTACAATTTGCTGCAGGGCGCAGGACCGCGCGGCCCTGAGGAGACGGAGCGGTTCCTGGCGCAGGAGGCGGCGGTGGCCCGATGCGTGCACGACCTGGTCCTGGCGCGCGGTGGCACGATCTCGGCCGAGCATGGGCTGGGCGTGCTGCGCGCGGCGGAAGCGCTGCGCATGCTGCCCGACGTGGAAGTCCGTATGATGCAGGCGGTCCGCCGCGCCCTGGACCCGAACGGCATTATGAACCCAGGCAAAGGACTCTAATCCAGCACCCAGGGGCCACAGGACAGGGAATAACGCCGCACCACCGCCAGGAACAAAAGTTTTTTGCTTCTTTTTTTCAAAAAAGAAGGCCTT
>CAXTCL010000346.1:0-2087 GCA_964242035.1 uncultured Acetobacteraceae bacterium | reverse complement strand
GCCCGCCAGTATGCCGCCGAACGTCCCCGCCTCGATCAGCCCGTTGCCGGAAACCAGCTCCGCCTCGGCCAGATGCTGCGGCAGGATGGCGTATTTCAGCGGCCCGAAGAACGTCGCCTGCGCCCCAAGCCCGAACAGCACGGCCATCAGCAAGGGCGTGCTGCCAAGCAGGAAACCCGCCCCCGCCGCCGCCATCACCCCCACCTCGGCCGCCTTCACCAGCAGGATCAGCCGCCGCTTCTCGAACCGGTCGGCCAGTTCGCCAGCGGTGGCGGACAGCAGCATGAACGGCAGGATGAACAGCCCGCCCGCCAGCGCCACCAGCGCGCCGGCCCCCTGGTGGCCCGCATGGAACATGATCAGCACAACCAGCGCGTTCTTGAACATGTTGTCGTTGATCGCGCCCAGCGTCTGGGTCACCAGCAATGGCGCCAACCGGCGCGAAGTGAGGAGCGGCATAAGGCTTCCTTTCGTGAACACTGTTCATAATAGCTTGCCGTGAACGTTGTTCAAGGATTATTTTTGCGCATGCCTCAAACCTGAAGGCTTGCCATGAAGCACCGCGCCAGTCTCGTCCACAACAGGTTCACCCAAGGCTTCGGCCCCTGGTCGGATGTCTGGATACGTTCCGGCTGGCACCTGCAAATCCATTGCGTCAGCGGGCAGGCGCGCGTCCTAGATCCCGCCCGCCACATCGCCTACGCCGGCACACAAACAGACTGCCTGGACCTGATCGGCCGCCGCGCCCCCGCGTCCGGCCGCCGCCGCGCCGCGGTGCTGCTGCACGGCATCCTGCACTATCCCGGCATCATGGCCCGCGCCGCCACCGCCCTGGAACAGGCCGGCTGGGCCGTGGCCAACCTGGCCTATCCAAGCACCCGCCTGCCCGTCTCAGCCCACGCCTCCTTCGCCAGCCGCGCCGCCCGCGCGCTCGCCGACGACGGCGCCACCGAGGTCAGCTTCGTCGGCCACAGCCTCGGCGGCCTGATCGCCCGCGCCGCCATGGCCCAGGCCGCGCAGGATGGCTGGCGGCCAGGCCGCCTCGTGCTGATCGGCTCACCCATCGCCGGCTCCGCCATGGCCCGCACGCTGCGTCACCTGCCCGGCTACGAGACGCTACTGGGCAAGTGCGGCATCTCCCTCACGCAATCCCGCGAAGCACCGGCCTCGCTTGCACGCGACGTGGCGGTGATCGCCGGCGGCACGGGCGGAAGAGGCTTTAACCCGCTATTGATCGGCGACAACGATTTCACCGTGACCGTAGCGGAAACGCGCCTGCCGGATGCTGCAAGCCTGCTGGTCCGCGCGGTCCACAACGCATTGCCGAAACGCCCGGAAGTGGTGGCCGCGACGCTGGATTTTCTCGACGGCAAACCACTTCCAGCACCAGGATCAAGGCAAGAAAAGCAAGCAGTCCCTTTTTAAAAAAACGAGCAACCCCCGCATCTGCACCAGCCAAGTGCCGCAGGAAACACCGGAGCTGCCAAGCGTCGAGAAAGTAAAAGTTTTTTGCTTCTTTTTTTCAAAAAAGAAGGCCTTCTTTCCTTCCCTTACCGTATCAACCCAGACCCCTCCGCCACCGCCCGGGACCGCGCAATCCCCTCACCCACCGCCAGCGCCGCCTCCAAAGCCCGCCGCCCCGCCACCGCATCCACCATCACCGGCGCCCCATCCACGCAGCTGGCAATGAAAGCCGCATGCTCGGCCTCCAGAACGTCGTGATCCTCCCAGGATGCCTCATCCAGCCGGAACCCATCCGTCCCAGGCACCTCCACCCCCTGCTCGCGCCCGATCATCGTCAGCCGACGCGCGACGAAATCGGCCGACAGATACCCCTCCTGGCTGAACAGCCGCATCCGCCGCTCCGTTTTTAAGGAAATCCGGCTCGCCGTGATCGTCGCCACGCAGCCGTTGACGAACCGCACACGCGCGTTGGCGATGTCCTCGAACTGGCTGGACACCGCCGCCCCCAGCGCATCCACGCTCTCGATCTCCGAATCGACCAGGCTCAGCACTAGGTCCAGGTCATGGATCATCAGGTCCAGGATCACCGACACGTCCGTCCCGCGCGGCTTGAACGGCGCGAT
>CAXTCL010000345.1:0-2093 GCA_964242035.1 uncultured Acetobacteraceae bacterium | reverse complement strand
TAACCATAGCCGGGGCCATAGAACCCGTGCTCCAGGATCGGCCAGGGATGGCCGGGGCGTAGGTTCAGGACGACGGTGCACACGGCGGCAGGTGTGCCGCCGCGCGCCGCCGTGTCAACCGGAGCCGCTAGTAGCGCGGCCCGTAGCCGTAACCATAGCCGGGGCCATAGAACCCGTGCTCCCGGCGCCACTCGCGCCGCGCTTCCTCACGGCGCAATTGCTCCAAAGCTTGGTGCCGGCGCCACTCGCGCTCGCGCCAGTCGGGGTAGTACTGCACCGGTTGCACCAGTGCGCTGGCATGGAAGGCGGGTGCGGCGGCCAGGGCGATGGCGTGGGGCGCGGCATCCGCGCCGGATGCCGCCGCGGCGCCGCCGGCCAGGACTGCCAGGGTAAGAAGAAACTTCCTCATGTCACGGACCTCCTTGATCCATGACTTAGCTACGCAACGACCTGGGCGGTTTCAGGCCGCTTTGATGTCGGAATCTTGGCGGCCGAACACGCGCGCGAACACGTGATCCACATGCGCCAGGTGCATGTCGGACGACATGGCGCGGTCCAGCTCCGCCGGCGGCACGCGTCCGGCCACCTCCGGATCGGCGTCCAGCACCTGCCGGAAGCTACGCGCGCCGGGCTTGCCAAGGCCGGTCCAGGTGTCCATCGCGCCACGCTGCACGATCCCGTAAGCATCCTCCCGCAAGATGCCGGCCCGGGTCAGGGCCAGCAGCACCTCGCCGCTATGCACCACGCCGCCCAGCGCCTCCAGGTTCGCCGCCATCTGCGCGGGATAGACCGTCAGCTTCTCCATCATGCCAGCTAGGCGCACCAGCGCGAAGTCCAGCGTCACCGTCGCATCAGGGGCAATCGCGCGCTCGACGCTGGAGTGGCTGATGTCCCGCTCATGCCACAGCGCCACATTCTCCAGCGCCGGCGTCACCGCGCCGCGCACGATGCGGGCAAGCCCGGTCAAGTTCTCGCTCAACACCGGATTGCGCTTATGCGGCATCGCGCTGCTGCCCTTCTGGCCCGGGTGGAAGAACTCCTCGGCCTCGCGGACCTCGCTGCGCTGCAGGTGGCGGACCTCGGTGGCCAGGCGCTCGACGGCGCAGGCGATGACGCCCAGGGTGCAGAAGAACGCGGCATGGCGGTCCCGGGGGATGACCTGGGTGGACACCGTCTCCGGCTGCAATCCCAGCTTGGCCGCCACGTACTCCTCCACGCGCGGGTCCACGTGCGCGTAGGTGCCGACGGCCCCGCTGATGGCGCAGACCGCGATCTCCGCCCGCGCCTGCACCAGCCGGGCGCGGTTGCGGGCGAACTCGGCGTAGTGCCCGGCCAGCTTCAAGCCGAAGCTGGTCGGTTCCGCATGGATGCCGTGGCTGCGGCCGATGGTGGGCGTGTACTTGTGCTCCATCGCCCGGCGCCGCAGCGCCGCCAGCACCAGGTCCAGGTCGGCCAGCAGCAAGTCCGCTGCCTGGGTCATCTGCACCGACAGCGTGGTGTCCAGCACGTCGCTGCTGGTCAGGCCCTGGTGCACGAACCGGCTGTCGGAGCCGATATCCTCCGCAAGCCAGGTCAGGAAGGCGATGACATCGTGCCGGGTCTCCTGCTCGATGGCGTCGATGCGGTCGAGGTCCGCCTGGCCGATCCGGGCCAGCTTGGCGCCGCCGCGGCTGCGGATGGTGCGGGCGGCGTCGGCGGGGATGGCGCCCAGCTCCGCCATCGCCTCGGCGGCCAGGGCCTCGATCTCGAACCAGATGCGATATCGGTTCTCCGGCGCCCAGATCGCGGTCATGGCGGGGCGGGCGTAGCGCGGAACCATCGGCGGGCCTCGTGGCTTTATTCAGGGTTTACCAGACGAAGCGCGGGGAGTACGCCCGCCATGCCGTGCTGGCAAGCGTTGGGGACATCCGCTGGAACAGTTGCTGCCTCAACTCGCCGCCCTTGGCCAGGTGCTGCTGATCGACCTGGTACTGGCCGGGGACAACGCCGTCGTGGTCGGCCTGGCCGTCGCGGGCCTGCCGGAAGGGCAGAAGTCGCGCGCCATCCTGCTCGGCATCGCCGCCGCCACGGTGCTGCGGATCGGCTTCGCGTTC
>CAXTCL010000344.1:0-2102 GCA_964242035.1 uncultured Acetobacteraceae bacterium | reverse complement strand
GGCAGCAGCGTCATCTCGCGCGACAGCAGGCTGACGATCCTGGCCGGCGGCAGGATCATGTCCGCCACCGGATAGTTCTGCCGTTCGCGGCCGTTGAGCAACGTGCGCACGGTCAGCGCCTGCGGATCGATCCCCGTCACGATGGCCGGCCCCACGGGGCCGAACGTGTCGCAGCTCTTCGCCCGCGCCCATTGCGCGAACGAGGCGTCTTCGCCGAGCAGGTCCAGGGCGGTGACGTCGTTGATGCAGGTGTAGCCGAAGATTGCCTCCGCCGCCTCCGCGTCGTCGGCGCGGCTGCACCGCCGGCCGATGACGATGCCGAGCTCGCCCTCATAGACCGTCTTGCCTGCGTAGCCGGCCGGCGGGCGGATGGTGCCGCCTGGCGGCAGGATGGCGCTTGTCGCCTTGAGGAAATACAGCGGCGTCTGCGGGATTACCTGACCCAGCTTGGCCGCCAGCGCGTAGAAGTTGTTCCACAGGCCGATGAACTTGCCAGGCACGACGGGCGACAGCAGGTCCAGGCCGGCGAGTTCCAGCATCGTGCCGGACGGCTCGGAGGCGCCGAACATGTCGCCATGGTGCGGCGTCACCTGGCCGTCCACCAAGGTCCCGAAACCGCCCTTGAAACGCACCCATGCGGTCATGTTGACGCCCTTGTCCCGGCAAAATCGAGCGAAGCTCAAATCGAACAGGCGCTGCGGGGCCGCAGCGCTTACAAAACTTTTGTCGGGCGGCCTCTAGCACCCATTCTGTCCATCTGCATGCGGCGCGGATTTGGCTCACGTAAAGCATAATCAGGCCGCGACGTAGCCCGCCCGCGTGTAGCCAGACGATCCCGGGGTTGTTAACCAGTGCAAGCACCGGAGCCAACCGGTGCGACTCCAAGAGCAACCCAGGGAGAAAACACCATGATTTCCCAATCCCGCCTTCTCGCGCGCCTGGCCTGCGCGGCCGGACTCGTCGTCACCATCGCAGCGCCGGCCAGTGCCGCTCCGCCGCCGCAATATCGGCTGGTCGCCAAGGTCGCGATCCCCGGCAACCCGCTCGCGGTCTTCGACATCAGCTCGATCGACCCCACGCTCGGCCTCTACTTCCTCCCAGACCGCTCCAACAACGCGGTGGACGTCGTCAACATCAACGATCGCCGCGTCATCGGCCAGGTCGGCGGCTTCGTGGGCCCTGCCGGCGGCAACAACAACATCGCCGGCCCGAACGGCACGCAGCCGACCGGAGACGGCTATCTCTGGGCCGGTGACGGCGACAGCACCGTCAAGATCATCGACGAACGCTCGCTGCTGGTCGTGCAGACGATCTCCACCGGCGGCACGGCGCGCGCCGACTCTATCGGCTACGACCGGAAGGACCACATCGCCGCCGTGGTGAACGACGCCGACACCCCGCCCTTCCTCACCCTGATCTACACGCCGGACGGCTACCGCACGATCCTCAAGAAGATCAGCTTCCCCAACGCCACCAACGGCATCGAGCAGCCGGTCTTCGACCCCGCCCGCGGCGTGTTCTACGTCAGCATCCCGCAAATCGGCACCAACCAGAAGAACGGCGAGATCGCCATCATCGACCCAATCCTGCGCCGCGTGATCGGCCACCTGCCCGTCAGCAACTGCCAGCCAAACGGTGCCGCCCTCGGCCCCAAGCAGCAGCTCCTGCTCGGCTGCAGCGTCGCCAACACCGCCGCCGCCACCCCGCTGCCCACCCAGATCATCAACAGGCTGAGCGGAAAGGTCCTGGCCACCCTCAGCGTGGGCGGCTCGGACGAAGTCTCCTACGACCCTACCAACCAGACGTATCAACTGGCCGCCCGCAACAACGCGACCGGCCCGGTCCTCGGCATCGTCGACGCGGCGACGCTCAGCCAGGTCAGCGCCATTCCCACCGCGACGAATGCGCATTCCGTGGCGGTGGATCCGATCAACAACGAGGTGTTCTTTCCGCTGACGGCGGGCGCCAGCAATACGGTCTGCCCGGACGGCTGCATCGGGATCTACGCGCCGTAAGAAAGCAAGCAGTCCTTTTTTGAAAAAAAGGACCAAAAAACTTTTGCCTCCCCGCAGTTGCGGCGTCCGTGTGCTTTTGGATAAACA
>CAXTCL010000343.1:0-2114 GCA_964242035.1 uncultured Acetobacteraceae bacterium | reverse complement strand
CAAGGAAGGCTGGTTCAGCACCATGCCCGCGGAATGGCAGGCCACGCAGTTGTTGTTTATCGCGTCGGCCCCGCCGCCGCCGGGAAACACCCGGTCGCCGGTCGGCAACTCCACCTTCACCGATTTGAACCTTATCGGCGTTTCGGCCAGCGCCGGTGCCAGGCACGCGCCTGTCAGCAGGGTCGCGAACGTAATCACTCTCAGCATGTCTGATGCTCCTCAGATGACCGTCAGCTTCGTGGTCTCGATGCCGTTCTGCATGAAGCCGGCGGGGTTCCAGTTCGGCACCGCCGGCTGGGTGGCGCCGGCGGTGTTTGTGCAGCGGACCAGCACGCCGTGCTCCCCACGGCCGGCCAGCGACACAATGGTGTCCCAGCGCCGGAAGCTGTATTTGCCCTCGTCGGTCCCGAGCTTCGTCGGCAGCCAGGTCCGGCCGGCATCGATGGAGACATCCACGCGGGCCACGCCGGTGTCGCCGCCCAGCGCGATCCCGCGCACCGCCACGGGCGCGCCGGCCGCCACGGTCTGCCCGGAATGGAGGTTGGTGACAAAGGATCGCGGGTTCATCCGGTTGATCGGCACCGTCTTGAAACCGGTGGCACCCGGCTTGACGTCCGCGTTCGGCGTGTCCGGGATGCGGTAGGCGGTCTTCATCCAATACTGGTCGTCCGCATGGTCCAGCACCTCGATGTCGCTGAGCATCTTCACCCAGTAGGTCGAGTACCAGCCAGGCACGACCAGGCGCAGCGGGAAGCCGTTCAGCAGCGGCAATTGCTCACCGTTCATGGCGTAGGCGATCATCACCTCGCCGTCGCGTGCATGGTCGATATCGAGCGATTTCAGGAAGTCTGGCGCGTCATCGACCACTGGTGTGTCCAGGCCGTTGAAACGCACCTGCACGGCGCCCGCCTTCACGCCGGCGCGGTCCAGCACGTCACGCAGGCGCACGCCGGACCAGCGCGCATTGCCCATCGCCCCGTTCGCCCACTGGCCGCCCGGCACGCGCGGCGCGAACAGGCCGCGCGAATTGCCCGAGCACTGGTTCACCGCGGCCAGCTCCACCCGGGGCAGTGCGGCCAGCTCGGTGAGCGACAGCGACTGTGTGTGGTTGACCTGGCCGCGCACCGTCAGGCGGAACTTGTCGGCATCGACCTCCTCGGGGATCACCGCCCAGTGCCAGCGCACGAAGAACCGGTCGTTCGGCGTGAACACGCCTTGGTCGAACACCTCGAACGGCGTCTCCAGCAAGGCCGGCCGCGTGCGCTGCAGGATCATCGCCCCTTTCTGCGGGAACGCCGTGGTCACCGGCCGTGCGCCCGGGCCGCCAGGCAGCGGCAGGCTCACGGTCTCGCCGGCCCGTGCGGCTGCCATGCCGCGCAGGGCCAGCGCGGCGCCAGCGGCACCCAGGACCGCCCTGCGTCCGATCGGGTTGGTTGCACCGTTCATCGTCTTCCTCCTGCAATCATAGGCAACGCCATCCTGCCGCGTCACGCCACACCCAGCAGGCGTATCAGACCCACGCTGATGCCGCCCAGCACGACGAGCGAGAGGGTGACCGCAGCCGTCACACGCACGCCGGCCTTTGCCACCACGCGCACGTCCACCCCCAACCCGAGTGCGGCCATCGACACGGTGGTCAGCAGGCTGGCGGCCATTTTGATCGGCGGCAACAGGCCATCCGGTATCAGCCCGAAGGAGCGCACGGCGAGGACGATCAGGAAACCCACGATGAACCACGGCACCAGCTCGTGCAGCGCCGGCCCGGCACGCTGCGGCCGGTCGCCGGCCGTCACGTCCGGCGCCGCCTCGTCCGCCTCGTCGCGCAGGCGGCGGGTGAGCAGCGAGAGCACGAGCACCACCGGCCCCAGCATCAGCACGCGCACCAGCTTGACCACCGTGCCCACCTGGTTGCTGAGCGCGCCGATCGGCAACGTGGCCGCCAGCACCTGCGGCACCGCATAGACGGTCAGCCCTGCCAGCACGCCGTACTGCGTCAGCGACAGCAGCAGCACCGGCACCAGCAGCGGCAGCAGCAGCACCACGATCACGCCGAGCACGGCCGTGAACGCGATCGAGGATGCCACGTCGTCGCCGTCCGCGCCGATCACCGGCGC
>CAXTCL010000342.1:0-2145 GCA_964242035.1 uncultured Acetobacteraceae bacterium | reverse complement strand
AGCGGACCAAAAGTTTTTTGCTTCTTTTTTTCAAAAAAGAAGGCCTTGCTTGCTTACTTCCTTCGAAACACGAGCAGCACGACCAGGCCGACTGCCAGGCACCACAGCGCCGACACCCATGCGCCCCGGTCCGCCTGCGTCATCAGCCACACGCAGAGCGCCGAGGCGGCCAGCGCCACCCAAAGCCCGCCCGGCAGCATCAGCGGGTTCGGCTGCCCGGACAGGCCGCGGCGGCGCATCGCCACCAACGACGCGGTGGTCATGGCATAGAGCATCAGCCGCGTCAGCGTGCTGGCGGTGAGCGCACCCAGGAAGCTGCTGCCGACCGCCAGGCCCCAGGCCAGGCCGGTGTGCAGCAGCGTGGCGGCAAGCGGGGTGCCGGAGCGGCCCTGCAGCCTGGCCAGCACAGGCGGAAGCTGGCCGCCCTCGGCCATCGCGAACACCAAACGCGGCCCGGTGAACAGGATGGTGAACAGCGTGCCGGCCATGATCAGCACGGCGCCGGCCGCCACCATCCGGCCCGCCGTGGGGCCAAGCATGGCGACCATGCCGTCGAACACCGGGCGCTGCGAGCTGGCCAGATGCGGTACCACGCCGGCGCAGACGAGCAGGATGGCGGAGTACAGCGCCACCACGGCGATCATCCCGACGCCCAGGCCGAACGGAACGTCGCGCCGCGGATCGCGCATCTCGCCGCCGTTGACCACGGCCGAATCCATGCCGATCAGCCCGAACAGCAGCAGCACGATGCTGGGCGCCCAGTGCGCGACGGGCGGGACCGGCGGCAGGGCCGGCGCGTGGAGCGGCCACAGCACGGCCACGCCGGTTGCCACGAAGCCGCCGAGCAGGACCAGCTTGGCCGCCGTGAACGCCGCGTTCGCGCGCGCGGAGAGGCCGATGCCGCACGCGATGATGCCGCCCAGCCCCCAGGTGAGCGCGGTAATGGCCAGCACGCGCCAGAGCGGCTGGGCGAGGGCGGGCAGCACGCCGGCGGCGTAGCCCACCGCCAGGTTGGTGATGCTGGCATAGGCGAGCAGCCTGGTGGCAATGGCGAGCCAGCCGGCCAGGAAGGCGGCGTTACGCCCGAAGGCGGCGCGCGCGTAGAGATAGGTGCCGCCGGTGCCGTGGAAGCGGCTGGCGGCTTCGGCGTAGCACACGGCGACCAGGCCCATGAGCACGCCGCCGGCCAGGCAGGCGAGCACGCTGTAAGGGCCGACGAGCGCGTACACACGGCCGGGTAGGCCGAGTATGCCGGCGCCTATGGTGCTGTTTATGGTGATCGCGGCCAGGTCCCACCGGCCCAGGGCTTTGACCAGGCGCTGTTCGGGCATGCGGTGTTCTATCCGGCTGGGAGGGCAAGGAAGGCCTTCTTTTTCGAGAAAAAGAAGCAAAAAGCTTTTGGCTGCGCTGTCGCGGACCGTTGAAGCGCACGTGTCAACGACACGCATCTGCCGGTGATAAAAGTTTTTTGGTTCTTTTTTTCAAAAAAGAACTGCTTTCTTGCCTACAGGTCAGACTATCACCCGAGCCATGGCCGTCTATACCGAAGTCTCCGACGAAGCCCTGACCGCATTCCTGGGCGATTACGACATCGGCGGCCTGGTGGCGTTCCGCGGCATCGCCGAGGGTGTCGAGAACAGCAATTTCTCCCTGCGCACCACGGCGGGCGACTACATCCTGACGCTCTACGAGCGCCGCGTGGACCCGGCCGAGCTGCCGTGGTTCCTCGGCCTGATGCGGCATTTGGCGGCGCGCGGGATCACCTGTCCGCTGCCTGTGGAGGGCCGCGACGGCAGTGCGCTGCGCCTGCTGTGCGGCAGGCACGCCGCGGTCACCACGTTCCTGCCTGGCGTGTGGCCACGCCGGGTGCGCCGGGCGCATTGCGGCAAGCTGGGCGAGGCGCTGGCGCGGCTGCATTTGGCCGGCGCCGGCTACGCGCCTGTGCGCGCCAACGGACTTGGGCCGCCTGCCTGGGCGCCGCTGCTGGAGCGGTGCCGGGCGCGGGCCGACGAGGTGGCGGGCGGGCTGGCGGCCGAGCTGGATGCGGCCACGCCGCGCATCCTGGCCGCCTGGCCGCAGGATCTGCCGACCGGGCACATCCACGCCGATTTGTTCCCGGACAACGTGTTCTTCCTGGACGGCGCG
>CAXTCL010000341.1:0-2166 GCA_964242035.1 uncultured Acetobacteraceae bacterium | reverse complement strand
CTGCCGCCGATGCCGTGGGGCGTCAACCGCGATGAGTTGGGACCGGTGTTGCAGGGATGGCACCCGGCGCTTTGCGGCCTGAAATCCCTCGACTACGGCCTGCCGCGGGGCTGGCCTGCATTGATGGTGGAAGTGATCAACCAGATGCCGGGCCTTCGCCATGAGCTTCCAAGCCTTGTGCATTTCGCCATCGGCGAACCCTCGCCGGCCTCAAGGAACACGCCTTTGAACAAGGGCGGAACAGAGGCGATCAGTGGCGTGACGGCGCTGGCGGGGGAGGATGCCGGTCATGGCAGCGGCATCGCGGCGGCCAGCGGCCGGGTCATCGCCAAGCGGATGGATTTGGGGGCCGCCGCCGCAATCGATCCGCAACAGGCCGGCCATGGCGAATCCGGGCGGATCGTTCCGGAGAAGGTGGCGGCGTTCCCGGAGGTCGGCACGATCATGCTCGAGCATTCGGCGGAGGCCAGTCAGCACGTGGCGCACTTGGCGCTGAACGAACTGGTGGCGACGACGCAGGCCGCGATGGCAATGGCGCGCTGCACCAGCCCCGTGGCGTGGGCGGAGGCGCAGGAGCGGTTCGTCACTGGGTGGTTCCAGCGCGCGTCGGCGCATTGCACGGTGATGGGGATGTTGGCGCTCAGCGCGCAGGCGGCCATGATGACCCCGGTCCACCAGGCCGTCACCGCGAATGCGGAGCGCCTTGCAGAGACCGCCGGGTCGATGACTTAGCCGCCGCGCAACCGCGAGCAGACCCCTTTGGGTTTGAGCTTGCCGTGCGGCTGATGCGAGCGTGGTGCGTGGATCAGGGGTGCGGGCGCACTAGCGTAAGCTTGTGGTGATGGCCGCCTGGTTGGCCTGGGGCTGATTTGGCCTGCTTCTGGCGTTCAGGGCGTCGGGGATCGCATGCGCTGCCTCCCTGCGCCCGCGTGGGTACGGAGGATGCACCCAGAAGCCTACCCCTCACCACATCCCACAAAGGCAACAAGCGGCCTCTTGGATACCAGCAGCTACGCTCGGGGCTGAATGCGCCGCCACTGGACCGGCCTCCTCATTACGAAAATAAAACGGGTTTGGGTTGCAACCGTATCAGGTCGGTCACCATGACGCGTGGTGCCCGGCACTGCCGCGTCGGCAGCTTGCACTTGGAGGCCCGCGTGTCGCGGCGGCTTTGGAGAAGGATGCCGAGCACCATCCCGGTCTGATCGACTGCGCGCCACAGCCAGTGCTTTGTGGGCGTCTGGTCTGCGAAGCAGCCGGCGGCAGAGCCGCCGGAGGGGCCAGGTGAGCGCAGGGGTGCTCGCCCTTGCGGTCCGGGCTGTGGCGGTAGAGTACGGCGGGCGGCGCCGAACCGAGCCTCAGCCTTCCAGGGACTACCTTCGCAGCAGCGACAGCCGGACGGTCAGCTTGCGGCGCGGCGTTCCAGCACGCCACGGTCCCGGCGGCACTGCATGAGCGGCTGTATCGAGCGGCCGAACGCATCCATGCCGGTGATGAAGTCATCGAACGTCAGCATGATCCCTTTCACTCCCGGGATCGTCGCGACCTGGTCGAGCATCGCCGCCACGTGGGCGTAGGAACCGACCAGCGTGCCCATGCTGAAATTGATCGGCGATGGCGAGCGCTGGATTGTCGCCGCCATCGAGGTGTCCGCAGTCGCGGTGTCCTCGGCGGCCTTGCCGAGCAGGTGCGCGAGCGCCTCCTGGTCGGCGCCGGCATTGTAGTGGTCCCACTTCGCCATGGCGGCTTCGTCGGTCGCGGCGGCGATCACCATGTAGAGGAGGTAGCTGCCCACGTCGCGCCCGGTCTGGCTTGCGTGCTGTAGCAGGCGTCCGGCCGTGCCGGCGGCTTTCGTGGGCTCGTTGATCCCCTCGCCGAACGCGAAATTGTAGTCGCAGTACTGCGAGGCGAACGCCATGCCGCGGTCGCTCTGCCCGGCGGCGACCAGCTTGATCGGCGCCTTTGGACGCGGGCTGAGCTGGCAATCGTCCATCTTGAAGTAGGTGCCCTTGAAGTCCGAGCAGCCGTCTTCCCAGAGCTGGCGCAATACCTGCACGTATTCCGTGCTGTAGTCGTATCTTTTGCCGAAGTAGTCATCGCCGGGCCAGAGGCCCATCTGGCTGTATTCGATCTTGTGCCAGCCGGAGACGATGTTGACGCCGAACC
>CAXTCL010000340.1:0-2250 GCA_964242035.1 uncultured Acetobacteraceae bacterium | reverse complement strand
TACGAAGCAGCGTCCCTGCTGCACCCGTCGCTCGTCTACACGGTGCCGCCGGACCGTCGCGCGCAGCTGATCTACCTGCGCGCAGGTAATTCCAGCGACGAGCTGATCTATCTGGCGATCGTGCAGGATTCCAAGCCCGTGCGCATGTTCCCCGTCGGCGCCAAGGCCGGCACCCACGTGCCGCTGGCCGTGGTGGAGGACCTGCAGCCTGACACGCGTATCGAAGTCTTCCTGGGCGCGCAGGCCGACGCACAGGGCACCGCCATCGTCGATCTTGGCCTGATCGAAATCTAAGCGGGACCGAGCGATGACCAAGCAATCCCTGGTGGTGATCGGCAACGGAATGGCCGGCGCACGCGCCGTGGAGGAAGTGCTCGCACGCGGCGGTGCGGACCTGTTCGACATCACCATGTTCGGCGCCGAGCCCTACGGCAACTACAACCGGATTCTGCTGTCGAACATCCTGAGCGGCGTGCAGGACAGCAGCGAGATCTTCATCAACCCTGTCGGCTGGTACGAGGAGAACGGCATCACCCTGCATCTCGGCGCCAACGTCACCGAAATCGATCGCGCGTCGCGCATGGTGCAGGCGGAGAACGGCGTGCGCGGGCACTACGACGTGCTGCTGATCGCCACCGGCAGCCGCGCCTTCATCCCGCCGATGAAGGGCCTGCAAACCGAAGCCGGCACGATGAAGCGCGGTTTGTTCGGCTTCCGTACCATCGACGATTGCGACGCCATCGTCGCCTCCGCAAAAGCCAGCAAGCGCGCGGCCGTGATTGGCGGCGGCCTGCTTGGGCTCGAGGCCGCGCGCGGCCTGCTGAACCACGGCTGCGAAGTGCACTTGGTCCATCTCGGCAAGCACCTAATGGAAGCGCAGCTCGACAGCACGGGCGGCGGCTTCCTGCGCGCCACGATGCAGAAGATGGGCGTGCACATCCATCTGGAGACATCCACCGCCGAAATACTGGGCGGGGATCACGTCACCGGCCTCGCCTTCAAGGACGGATCGACGCTGGACTGCGAAATGGTCGTGGTGGCAGCTGGCATCCGCCCGAACGCGGAGATCGGCCGCAGCGCGGGGCTGACCGTCGAGCGCGCCATCGTGGTGGACAACCACATGCGCTCCGTGGACGACATGAACATCTACGTGGTGGGCGAATGTGCCCAGCATCGTGGCCGCGTCTACGGCCTGGTGGCGCCGCTTTGGGACCAGGCGAAAGTGTTCGCCGACCATGTCACGGGTGCAAACCGAGACGCCGCCTATCACGGCTCGAAGCTCGCGACCAAACTGAAGGTCATGGGCGTGGAACTCGCCTCCATGGGCCAGACCGAACCTTCGGACGAGCGCGACGAGGTGATCCAGTTCAGCGAAGCGCGTCACGGCACCTACAAGAAGCTGATCGTCCGCGACGGCCGCCTCGTCGGCGCCATGCTCATGGGCGACATCAGCAAGGCCGCCTACCTGATGCAGGCCTTCGACCGAGATAGCCCGTTGCCTGACGAAAGGCTCTCGCTCCTGTTCGACCTCGGCACGCCGGCGCAGAAGGTGACTCTCGACGAAATGCCGGCGGCCGCCCAGGTCTGCAACTGCAACGGCGTCACGAAGGCCGCGATCGGCGCCTGCATCGCCAGCGGCGCACGCACGCCGAAGGCGGTAATGTCCGCCACGCGCGCAGGCATGGGCTGCGGCTCGTGCAAGGGCTTGGTGGGAGAGGTGGTTGCCTGGTTCTGCGGCGGCATCGCGGAGGAAGACCCGTCAGTGCACTATTACGTGCCCGCCATCCCTCTGGCCAAGCCCGAACTCATGGCCGCCATACGCGCACAGAAGCTGAAATCCGTCTCCTCCGTGTTCGCAGCCCTGGCCGCCGGTGGCCAGCCGGACGCCGCCAGCAAGCCGGCACTCGCCTCCCTGCTTGCCACGCTCTGGAACGATGCCTACGAGGACGAGCGGGACGCGCGTTTCATCAACGATCGCGTGCACGCCAACATACAGAAGAACGGCACCTTCTCCGTGGTGCCCGAGATGCGCGGCGGTGTCACCACGCCCGCCGAACTGATGCGAATCGCCCAGGTGGCGGTGAAATACCAGGTGCCGCTGGTGAAGCTCACAGGTGGCCAGCGTATCGACCTGGTCGGCATAACCAAGGAAGACCTGCCGCGCGTCTGGGCGGACCTCGACATGCCTGCGGGCTCCGCCTGGGGCAAGAGCTACCGCACCTGCAAGAGCTGCATCGGCACCGAGTTCTG
>CAXTCL010000339.1:0-2270 GCA_964242035.1 uncultured Acetobacteraceae bacterium | reverse complement strand
TGATTTCGCAGCCGCAAGCCTTCGAAGGCGGCGAGGAGCTCTACGACCAGACGATAGGCGGCGCCACACGCCAGGATGCGCTCCGATGCGGACGCGGCGCCCTCCAACTGGCGCTGCACCATGCCGGCCGGCCAATCGGCGCGCTTCTCGAGATCGGCGCCGGCGGCGGCACCTGCTCCCTCGGCCTGGTCGCAGGCCTGGAGCACGCAGGTGTGCTGATTACCGACACCTCGCCGGCCTTTCTGCAGATGATACGTCGCAAGGTGGCGGCCGCTCGCGTGGCGGCCGCCAACACGCAGTTCGCCACGCTCGCGGGCGAAGACCTCGGACGCCTGCCGCCCGCCAGCATGGATGCCATCGTCGTCGCCTCCGCCTTGCATCACGTCGGTGACTGGCGCGCGTTCCTGGGCGATGCCGCCTGCTTGCTGCGAGAGGGCGGCGTGCTCGTCATCCAGGAGCCCTGCCGCGAGGGCAACCTGATGATGGGCATGGCGCTGGATGTCGCCCTCTCGCCGCTTTGGCCGGAAGCGGCGGCACTCGACCCGGACGACACGCAGAAGCTGCAGCGCTGCCGCGACTCGATCTATTTCCTGGCCAACTCGCACATCGAGAAATGCGGCGAGGACAAGCACAGCTTTCTGGTGCACGAACTTGCAGACGCGGCCGATACAGCCGGTTTCAGGCGCAGCATCTTCTACGCCAACGCGCACTTCCAGGACCTGGCCGACACCGACCTCGCACAACGCCAGGGGGCGTGTTCGTTCGTGGCCTATTTCGACAGTTTTCTCGAGCAGCACCATCTGGTGTCGGCAGACGGCATGACGAAGCTGCGCCGGCATCTGTTCCCGATCCTGCAGCATCTGGACCGATCCTATATCGACGGCGACGGTGCGCCGCTGTTCGGCTGCATGGTGTTCCGCCGGTGAGTGGCGCCGCAGGACTCCGCGCCCGGATCATGGCGCGGCTTTGCCGGATACGGGCATCGCGGGTGTAGACAGGCGCCATGACGCGCAACCGCTACTACCAGGGTCCTCCCTCCGACCATTATGACGGCGAGCGGTTCTTCAATCCCGGCCACCCGAACGTCGATCGCGGCCTGCTCGAGCTGCTCCGCTGGCGGCTGGGCGGGCAGCGGGCACGCTGGACGGCAACGCCCACGAAGCAAGCCGTGCCGGCGGCCAGGGTCGCGGACCTGAGTGTCACGCTCATCGGACACGCCAGCCTCCTGCTTCAGGTGGACGGCCGTAACATCCTCATCGACCCTGTCTGGTCGGCGCGGGCCAGCCCTCTGCGCTGGGCCGGGCCGCGCCGCCACAACCAGCCCGGAATCGAGTTCGAAGCGTTGCCGCCGATCGACCTGGTGCTGCTGACGCACAACCATTACGACCACCTCGATATTACTACACTGCGGCGCGTGTGGCAGGAATGGCGGCCGCCGATCGTGGCGCCGCTCGGCAACGACCGCGTCGTCGGGCGGACCGACTCTGACGTGCAGTTACGCACGCTGGACTGGGGCCAGCAGGTGGAAATCCTACCCGGCCTTGAGGTCTGGCTGCATCCCGCCCACCACTGGTCGAGCCGCAGCCTGTCCGACCGCCGGATGGCGCTGTGGGGCGGGTTCGTCGTCAGGACGCAGGTCGCCAGCATCTACGTGGCCGGCGATACCGGCTATGGCGACGGCGCTATCTTCCGAGCGGTCCGCGAACGGCACGGGCCCCCCGACCTTGCCATCCTGCCAATCGGCGCATACGCCCCGCGATGGTTCCTGAAGGACCAGCACGTCAATCCCGCGGAGGCGGTGCAGATCATGCGGGATTGCGGCGCCGCGCAGGCGCTTGGCGTGCATTGGGGAACGTTCGCTCTGACCGACGAGCCTCAACTCGAACCTCAGCAGGATCTACGACGTGCGCTCGAGGATGCTGGGGTGCCGTCAGAGCGTTTTCTCGCTATGCGCGCAGGCGAGTGCTGGACGCGCTAGTCCTGATGCTGCGTGCTGCGGCTTCAGGGAGCAAGCAACGCCTTCTTTTTTGAAAAAAGAAGCAAAAAACTTTTGGCCGTGCTGTCGCGGACTTAACCACAGCCGCGCGACAGCGGAGTTAAAAGTTTTTCGCTTCTTTTTCCAAAAAAAAGAAGGCCTTGCTAGCTTTCTTCAGGCGGCAGCACGGCGGGGAAGTTTCCAGTTCGGCCTGATGAAATGGCAGGTGTAGCCGTTCGGAATCCGCTCGATGTAGTCCTGGTGCTCGGGTTCCGCCTCCCAGAACGGCCCGACA
>CAXTCL010000338.1:0-2286 GCA_964242035.1 uncultured Acetobacteraceae bacterium | reverse complement strand
CAGAACGTCCACGGTAGCCGAAAACCGCTCCGCCGTGTTGACCAGCTTGGCAGCCGCGCGCGCGTGCAGGCCTCGCCGGTTCACGATTTCCACGACTCGGGAGACTTCGGCTTCGGCGCCCATCAGAGAGAAGAAGACAAGGAAGGAAGCAGTCCTTTTTTGAAAAAAAGGACCGAAAAACTTTTATCTCCCCGCATTTGCGGTGGGTAGTCATTTTTAGACGCTGCGCGATTGTTGGGCCAGCTTGCGGACAAATTCTTTTTCAAGAAAGAAGGTCCTGCCTGCTCAAGAATGCGCCTTCGCCGGTTGCCCGCACAGATGCGGCACTGATCCGAGCAGCCCGCTCGGCTGCCGCGGATCTAGCGACTTGCAGATGTTCGGCGACTTGCACGTTTCCAGCACGTGACTTGCGGCGGCGATGTATTTACGCCCCGCCATCTCGGCGATCTGCGTACATTCCGATAGTGTCTGCTGCGACCGGACCTTTGCTAGCTTCACCAGCATGGGCAGGTTCATCCCCGCAATCACTTCCACGCCACCGCGGCCCATCATGCTGATGGCCAGGTTGCTTGGCGTGCCGCCGAACATGTCCGTCAGCAGGATCACGCCGTCGCCGGCATCCACGTCTGCGATGCAGTTCTGGATGTCCAGCCGGCGCTGCTCCACGTCGTCGTCCACGCCGATGCACACGGTGGCCACGCGACGCTGCGGACCCACTACGTGCTCCATCGCCGAACGCATCTCCTCGGCAAGGCGGCCGTGGGTAACCAGGATCAATCCGATCATGGGGTTTCTGTCAGGCCTCCTGCGCCTGGAATAACAAGCGGTCCGGAAGTCCCGGGCCGCAATCCTTCTATATGGGCGCCCGCGTTGCGCGCTGCACTATCAACTTGGCCGCGCATGAGTTCCCTGTGTGCCACAACCACTCGCCACAACCCCTGGCTGTCCGCCTCCGGCTGCATCCGCCGCAACCGCTCCGCGAGCAATTGCACGATGTGCACAGACCGATGACGCCCCCCCGTGCAGCCTATGGCGACACTCGCGTATTTCTTGCCCTCCTGCACGAAACGCGGCAAGAGCAAAGCTAACAGATCGGTCACCTTATCCACAAACGGAATGAAATCCGGGTCCGCTTCCACATAGGCCGCGACGTCGGGATCCAGTCCCGTCCGAGGCCTCAAGATGGGGTCGTAATGCGGGTTGCGCAGGAAGCGCGCGTCGAAGACCAGCTCTGCTTCCCGCGGCAGTCCGGCGGGGTAGGCAAACGACAGCAGCGACACGGTCATGCCCACATCGGCCGCCGCATTGCCGCTAAAGCGTTGCTCTATAATGCGCCGCAGCATGGGAAGAGCCAGGTCCGTGGTGTCTAGCACCAGGTCCGCGGCATCGCGCAGCACGGCCGTCAGGCGTATCTCGGCCACTACGCCATCCGACACCCTGCTGGTTGGTGCCAAGGGGTGCCGGCGCCTGGTTTCGGTGAAGCGCCGCAACAGGCTTGCCTCGTCGGCCTGAACGAAGACAAGCTCCACACGCAGGGCTGGATTGCGTTTCAAGCGGGACAATGTTGCCAGCACCTCGTCGGGATCGAACCCTCGGCTTCGCGTGTCCACGCACACGGCGGCGGGCCGGTCGCCGCGCAGGACCATCTCCTCCATCAGCCGCAGCGGCGGATTATCGACCGCCTCGTAGCCGAGATCCTCAAGCACGCGCAGCGTGGACGCCTTGCCGGCACCGGACAGGCCCGTCACCAGCACAACCCTGCGCTGTGGCGCGGGCTCCAGGTCGCCGGTTGCTGCAGATTGCGGTGTCAGCCGAAGGCTCCCGTCACAAACGATGCTTTGCCAGCCAAACCGTCCAGCGCCCACTCGATGACAATTGGCGCGGAGGCAGCGAGCGGGTCCACTGAAATCATGGGAAGGTCAAGATTTTCATAACGGACCGGCATCGGTAGCCGTTCGGCGCGCTCGAGCCGCACCACCAGCACCACGCCGACATCCGCGCGGAACGCTCGCCGTACGATCCCGAGCCCGCGTATCTCCAGCAGGCCCGCCAGCGCGGCCGGGGCCGACGCCACGGTTCCGCGCAGCTCCACTTGGTCGTCGGCCACCAGGTCGTAGCCACGGTCCAGCAGGCGCAGCAGAAGGTCCGACTTGCCGGCGCCGGACGGGCCCAGAAGAAGCAGGCCCTGGTCGGCGCGGGCAGCGCAGCTGGCGTGTAGGCGCATGTGGGGTGGAAGAAAGGCCTTCTTTTTTGAAAAAAAGAAGCAAAAAACTTTTGCTCCCTGTC
>CAXTCL010000337.1:0-2324 GCA_964242035.1 uncultured Acetobacteraceae bacterium | reverse complement strand
CAGCGGACCAAAAGCTTTTTGCTTCTTTTTCTCGAAAAAGAAGGCCTTCCTTCCTACCGATCCTCAAGGAATATCGGCAAGAACACCCGAAACTCCGTCCGTCCAGGCCGGCTATCGACTTCAATAAGTCCCCCGTGTTCACCAATGATCTTTGCAACTAGTGCAAGCCCCAGGCCACTGCCCGTGGGCTTCGTCGTGACAAACGGGTCGAACAGATTCTCCCGCAGATCCGCCGGGATACCCGGCCCGCTATCGCGCACCGTCACCACCAAGGGCAGGTGCACACGCCGCTGCGTGCCGGGCACCACCAGGCGTACGCCATGCTGGTAGGCGGTCATCAGCGTGATCTCGCCCTGGTCGGTCTCCGCCGTGATCGCCTCGGCCGCGTTCTTCACCAGGTTCAGCAGCACCTGAACCAACTGGTCCCGATTGCCGAGAACCGGCGGCAAGGACGGGTCATACAACTCCACGATGCGCAGATGCGCCGCGAACCCGGTCTGCGCCAGCCGGCGCACATGCTCCAGCACGCGGTGTATGTTGACCGCATCGCGCACCACCGGCTTCTCGCCGAACGCCTCCATTCGATCGACCAGCTCGCGTATCCGGTCCGCCTCGTCGCGTATCAGCACCGCCAGCTCGCGGTCCGGCTCGCTGACCGAATGCTCCAGCAGCTGCGCCGCTCCTCGTATGCCGGAGAGCGGGTTCTTTACCTCATGCGCCAATATCGCCGCCATGCCGGCCACCGAACGCGCCGCGCTGCGGAAGTTGAGCTGCCGGTCCAGCACGCGCGCGGCGGACTCATGCTGGAACGTCAGCATCACGCAGCCCGGGTCTTCCGGCACGGCCGTGCCCTGTACGGTCACGCAGCGGCGCTGCAGGCGCGGGCCGTCGAAATGCAGATCGTGGTCGCTGACCACCACCTCGCCGCCGCGCACCTGGCCGATTAGCGCGAAAAGCGGGCTGTCCGGGGCCACCAGGTCGCCCAGGCCCATGTGGCGCAACTGCGTTATGGAGAGCGCGAAGAACTGCTCGGCCGCAGGGTTGGCGTAGCGGAAGCGGTTCTCGCCATCCACCAGCACGCAGGCGATCGGGATGGCCGACAGCATCGCAGCCGGGTCGGGCGCCGTGCTCACCACGGCCAGGCGAGCGCGACGGGCAAGCGGCAACCTCATGCGGCCAGGCTTGCCACGGGGGAGCTGTCGGGCGCCGGCGCCTCGCGCGAGATGCCCGCCGCGATGAGCGGCGCGTAAAAGCGCGCGATCAGCGCCACCACCGCCGGCGCGTCCGTCAGGCGCATGATGGCGGCACGGAACTCCGCAGAGCCGGGCAGCCCGCGCGAGTACCAGGCCACATGCTTGCGGGCCAGACGCAGACCGGCATCGGCGCCGAAATGCGCCAGCATGGAATCGTAGTGTTCCAGCAGGGTCGCCTGCTGGGCCGCCAGGTCCGGCTCCGGCAGATGCCGGCCAGTGCCTAGAAAATGTGCAACCTGGGCGGGAAACCACGGCCGGCCATAGCACGCACGGCCGACCATCACGCCATCCGCCCCCGAGCGTGCCCTGGCGTCGGCGGCATCCTCCACGCTGTTGATGTCGCCATTCACGATCACAGGAATTCCGACCGCCCGCTTCACCGCGCCCACGAAATCCCAGTCCGCCACGCCGGTATAGAATTGCTGGCGCGTGCGCCCATGCACCGTCACCATCCGTATGCCGCATTCCTCCGCCACACGCGCCAGACGCGGCGCGTTCAGGCTCTGGTGGTCCCACCCCATGCGCATCTTCAGCGTGACAGGCACGGACACCGCCTGCACGGTGGCTTCCAATATGCGCGCCGCCGCCGCCTCGTCGCGCATCAGCGCCGAGCCCGCCTGCTGGCCCACCGCCACCTTACGCACAGGACAGCCGAAATTGATGTCGATCACCTCGGCGCCCAGGTCGGCGGACATACGCGCGGCTTCGGCCATCGCCGCCGGCTCGCACCCGGCAAGCTGTATCGCCCGCGGCCCGCCGCCCTCGTCGAGTGCGGCCATGCGCAGCGTGTTGCGATTCTCCCGCAGCATCGCCCAGCTCGCGATCATCTCGGAGACCACCATGCCGGTGCCGTGCTTCTTGGCGAGCCGCCGGAACGGCAGGTCGGTCACCCCGGACATCGGCGCCAGGATCACCGGGGTGGCAATGGTGACGCCTTGGCCGAGGTCGATTGGCTTTAATGCACTGCCCATGATTTAGGCACGCTAGTCAGATTGCAGGCATGTTGCAATGCGAAGGGAAGCAAGGCCTTCTTTTTTGAAAAAAAGAAGCAAAAAACTTTTGCTCCTCCGC
>CAXTCL010000336.1:0-2325 GCA_964242035.1 uncultured Acetobacteraceae bacterium | reverse complement strand
CAGGGCACGCTGTATCCCGACGTGATCGAGAGCGTGTCGGTGACCGGCGGGCCGTCGGTGACGATAAAAAGCCACCACAACGTGGGTGGCCTGCCTGAGCGGATGCGCATGAAACTGGTCGAGCCGCTGCGCGAGCTGTTCAAGGACGAGGTGCGCGTGCTTGGGCGCGAACTGGGGCTGTCCGACGTGATCGTCGGGCGCCACCCGTTCCCCGGGCCCGGCTTGGCGATACGCATCCCCGGCGAGGTGACGGCCGAGAAGCTGGACATACTGCGCCGGGCCGACACCATCTACCTGGAGGAGATACGCGCGGCCGGGCTGTACGACGCGATCTGGCAGGCCTTTGCCGTTCTGCTGCCGGTGCGCAGCGTGGGCGTGATGGGGGACTACCGGACGTATGACCAGGTGTGCGGGCTGCGCGCGGTGACCAGCACGGACGGGATGACGGCGGATGTCTATCCGTTCGACATGGGGTTCCTCACGCGCGTGGCGGGGCGGATCGTGGGCGAGGTGCGCGGGATCAATCGTGTGGTGTTCGACGTGACGAGCAAGCCGCCTGGGACTATCGAGTGGGAGTGAGGCAAGGAAGTAAGGCCTTCTTTTCTGAAGAAAAGAAGCAAAAGACTTTTGACTCCGCTGTCGCCGACTTGCCGGATAAATTCGCGACAGCGGAGCAAAAGTTTTTTGGTCCTTTTTTTCAAAAAAGGACTGCTTGCTTTCTCTTGCCTGGCCTCGATGCAGGCTGACTCGCGTCAGCCGGATGCGGATGTGCCAATAGGCCGGATCGGATACCGGGTGAGGCGGCGCGGCTTAACCCCAACGTACTGGTGGCGGGTCGGCCTGCTGGCCTTGACTGCGCTGCGCCTGCTGATCGCCGCGCGCACGCCGTTATCCGCGGATGAGGCGTATTACTGGGTCTGGTCGAATGCGCTCGCCCCCGGCTACCTGGACCATCCGCCCATGGTTGCGCTGTGGATACGCGCGGGATGCGCGGTGGCTGGAGATACCGCGCTCGGGGTGCGGCTGCTCGGGCCGGTGGCGGCACTGCTCGGCACCTTGCTGCTGGCGCGTGCGGCCGAGGATCTATGTCCGGGGCGCGGGGCTGGGGTAGCGGCGGGCGTTCTGCTGAACGCGAGCCTGACGGCGGGTGTGGGTGCCGTGGTGATGACACCGGACACGCCGCTGCTCTTCTTTTGGATTGCGGCGCTGGCGGCTTTGCTGCGGCTGCTGCGCAACGGCCGGCCCGGATGGTGGCTCGCGGCGGGGCTGGCCGGCGGCCTGGCGCTGGACAGCAAGTACACGGCAATCCTGCTTGGTTTGGCCGTGCTGGTCTGGCTGGTGGCGGTGCCGGCGGCGCGTGTGTGGTGGCGCTCCTGGCAGCTCTGGGCCGGCGGTGCGCTCGCGGTGGCGCTGTTCTCGCCGGTGCTGGTGTGGAACGCGGCGCATGGCTGGGCGAGCTTTGCCAAGCAAGGCGGCCGGACCGGGGATTGGCATCCAGCCGAGTCGCTGCGTTTTTTGGGCGAGCTGATCGCCGGGCAGGTCGGGCTGGCAACGCCGTTCGTGGCTTGCGTGTTGGCTGTGGGGATCTGGCGGGCCTGGCGCGCGGCACGGCGCGGCGCGGCTGGCGCGGGGTTGTTGGCCTGCGTGGTGCTGGTGCCGGCTGCGGTGTTCCTGGAGCATGCGCTGGGCGGGCGGGTGCAGGCGAACTGGCCGGCCGTGGTCTATCCCGGCGCGGTTCTGGCGGCGTGCTGCCTTGGCCGAGCTCCGGTTCGTTTCTGGCGCGTGGTATCCGCCTGCGGCCTGGCGATCGCGGCGGTGGTCTACCTGCAGGCGGGCTGGGGTGTCCTGCCGTTGCCGCGCGCGGCGGATCCGACGCTGATCCGGCTCGCGGGCTGGCAGGATCTGGCAGGCGAAGTCTACGTGGCGGCGGCAGGGTCGCACGCGGATTTCGTGGTGGCCGACGAGTATGGGTTGGCAAGCGAACTGGCGTTCCGCATGCCTGGCGTGGTGGTGGGGCTGGAGCGGCGCTGGGCGCTGTTCGATCTGCCGCCGGCGGCGATCTCCGGGCAGACCGGGATACTGGTACGCAGCGAGCGCGAATACGGCCCGCCCGACGCGCGGCCCTGGCTGTCTGTGGTCCCGCTGGGAGTGATCGACCGGGGCAGGGGACAACGTGTGGCGGAGACGTATCGGGTCTATCGCGTGGTTGCGCGCGCGGCGGTGCCGGGCGCGGTGGTCCTGCCTAAAGGAAGGAAGCAAGCAGTCCTTTTTTGAAAAAAAGGACCAAAAAACTTGGGGCTGGCCTAGATAAGGATTGAGTTGATC
>CAXTCL010000335.1:0-2343 GCA_964242035.1 uncultured Acetobacteraceae bacterium | reverse complement strand
TTCTCGCTGAGGGAACCCGTAGGCGTCGTGGGCGGCATCATCCCCTGGAACGGGCCGCTGATCTCCCAGCTCTGGAGCATCTGCCCCACCCTGGCCACCGGGTGCACGCTCGTGCTCAAGCCTGCCGAACAGTCGCCGCTGTCAGCCCTGCGTTTCGCCAGGTTGATGCAGGAAGCCGGCGTGCCGGACGGCGTGATCAACGTGGTGCCCGGCATGGGCCCGGTGGCCGGCGCGCGCCTGGCCGGCCACCCCGACGTGGACAAGATCGCCTTCACCGGATCCACCGTGACCGGCCGCAAGATCATCGAGGCGGCCGCAATCAACATGAAGCGCGTGGCGGTAGAACTCGGCGGCAAGTCCGCCGACATCGTCTTCGCCGACGCGGACCTGGAAAAGGCGGTAGCCGGCGCCGGCATTGGCTGTTTCAACAATTCCGGCCAGGTCTGCTACGCCGGCTCGCGCATCCTGGTGCAACGCAGCGTCTATGCCGAATTCGTCGAACGTCTCGCCGCCTACGGCAAGACCCTTCGCGTGGGCGACGGCATCGACCCGGACGTGACACTCGGCCCGCTCGTCTCTGAACGCCAGCTCGAAACGGTGACCAGCTACATCGACATCGCCCGCAACGAAGGCGCGCGCATCGTCTCCGGCGGCGAGCGCCTGCAGGGCCCGCTCGCCAGCGGCTACTTCATACCGCCAACGGTGCTGGCGGACGTCAACAACAACATGCGCGTGGCGCGTGAGGAGATCTTCGGCCCGGTCGCGTCGGTAATCCCGTTCGACGATTTCGACGACGCTATCAGGCTCGCCAACGATTCCAATTACGGCCTGGGCGGCGCGGTCTGGACGCGCGACGTCAGCACGGCGCATCTGGCGGCGCGTGCGGTGCGCACGGGCATGATGTGGATCAACTGCTACGGCGTCACGGAACCGACGATCACGTCGGAAGGCTTCCGGATGAGCGGTTACGGCGCCAAGGGCGGGCGCCGGCATGTGGACGAGTATCTTTATACGAAAGCGGTCTGGATGAAGCTGCAGTAAGGCAAGCAACGCCTTCTTTTTTGAAAAGAAGAAGCAAAAACTTTTGACTCCGCTGTCGCGCGTTTGCGGATAGGACCGCGACAGTCAGACAAAAGCTTTTTGCTTGTTCTTCTCGAAAAAGAACGCCTTGCTTGCTTCGCCTAGAATACAAAAACCGCCTTCCCCGCCGCCTGCTTGTCGAACGCCTGATACGCCTCCTCCGCCTGGTCCAGCGTCCAACGGTCGGTAAACAGCTTGTCCACATCCAGCCCGCGCTCGGCGATGAAGCGCACGCAATCCGCCTGCCCGGCGCTCGACAATGTCCAGGAGCCCACGATGGTGAGCTGCTTGCGTATGATCTCCGGGCTCACGTTCAGCGTCACGTCACCGCCTTCGCCCACGAAGCACACCACACCCCAGAGCCCGGCGCAGCGCACCGCGCCTGACCGCCCCGCGGCACTGCCCGACGTATCCAGCGACTTGGACACGCCCTTGCCGCCGGTCAGCGCACCTATCGCCTCCACCGGGTCGGTGGTACTGGCATCGATCACGTCGCTGGCGCCGAACTCCTTGGCCCGCAACGCACGCTCCCCGCTGACATCCACGGCGATGACGCGCGCCCCCATCGCGGCGGCCAGCTGCGTGGCGGACAGCCCGACCGGGCCCTGGCCGAACACGGCGATGGTGTCGCGCGCGCTCACATCCAGGCGGACCAGTGCGCCAAACGCCGTGCCGGTGCCGCAGGAGATGGCCGCCCCGGTGGTGAACGAGATGTCGGACGGCAGGCCAACCACCGTGGTTGCGGCCGCCCTCATATACGGCGCGTGGCCGCCATTGCCCGTCACGCCATAGACCACGGCCCCTTTCTCGCACATCTGCGTCCAGCCGGTGCGGCACTGCGCGCACGCGTTGCAGCCGGCATAATGGTGCAGCGTCACGCGATCGCCCACCTTGGTAACGCGCTGGTCCACGTCGTGGCCCACCGCGGCGACCACGCCGCAAGGCTCATGCCCGGCGATAATCGGCACGCCGCTGTCCTTCAGCCCAAGTGCGGCGAAGGCGGCCCCCGCCGGCGGGCGATACAGCTTCAAATCGCTGCCGCACATGCCCGACGCCTTGATCTCCAGCACGACATCGTTCGGCCCTGGCTCAGGGTCCTTGAACTCGGTCAGCGCCAACGTGCTGTTCCCGGTGAAGACGACACCACGCATGTTCGTTTCCTTGTATTATTCTCGAATTATACGAACCGGTCTGAATGCTAACTCAGAGCAAGCAAGCAGTCCTTTTTTGAAAAAAAGGACCAAAAAACTTTTGCTCCCTGTC
>CAXTCL010000334.1:0-2371 GCA_964242035.1 uncultured Acetobacteraceae bacterium | reverse complement strand
GCGCGGGGACAAAAGTTTTTTGCTTCTTTTTTTCAAAAAAGAAGGCCTTCCTTGCTTGCTTTGCCCCTCACGTAACGACAAGCAAACTTGTCGGCGCTCGCGTAACGATTTACGGTGCGGCATCGAAGCGCAAGGCAGCTCATGTCGTCCAGTACGTCGCCCCCCTCGGCTCCGGCTCCGGTCCTTGCCTATGACGGCCGCATCGGTGAGCTCTACCGGATATTCCTCGTCAACCTGCTGCTGACCATCGTCACGCTAGGGATCTGGCGGTTCTGGGCGGTGACGCGCATGCGCCGCTACGTGTGGTCGCGCACCAGCAGCTTCGGGCAGCGTTTCGAGTACGACGGCACCGGCGGCCAGCTCTTCGTGGGGTTCCTGCTGGCCCTGCTGGTGATCCTCGGGCTGGGCGCGGTCGCCGGGGTCTCCTCAGCGCTGCTTGCCTCAAACCTGCCGCACGGCGGCAAGGCGCTGGCCGTGCTGCCCGCCTTGCTGTTCGAGCTCGTGGTGGTCACGCTGGCGCTGGGCGCACCCTTCTCCGCCCAGCGCTACCGTCTCAACCACACCATCTGGCGCGGCATACGCGGCGGCGTGACAGGCTCGATGCTGGGCTACGGCCTGCGTTCGCTGCTCTACCTGTTCCTGGTCGTTCTCACCTTCTACCAGATGGCGCCGTGGGCGATGCTGCGCCTCTACGAGCGCCGGACCAACGCCAGCTTCTTCGGCACCCAGCACTTCGCCGCCGCCACGCGCGCCGGCGCGGTCTACCTGCGCTTCGTGCTCGCCTTCGTGGGCACCGTGGTGCTGGCGGTCGTGGTGTTCGGCCTGCTGTTCTTCATCGAGCGGCCGGTGCTGGCACTCCTGACACAGGGGCAAGACCCGCAGGTCGTCCAGCGCGCGTTCAGCCAACTCACACCCGCGCTCCTGGTTGCCTACCTGGTGCTGGGCTTCGGCGGCGCGCTCATCTCCGCCAGTTTCACCGCCGCCTATTTCCGCCACATCACCGGACACACGCGGTTCGGCGCGCTGCAATTCTCCAGCCGGGTCACCGGGCTGGCCGTGCTCGGGCTCACCCTGGGCAACATCGCCATCCTGCTGTTCACCCTCGGCTTCGGCATGCCCGTCGTGATCCACCGCAACCTGCGCTTCATGGCGGCCAACCTGCTTGGCAGCGGCGTGCCTGACCTGTCGGACCTGCACGCCAGCGACCAACCGGTATCGCGCTACGGCGAGGGCATGTTCCAGGCGCTGGATGCCGGCGCCGGGATAGGCTGATTGCCCATGCCGCAGGCCACGCTGTTCGACGGCAGGCGCGCACTCGGCCAGCCTGTCCTGGCCACCCTCGACGGCCGGCATCTGCGTCTGCGGGCCGCCGATGGCGCCGAGCTGGAACCCTGGGTGCTCGCCGGGATCGTGCGATGCGACCTTGGCGCCCCTGCGGACTCGGCCACCTTCCGGCAGGCCGGTCCGGCCCGCCTGACCGTCACGGACGCCGCACTTCTGGCCGGCCTGCGCCAGGCCGGCGTAGCGTTCGGCAGCGCGTCACCGTGGACCGCCCGGCGCTGGGGCGCGTTCGCCGCAAGCTTCGCCGGCAGCCTGCTCCTGCTCGCAGTCTTCATCGACCGGCTGCCTGCGCTGGCGGCACCGCTCGTGCCGGCGGCACTCGAGCGCGGCTGGTCGAACGCCATCGAGGGGGTTCTCTCGGCCAACATCAGGAGCTGCGACGATCCCGCAGCCGACGCCGCCCTCTCTGACCTGGTCGCGCGCCTGGGCACGGCCGCCGGCCTGGCCAGGCCGCCACGCCTGGTGGTGCTCGACACCGGGCTGGTCAACGCGTTCACCTTGCCCGATGGCAGGATACTTCTGCTGCGCGGCCTGATCGACGAGGCCGCCAGTCCGGACGAGCTCTCCGGCGTGCTGGCCCATGAGATCGGCCACGTGCGCCGCCACGATCCCACGCGCGAGATGCTGCGCGGCCTGGCACTGAACATGGTCGCGCGCAGCCTGGGATGGGGTACGTCGGTGGCAGGCCAGATGGCCGCACTGTCCTACGGGCGGCGGGCGGAAGCGGCGGCGGACGCCAGCGCCGTCACCACGCTGCGCCGTGCGGGCCTGCGGACGGACGGCCTGCGCGGCTTCTTCCAACGGCTGCGCAGCGAGGCGGGAGACGCGCCCCTGCCCTTCCTGTCCGACCACCCGGCGACGTCGCGCCGCATCGCGGCCCTGCCGGCGGACACCGCCGGCTCGCCTGCGCTGGCACCGGTGGAGTGGCGGGCCGTGCGGGCGGTGTGTGCGTCTCCGCGGCGATTGGGTGACGTGAAGGAAGGAAGGCCAGGGGCTCTGCCCCTGGACCCCGCTAAGGACAGTCGTCCTT
>CAXTCL010000333.1:0-2425 GCA_964242035.1 uncultured Acetobacteraceae bacterium | reverse complement strand
GCTCCTCGAAGCACCGCTCCTTTTCCAGGTGCACGCCTTCCTGGCGCTGGCTGCCCTGGCGCTGGGCACCGTCCAGCTCGCAGCCCCCAAAGGCACGCTGCCGCATCGCACGATCGGCTACGCCTGGGTCGCCATCATGGCCGCCATCGCGCTCAGCTCCTTCGGCATACGCGTGCTGGCGCAGGGGGCGTTCAGCTTCGTGCACGTGATCTCCGTGGTCACCCTGGCCGTGCTGCCGTTCGCCGTGCTGCATGCGCGCAGGCACCGGGTGCGGCGCCATGCCATCGCGATGGTGTCACTGTTCGCCGGTGCGCTGATCATCGCCGGGGGCTTCACGCTGATGCCGGGGCGCATCATGCACAGTGTGGTGTTCGGCGCGCCGCACCCTGGCTGATGCGCCTGGTCGCCATAGGCCGGCTGCGGGCGGGGCCGGAAGCCGAGCTGTTCGAGCGCTACAATGCGCGGCTCCGTCCGCGCCTGGCGGTGACGGAGCTGCCGGACGGGCACGGCGCCCCGGCCGAGATCAAGCGGCGGGAAAGCGAGGCGCTGCTGTCGGCGGTGCCGGCCGGCGCGTGGATGGTGGCGCTCGACAGCGGGGCGGCGGCGCTGTCCAGCGAGGCGCTGGCCGCGCGGCTTGAGGCATGGCTGTCCGGCGGGCGGGCGGTGAATTTTGTGGTCGGTGGGGCGGAGGGGCTGGCGCGTCCGGTTCTGGACCGCGCGGATGCCGGCGTCTCGCTGGGGCCGCTGACCTGGCCACACATGCTGGTGCGTGTGCTGCTGGCCGAACAGCTATACCGGGCGCAGTCGATCCTGGCGGGTCATCCGTATCATCGCGCGGGTCGCCCGTGATGTCCGTCAAAGGCAAAGCGTCCTTACAGCGTTCGGGTGCCTTCGGCAGCGTCGAAGCTACTCTAACAGCGTCAGGACAAAAGTTTTTTGCCTCTTTTTTACAAAATAGAAGGCTTTGCTTCCTTGGCCACGCTCACGCCGCCGTAGCGGCCTCCGCCTGGGCCAGTGCGCGCGCCATTTGGCTCAGCGCCTCCTGGTGTTTGAGGTTGTCGATCATGGCGAAGTTCCGCGCCAGCTCCAGGCACATGCGCTGCCGCGGGCTCATTTCGAGGGCCGTCGCATCTTCCTGCATGCCTTCGAAGAACCAGGAGATCGGAACGCTCAGCACGCCGGCGATGTCGTAGAGCCTGCCGGCGGATATGCGGTTCAGGCCGCGCTCGTATTTATGCGCCTGCTGATAGGTGACGCCGATCATCACCGCGAGCTGTTGCTGGGACAGGCCGAGCATGACACGGCGTTCGCGTATGCGGGCGCCCACGTGCCGGTCGGCGTTGTTCGCACGTGGGCTCGGCCGGACAATGCCTTGTTCCAGGGCTTCGGGATCGTCGGCCCGCTCGCTTGCATCCACGTTTGTCATCAATGCCTCCAGCATAGGGCGGCGTGATCGTGGCCTGTTCCTGCCGGCCGCTTTCTCCGACGCCGTCCAGGATCGTGATCACTTTTTGTTGACCGTTGATTCGGTCTGCATCCGGGATAACATAGCCTGGCTGTTGCAGCAAAGTATGTTTAGTTTCGCACCATAATCAATTTATTTGTTACGCTCCGTTGTCGTCCGGCTTGCGGCGGGAGCGTGCCAGGCCAGGCGACGGCGCCTGGCCTGGTGAGGGGGCAAGTGCGGGTGCGTACGCCGCGCGGCCGGCCAGCATGAGCCGCAGATGCTCCACCTCCTGTTGCAGCGCCTCGATCCGGCTCGCCGCATCCGCTTCGGGCGAGGCTTCGGCCGCCGGCGCGCCAGGCTCGGATTGGTTTGCCTGCGGCCGATAGAACGGGCTGAACAGCCCCATCGCGCGCTCCATCATGGCGATGTTCTGCCGGCGCATCTCGTCGAACCCCGGCGGCATCAGGCTGCCCATGGTCTGCTGCATCGCCTCGCGCATCTGCTCCTGCTGGCGGGCGATGGCGGACATCGTGTGTTCCAGGTAGCGGGGCACCATGCCGCCCACGCTGTCCCCATAGAAGCCGATGAGCTGGCGCAGGAAGGTGGTGGGCAGCAAGGCCCGGCCCTTGCTCTCCTCTTCCACGATGATCTGGGTGAGCACGGAGCGGGTGATGTCGTCGCCTGTGCGCGCGTCGTACACCACGAAGTCCCGCCCTGCGCGCACCATGTCGGCCAGGTTGTCGAGCGTGATGTAGCTGGAGCTCTCGGTATTGTAGAGCCGGCGGTTGGCGTATTTCTTGACCACGACCGGCGGGCGGGACGGGGCGTCCGCTTCGGAAGGTGGGGGGCCTTCTATCTGTGTCATTGCGCTCTCCTCGCGATGGGACGCTAGCATGCGGCCGGGCGTCGCACAAAAAGGAAGACAAGCAGTCCTTTTTTGAAAAAAGGACCAAAAAACTTTTGCTCCCTGTCGGCGGC
>CAXTCL010000332.1:0-2445 GCA_964242035.1 uncultured Acetobacteraceae bacterium | reverse complement strand
CCGTACAGGGCCTGCTCGGTGCGGCGGATTTCGCCCATGCCTGGCAGAAAGGCGAGGATGTCGCCGGTGTGCGCGGCCAGGGCGGCGCGTATGGCGCGGGCCATGGCGTCGGCGAGGTCGCGCGGGCCGGGGATGTCGCGCGCGGCGTGGTGCTGGGCGACGGGGTGCATGCGGCCGGCGCTTTCCACCACGGGCCCGTCCAGCAGGGCGGCGAGGCGGGCGCCGTCGGCGGTGGCGGACATGGCGAGCAGGCGGAGTTCCGGGCGGAGGGCGCGCTGCAGGTCCAGGCAGAAGGCGAGGGCGAGGTCGGCGTCCAGGCCGCGTTCATGGATTTCGTCGAAGATGACGCAGGCTACGCCGTCCAGGCCAGGGTCTGATTGCAGGCGGCGGACGAGGAGGCCTTCGGTGACGACCTCGATGCGGGTGGTAGGCGAGACGGCGCTGTCCAGTCGGGTGCGGTAGCCGGCGGTGGTGCCGACGGGTTCGCCGAGCAAGGCAGACATGCGGGCGGCGGCGGCGCGGGTAGCCAGGCGGCGGGGTTCGAGCATGAGGATACGCTGGCCGGCGAGCCAGGGGGCGTGGAGCAAAGCGAGGGGCACGCCGGTGGTCTTGCCGGCGCCTGGGGGGGCTACGAGGATGGCGTTGGGGGTGGTGGCGAGGGTTTGCAGGAGGGCGGGTAGGGCGTCTTGGATGGGGAGGTCCATTGACAGAAAGAAAGGCCTTCTTTTTTGAAAAAAAGAAGCAAAAAACTTTTGCTCCTGCGGCTGCACGATGGCCTGCGCTGGTCACCCGAGGCGCGCGCCTGCAGGAACAGGCTGTGCCCCTCCGCGGCGTGGGGACAAAAGTTTTTTGCTTCTTTTTTTCAAAAAAGAAGGCCTTTCTTCCTTACTTCCTAGGATCCCCCATGCGTCTCCTGACAGCCCTGCTCCTTCTGCTGGCAGCCGGCCCTGCCGCCGCCAGCGAGAGCGCGGCCATGACCAACGCGCGCGGCAGCGCCACGCTGGTCAGCGAGTCAGACAGCATGGTGCCGGGCAAGCCATTCCGGATCGGCCTGCACCTGAAGGTGGCGCCTGGCTGGCACACGTACTGGTCCAACCCTGGCGATGCGGGTGCCCCGCCGACGCTGGAGGTGACGGGCGCCAAGGCGGGGCCGATCCAGTACCCGACGCCCGAGCTGCTGCACGAGGGGCCGTTCACCAGTTACGCCTACACAGGCGACGTGCTGCTGCCTGCGGCGGTCATTGCGAACCATGCGGGCGTCATTACCGCGCATGCGACCTGGCTGGTCTGCGCCACTGTCTGCGTGCCGGAGGATGCGGTTTTTCGCCTGGACCTGCCGGCCGGCACCGGTGCGCCCGGCGCGCAGGCGGCGCTGTTCCAGACCGCGGATGCGCGCATGCCGCGGGCCAGCCCGTTCGCGGCGCATGTGACGGCGCAGGGCGTGTTGTGGCTGGAGGCACCGCATCTGTCGTTGCGGGCGGCGCAGTTCTTTCCGGCAGAGGCGGGGGTGATCGAGCAGGGTGCCAAGCAGGTGCTGCGCGTGTCTGCGGACCGGCTGTCGCTGGCGCTGTCTCCGGTGCACGCGCCGCTGACGTCCCTGGCCGGCGTGCTGGTGCTGACCGATACCGGCGGGCAGAGCGAGGCGCTGACGGTCACCGCGACCGGGGCGGCGCTGCCGGTGGACCGGCCGGCCGGTCCCGGGCTGCTGGAGGCGCTGGTGCTGGCGTTTGCCGGCGGGCTGATACTGAACCTGATGCCGTGCGTGTTGCCGATCCTGGCGATCAAGGCGCTGTCCCTGGCGCGGCTGTCCGGGGCGGCGCGGGCGCATGTGCGGCGGGAGGCGGCGTTCTACACGCTGGGCGTGGTGGCGGCGTTCTGCGCCATCGGCGGGCTGACGCTGGCGGCGCGCGCGGCGGGCGGCGCTGCGGGGTGGGGGGTGCAGTTTCAGTCGGCGGTGTTCACTACCGCCACGGGCTGGCTGCTGTTCGTGATCGGGCTGAACCTGTCCGGCGTGTTCCTGGTGGGCGGGCAGATGGCCGGCGCGGGGCAGAAGCTCGCCTCGCGCGGCAGCTTTTTCACCGGGCTGCTGGCGGTGGTGGTGGCCACGCCCTGCACGGCGCCGTTCATGGGGGCGGCGCTGGCCGCGGCGCTGGCGATGCCGCCGGCAGAGGGGATGGCGATTTTCGTGGCGCTCGGGCTAGGACTGGCGGCGCCGTATGCGGCGCTGGCGCTCAGCCCGGCCACGGCGCGACTGCTGCCCAAGCCCGGCGCGTGGATGGACACGCTGAAGCACCTGCTGGCGTTTCCGATGTATGCCGCTTCGCTGTGGATGGTGTGGGTCGCGAGCCAGCAGACCGACCAGACGGGGCTGGCGGCGATCTTCGCAAGCTTCCTGCTGATTGCGTTCGCCGCCTGGGCATACGGGTTCGGGCAGACGCGGGAGCG
>CAXTCL010000331.1:0-2464 GCA_964242035.1 uncultured Acetobacteraceae bacterium | reverse complement strand
ACAGGAAGCAAAAGTTTTTTGGTCCTTTTTTTCAAAAAAGGACTGCTTGCTTTCTACTTGCCGCCTCATAAACACCGCAGATGGACGAAGACGACCCCACCCTCCCCATCCTGATCGCCCCGAACAAAGCCCTGAAGACCAAGGCCCGCGCGATAAAAATCGAGGACATGGACCGCGTCCGCCTCCTCGTGCCCCGCATGTTCGACGCGATGTACAAAGCCCCAGGCATCGGCCTGGCCGCCCCGCAGGTCGATGTCGGCCTGCGCCTGGCCGTCGTGGACCTGATGCCGGACGACACGCGCGCCCCCATCGTGCTCATCAACCCGGAAATCCTGCGCGTCAGCGAGGACTGGGCCACCCGCGAGGAAGGCTGCCTGTCCCTACCCAACCAGTACGCGGACGTCTCCCGCCCCGCCCAGGTGCGCGTCGGCTACTCAGACCTTGACGGCAAACGCCGCGAAATAGACGCTGACGGCCTGATGGCCGCCTGCCTGCAACACGAGCTGGACCATCTCGACGGCGTGCTGTTCGTGGACCACATCTCGGTGCTGAAACGCAACATGCTGATGCGCAAGCTGGCCAAGGAGATCAAGCTCGCTGCGATAAAGTGAAGGCAAGCAAGCAGTTCTTTTTTGAAAAAAAGAACCAAAAAACTTTTGCTCCCTGTCGGCGAGTGCGGACGCTTGCGGGGACGTGACTGAAGGAGCGCTTTCTGGAAACGTCGCCTTTTAGACCGACCCGCGTTAAGCGTGAAACTTTTTTTATCCCTCATCAGCGGCAGCCGGGCGCGTCCAGACAAAGCGAGCCTGCAGAACCTGCGCAGGAATCAAAGTTTTTTGCTTCTTTTTTTCAAAAAAGAAGGCGTTTCTTGCTTGCGCAATAAGCAACCTCACAGCGGGCTGGTATAGCAGGACGTCGCGCCACGAAGCCGTTGCTTTCTTCTTCGTGTTCTTGGTGTCGTTCGTGCCCTTGGTATTTAATGCCCCGTCGCCACACCACGCACCGCCCCGAAAAGCACCGGCGCCTGACGACAATCCCACCGAAAAAGGCCCACCCCCCTTGCCCGCCCCAAAATGCGCCTAGCCTTCCTCGGCACCCCACCCTTCGCTGTCCCTGCTCTGCACGCGCTCGCCGAAGCCGGCCACGAAATCGCCGCGGTCTATTGCCAGCCCCCCCGCCCCGCAAACCGCGGCCAGGCGCTCACCCGCTGCGCCGTCCACCTGGCCGCCGACGCCATGGACCTGCCCGTACGCACCCCCACCCGCATCCGCCGCGACCCCGCCGAACACGCAGCCTTCGCCGCCCTGAACCTGGATGCCGCCATCGTCGCCGCCTACGGCCTGATCCTGCCGCGCGAGATGCTGGAAGCCCCCTGGCTCGGCTGCCTGAACATACACGCCAGCCTGCTGCCAAGCTGGCGCGGCGCCGCCCCGATCCACGCCGCCCTGCTCGCCGGCGACGCCGAGACCGGCATCACCATCATGCAGATGGACGAGGGCCTGGACACCGGACCCATTCGCCTGCGCGCCACCATCCCCATAGCCCCCCGCGCCACCACCCCCGAGCTGTTCGACCAACTCGCCGCCCTCGGCGCCGCCCTGGCCGTGCAAGCCCTGGCCGACCTGCCGCCAGCCACCCCCCAGCCGGCAGAGGGCGCCACCTACGCCCCCAAGCTCACCCGCGCCGACGGCCATCTGGACTTCACCCAGGACGCCGCCGCCCTGGACCGCCGCGTACGCGCCCTCACCCCCTGGCCAGGCACCTATGCCACGCTCGGCGCCGACACCCTGAAGATCCTGCAGGCCGAACCCGCCGCCCTGTCCGCGCCCCCCTTGTCCGCCCCCGCCCAGCCCGGCCGCATCATCGCCCCGGACTTCACCGTCGCCTGCGGCACCGGCGCGCTGCGCCTCCTGCGCGTGCAGCGCGCCGGCCGCCCCGCCGCCGACGGCGCCGCCTTCCTGCGCGGCCTGCAGGGCTGGCAGGACCTAGCCCTCGCGTGACGCGCTGGGCCCTGCTGCTGGAATATGACGGCACACGCTTCGTCGGCTGGCAGCGCCAGATTACCGGCCCGTCCATACAATCCGCCCTGGAGGAAGCCGCCGCGGGCCTCGCCGGCGGCCCCGTCGCCGCCACCGCCGCCGGCCGCACCGATGCCGGCGTTCACGCCACCGGCCAGGTCGCCCACCTGGACCTCGCCCGCCTCATGGCGCCCGAACAGCTCCTCGCCGCGCTGAACTACCACCTCAAACCGCACCCCATCGCCGTGCTGCGCGCCGCCGCCGTGCCGGACAACTGGAGCGCCCGCTTCACCGCCACGGGCCGCGCCTACCTCTTCCGCATACTCAACCGCCCCGCCCGCCCCGCTCTGCTGGCCCATCGCATCTGGCACCTGCCGCGCCCACTAGACGTCCCCGTCATGCAGCTTGCCGCCGCCCACCTGCTCGGCCGGCACGATTTCACCTCG
>CAXTCL010000330.1:0-2483 GCA_964242035.1 uncultured Acetobacteraceae bacterium | reverse complement strand
ACCTGATCGAGATCGGCATGCCGTTCACCGACCCGATGGCGGACGGCCCCACCATACAGGCGGCCGGGCGGCGCGCGTTGCTGGCCGGCGGCTCGGTCTGTCACACGCTGGCGATGGTGCGCGAGTTCAGGGCCGAGGACGACACCACGCCGATCGTGCTCATGGGCTACCTGAACCCGATCCTGGCCTATGACCCGGCGCGGTTCTGCCTGGATGCCGCCGCTTCCGGCGTGGACGGGCTGATCGTGGTCGACCTGCCGACGGAAGAGGCCGCCTTGCTGGCCGGCCACGCCGCCGAACATGGGCTGGACATTATCCGGCTGGTTGCGCCCACCACGGACGATGCGCGCCTGCCGCAGGTGCTACTGGGGTGTTCGGGGTTCGTATATTACGTCAGCATCACCGGGGTTACAGGCACGCACACCGCGTCTGTTGATCAACTTGCTGCAGCCATTCCCAGAATACGAGCTGTGACCGATCTTCCCATAGCGGTCGGTTTTGGTGTGCGTACACCCGCACAAGCGACCTCGGCGGTTCGCGCTGCGGACGGTGCAGTTGTTGCCTCGGCTCTGATCGATACGCTCGCCTCCAGTCTCGATGAGAAAGGGCGCGCAAGGCCGGATACGGTCAGGCGCGTTCTCGATCAGGTTCGCGCGCTCGCAAGTGCAGTCTCACAGGCGCGGATCGAACAGAGTCAGATGACTGATGACCTCCGCTAGATACTTCTTGATCGTAGGCGCGTTTACGGCTTGGCCCGCAATCGTAGTCGGCGTGGCGTTCCTGCTCGCCTGGGTCAGGGAAGGGTTGGCGGGATCGCGTAACGGCATGATCCCGTCGGCGAAAAGCCTGATCGGGTCTCTCTTCCCAGCAAATCTGTTGTGCCCGATCCTCGCTACGGCAATTGGCGTTTTGATCGTAGTACCTTCCACCGACCGCACGCCCATTCATTCAGCGGTTTATCTGTTCTTCTTCCTCTGCCTTTTTCTGTTCTGGCCGCTGTACATCTGCGTTGGGTTTTCGCACCGTTGACCACGCACTGGACCTCTCCGCTGTGGAAGCGATCTTCCGTATCCGTCGACTATCGACCGGTTTCAGCCGTCTTGATGCGGATGTTCGCGATCACCGCTGCACTCGTCGCCGTTGAACTTTGCTGGCTTCTCCTACCAATGAAATCAAACGTGGACTTCTGAAATGAGCTGGCTCACCGAATACGTCCGCCCGCGCATACGCACGCTGCTCGGCCAGCGTCCGGACGTGCCGGACAATCTCTGGTCGCAATGCAACACCTGCGAGCAGATGGTCTTCACCAAAGAGTTGGAGAAAAATCAGCGCGTGTGCCCGCATTGCGGTCACCACATGCGCGGCACCGCGCTGGAACGGCTGGATTGGACGTTCGACGAGGCCAGCTTCACCCGCATCGAATTGCCGAAGGCACCGGCGGACCCGCTCACCTTTCGTGACCAGAAGCGCTACGCCGAACGCCTGCGCGAGGCACGCGTTAAGACCGGGCTGGAAGACGCCCTTGTGGTAGCGCACGGCACCATCGAGGGCGCGCGCGCCGTCGTCGCGGTGATGGAGTTCAACTTCATGGGCGGCAGCATGGGCGCCGCGGTGGGTGAGGGGATCGTGGCGGCCGCGCGCCTGGCGGTGCTGCAGCAGGCGCCGCTGGTGGTGTTCACCGCGTCGGGCGGCGCGCGCATGCAGGAAGGTGCCGTCAGCCTGATGCAGATGCCGCGCACCACGATCGCGGCCATGCTGCTGCGCGAGGCGCGGCTGCCGTTCATCGTGGTGCTGACGGACCCGACGACGGGTGGTGTCACCGCCAGCTTCGCCATGCTGGGCGACATCCAGATCGCCGAACCTGGCGCGCTGATCGGGTTCGCCGGCGCGCGTGTCATCGAGCAGACAGTGCGCGAGACGCTGCCGGAAGGCTTCCAGCGCTCGGAATACCTCTATGAGCACGGCATCGTGGACATGGTGGTGCGGCGGACGGAGTTGCGTGAGACGCTGGGGCGGGTGATCCGGTTGTTGCAGCCTTATGCGCCTTCGGACGTCGCATCGGAGATCGTGGCCGAGCCTGCTCCGGAGACGGCTGCGACGGCGGAGCAGTGAAGCAAGCAAGGCCTTCTTTTTTGAAAAAAAGAAGCAAAAAACTTTTGCTACTCCGACGCTTGGCGGCTTCGGTGTTTCCTGGCGCGCGCGACTGGTGCAAATTCGGGAAGATAAAAGTTTTTTGGTCCTCTTTTTCAAAAAAGGACTGCTTGCTTGCCTGACTTGCCCCGCCTGCCGCCCGCATCCGGCCGCGCCGACGCCATACTCGACCGCCTGCAAAGCCTCTACCCCAAGCTGATCGACCTCAGCCTGGGCCGGGTCGAGCGCCTGCTGCACCAGCTCGGCGATCCGCAGGACCACCTGCCGCCGGTGATCCACGTGGCCGGCACCAACGGCAAGGGCAGCACCTGCGCCTTTTTGCGCGCCATGGG
>CAXTCL010000329.1:0-2493 GCA_964242035.1 uncultured Acetobacteraceae bacterium | reverse complement strand
GTTGCAGGCCGGGACGGAGAAACGGCGCTCAAACCGAACAGAGAAACTGGGTTTGACCCGCGCATGCGAACAGGGTGTTTCGTCCGCAAACAGTTATTGAATTGGCCGGGCCGTGCCGGAGGTTCGTTGCAGGCCCGGACTCATCAAGTCCGGGCGCGCGACAGCGGAGTCAAAAGTTTTTTGCTTCTTTTTTTCAAAAAAGAAGGCCTTCCTTGCTTGTTTTTCTCTCCCGCAAGGCGCGCCCCAGATCGCCGTCGCAGGCTGCAAGGGACGCGTCCGGCGCCGCTATGCCGTGCACCACAAGCACCGCCGCCTTCACGTGGCCGTCCGTGTGCGACAGCGCGTCGCGGGCGGCTGCGTCGTCGCACCCGGTCAGGCTGCGCACCATGCGGACGGCGCGGCCGCGCAGTTTTTCGTTGCGGGCCTGCATGTCCACCATCTGGCCGCGATAGACGTGGCCGAGGCGCAGCATGATCGTGGTGGAGAGCAGGTTCAGGGCTACTTTCTGCGAGGTGCCGGCTTTTAGGCGGGTGGAGCCGGCGATTGGTTCGGCGCCGGTTTGTAGCAGGATGGGGTGTGTGGCGGCGGCGAGGAGTGGCGCGCCGGGGCTGTTGGCGATCGCTATGGTTTGGGCGCCGGCTTCTGCGGCCAGGCGCAGGCAGGCGAGCGGGTAGGGCGTGGCGCCGCTGGCGGCGATGGCGATGAGCACGTCGTGCGCGGTGGGTGAGAGGGCGGCGATGTCGGTGGCGGCCCGGTCGGTGCGGTCCTCGGCGTTTTCCACGGCTTGGGTCAGGGCCTGGGGGCCGCCGGCGATGAGCAGGGCCAGGCGGGTTTGCGGCCAGTTGAAGGTGGGGGGCAGCTCGGCGCCGTCCTGCACGCCGATGCGGCCGGACGTGCCGGCGCCGCAGTAGATGAGGCGGCCGGCGGTGCTGCGCAGGCGGGTGGCGGCTTCGTCTGCCGCGGCGGCGATGGCGGTGAGCGCCGGGCGGACGGCGGCGACTGCGGCGAGCTGGGCCTCCAGCAGCGCGTCCAGCGCCACTTCGGAGGGCCATTCGGCCAGGTGCAGGTAGCGCGGGTCCGTGCCTTCGGTGGCTGGTAGCTCAGACATCCACGGTTTCTACCGTGCGGGCGTTTTCCTGGATGAAGGCGAAGCGGAGTTCTGGTTTGCGGCCCATCAGGGATTCTACAAGGGTGGAGGTGGTGGCGCGGTCTTCTGTGGCGATGACCACTTTCAGCAGGGTGCGCTTTGTCGGGTCCATGGTGGTTTCTTTCAGCGCGGAGGGGGGCATTTCGCCGAGGCCCTTGAAGCGGCTGATTTCGACTTTCGTGTTTGCCTTGAAGGCGGATTTGATTTTGCGGTCGCGGTCGCGCTCGGTCATCGCGTACACCGATTTCGCACCCTGGGTGAGTTTGTAGAGTGGGGGTTGGGCGAGGTAGACGCGGCCTTGGCGTATCAGGTCTGGGAGTTCGCGGTAGAAGAATGTCATCAGCAGGGAGGCGATGTGGGCGCCGTCCACGTCGGCGTCCGTCATGATGATGATCTTGCCGTAGCGCAGGCGCGCGGAGTCGAAGCGGTCGCCTACGCCGCAGCCCAGGGCTTCGACGAGATCTTTCAGTTCCTGATTCTGCCTCAGCTTTTCCGTGCTGGCGCTGGCGACGTTGAGGATCTTTCCGCGTAGGGGGAGGACGGCCTGGGTTTCGCGGGCGCGGGCCTGTTTGGCGGAGCCGCCGGCGCTGTCGCCTTCCACCAGGAAGAGTTCGGTTTCGGCCACGCCTTCCTTGGTGCAGTCGGTGAGCTTGCCTGGGAGGCGCAGGCGGCGGGTGGCGGATTTGCGCGGGGTGTCTTTCTGTTCGCGGCGGCGGAGGCGTTCCTCGGCGCGTTCGATGATGAAGGCCAGCAGGTTGTCGGCGTGGGCAGGGTCGCCGGCGAGGAAATGGTCAAACCGGTCGCGCAAGGCGGTCTCCACCAGGCGGGTGGCTTCCGGGCTGGTCAGCTTCTCCTTCGTCTGGCCCTGGAACTGCGGGTCGCGCAGGAAGACGGACAGCTTGGCGGCCAGCGTGGAGGTGACGTCCTCGGCGGTGACCTGGGCGGCGCGCTTGTTGGCGCGTTGCTCGCCCCAGCCACGGAGGGATTTCAGTAGCGCGTTGCGCAGGCCGGTCTCGTGCGTGCCGCCGGCGGGCGTGGGGACGGTGTTGGTGTAGGAGTTGAGGAACGCCTCGCCGCGCTCCAGCCAGGTGGCGGCCCACTCGACACGGCCGGACGGGCGGCCGTCAGGCGCGTCGGGCAGCTTGGCCTCGCCGGCCCAGATTTGCGGCGTGGCTGCCGTATCCTCGGCGATGTCGGCTTGCAGGCTGTCGCGCAGGCCCCCGGGAAAGTGCAGCGTGGCGTCGGGCGGGGTTTGGTCGCGGGCGGGGATCAGCGCGGGCTCGCAAGACCAGCGGATCTGCACGCCGCGGAACAGGTAGGCTTTCGAGCGGCAGAGCTTGTAGAGG
>CAXTCL010000328.1:0-2531 GCA_964242035.1 uncultured Acetobacteraceae bacterium | reverse complement strand
CTTCTTTTTTGAAAAAAAGAAGCAAAAAACTTTTGGTCCGCTGTCGCGCCGTGTTTCAGCAGCCGCCGGTCGTGCGGGAGCACGCTTTCGCGTGACAGGGAGCAAAAGTTTTTGGTCCTTTTTTTCAAAAAAGGACTGCTTGCTTTCTGTGTGTCAATCTCACAGCCGCAAGGTATCAGAAGGCCGAACATGCAACCCGCAGCCCTGATCTTCGACGTCGACGGCACCCTGGCGGAAACCGAGGAGCTGCACCGTCTCGCCTTCAATGCCGCGTTCGCCGCGCAAGGCTACCCTTTCGACTGGGACCAGCCCTTGTACGCCCGCCTGCTCGAGGTAACGGGCGGCAAGGAAAGGATCGCGCACTATCTCCGCGAGCACGAACCCGACGCCAGCCTGTCCACGCAGGACATCGCGGCACTGCACGCGGACAAGACGGCGCGTTATGCACAAATGGTGGCGTCCGGTGGACTGGCGCTGCGGCACGGGGTCGCGCGCCTGTTACGCGAGGCGGAAATGACAGGAACACCCCTGGCCATCGCCACCACGACGAGCCGCCCGAACGTGGACGCGCTGCTGCGCGCGACCCTCGGCCGCCAGCCGTTCAGGGTGATAGCGGCCGGCGATGAAGTCGCTGCCAAGAAGCCGTCACCCCAGGTCTATGAGCTGGCGCTACGGCGGCTTGGCCTCCCGGCCAGCGCCTGCGTCGCCTTCGAGGACACGCTAAACGGCCTGCGGAGCGCCCAGGGCGCCGGGCTACGCTGCGTGGTGACCGTCAGCGCCTACGGCGGCACAGGGCCGTTCCCAGGCGCGCTGACGGTGGTCAACCACCTCGGCGAGCCTGGGCTGCCGGTCACGGCCTACGCCGGTGCTCCGGTATCAGGAATGATAGATCTCGCCTGGTTATCGGCGCAGTAAGCAAGCAGTCCTTTTTTGAAAAAAAAGGAGCAAAAAACTTTTGCTCCCTGTCAGCGAACGTTTCAGCACGCGCCGACAGGGACCAAAAGTTTTTTGCTTCTTTTTTCAAAAAAGAAGGCCTTCCTTTCTTCCTTACTTCCTCGCCGCCCGCCCATACCCCGCCGCCAGCGCCCCGATCACCGCCTCCCCATGCTCCACCAGAAACCGCTGCAGGCACCCATGCGCCGGCATCATCGGCATGGACCGCCGCCGCACCACGAACCAGGCCCGCATCACCGGAAAATCCTGCACAGGCAGCAGCCGCACCAGCCCGAGCGCCAGCTCCAGCCCGATCGTATGGCGCGAGATCACCGCGATCCCCATGCCCGCCATCACCGCCTGCTTTATCGTCTCGTTGCTGTCCGTGGTCATGCCGATACGCGGCGCCACCCCTGCCGTCAGGAAGGCCTGCTCCATCAGCCGGCGCGTGCCGGACCCGTCCTCTCGCGTGATCAGCCGCTCGCCCGCCAGGTCCGCCATGCGCAGGCTGGGTGCCGCAAGCAGGCGGTGGTCGGGCGCCGCGATGATGACGGAGGGGTGGGCCGCGAACGCGGTCGCCAGCACGTCGCTGTCGCCGTCCGGCTGGCCCATGATGGCCAGGTCGATCTCGCCGCGCTCCAGCGCCTGCGCGATGGCGTGGCGGTTGCCGAATTTCAGGTTGATGGTGATGCCGGGGTAGTCCGCCTGGAACCGCGCCAGCACGTGCGGGACGATGTATTTCGCGGTGGAGACCGCCCCAAGCGTGACCCGCCCGCCGACCACACCGCGCAGCGCCATCAGGCTCTGGTCGGCATCCGTCAGCGCCTGCAGCACGATCCGCGCATAGCCGAGCAGCGCTTCGCCCGCCTCCGTCAGCGCGGCTTTCTTGCCGGTCCGTTCGAACAACGCAAATCCCGCCATGTCCTCGAGCTGCTTGATCTGGAACGAGATCGCAGCAGGCGACACATGCAGGTTTTCTGCTGCACGTGCGAAGGATCGCGCATCCGCCGCCTCGGCGAACATCTGCAACTGGCGCACGGTGACGTTACGCATACAAATCTATCAAGCGATCCCTTGTGCACGACGCAACAATAACTTGCTTTTCTTTTTCCCGTCCACGGGTCTAGCGTCTGGTTAACGGACCGAGAAGACACGGCCGAGCAGGGAGAGCGTACGATGGATCAGGTGACCCTCGGCGAGGAGTCGGGCAAAGAGGTCAAGATCACGGACATGAAGGAGCGCTACCGCTCCGGCGTCCTGAAATACCGCCAGATGGGCTATTGGGAGCCCGAATACGAACCCAAGGACACCGACATTCTCGCGGTGTTCCGCATCACCCCGCAGGACGGCGTGGACCCCGAGGAAGCCGCCGCCGCCGTGGCCGGCGAGTCCTCGACCGCAACCTGGACCGTGGTCTGGACAGACCGCCTGACAGACAGCGAGTACTACCGCGCAAAGGCCTACAAGGTATTGCCCGTTCCCGGCACGCCCGGGCAATGGTTTGCCTACATCGCCTATGACCTCGACCTGTTCGAGGAAGGCTCGATCTCGAACCTCACCGCCTCGATCATCGGCAACGTGTTCGGCTTCAAGCCGCT
>CAXTCL010000327.1:0-2536 GCA_964242035.1 uncultured Acetobacteraceae bacterium | reverse complement strand
ATGGCCACCGAGCGCACCTTCTCCATCATCAAGCCGGACGCCACGCGCCGGAACCTGACCGGCAAGATCAACGCCAAGTTCGAGGATGCCGGCCTGCGCATCGTCGCCCAGCGCCGCGTGCACCTGAGCAAGGCGCAGGCCGAGGAGTTCTACGGCGTGCACCGCGAGCGGCCGTTCTTCGGCGGGCTGGTAACGTTCATGACGAGCGGGCCGGTGGTGCTGCAGGTGCTGGAAGGCGAGGACGCGATCGCGGCCAACCGGAAGATCATGGGTGCGACCAATCCGGCGAATGCGGAGCCGGGGACGATACGCAAGGAGTTCGCGGAAGATATCGAGGCGAATTCGGTGCATGGCAGCGACAGCGCGGAGAATGCGGCGATGGAGATCGCTTTCTTCTTCAAGCCCGAGGAAATCGTAGGGTAAGAAAGCAAGGCCTTCTTTTTTGAAACAAAGAAGCAAAAAGCTTTTGCTCCCTGTCGGCGACTTTTTCAGGAGCCGCCGACAGGGACAAAAAGTTTTTTGGTTCTTTTTTTCAAAAAAGAACTGCTTCCTTTCTTAGGACATCTCGTGAAAATCCTAGTCCTGGGTAGCGGCGTAGTCGGCGTCACCAGCGCCTGGTACCTCGCGCAAGCCGGCCATGAAGTGACAGTCATCGACCGCCAGCCCGCGGCCGGCATGGAGACGAGCTTCGCCAATGCCGGCCAGGTGTCCCCCGGCATGTCCGCGCCCTGGGCCGCGCCGGATACGCCGCGCAAGGCGATATTGTGGATGATGATGCGGCATCGGCCGCTGGTGTTCTGGCCGGTGCCGGACCGCGCGCTGCTCGACTGGGTGCGGCGTTTCCTGGGCAACTGCAATGCGGAGGCCTACGCGCGCAACAAGGGCCGCATGGTGCGGCTGGCCGAATACAGCCGCGACAAGTTGCGTGACCTACGCACGATCACCGGCGTTTCGTATGACGACGGGCAGCGCGGCCTGCTGCAATTGTTCCGCACGCAGAAGCAGGCGGACCATGTGGGCGACGACACCGCGGTGCTGGACCGGCTGGGCGTGCCCTACACGATCCTCGATCGCGCGGGATGCATCGCGCAGGAGCCGGCGCTGGCCGGCGTACAGGGCAAGTTCGTGGGCGGCCTGCGGCTGCCCGGCGACGAGACGGGTGACGCCCACATCTTCACGCAGAGCCTGGCCGCACTGGCCGAGGCCGCAGGCGTGGTGTTCCGCTACGGCGTGGCCATCGAGCGCCTGCTGGTGGAGGGCGGACGCATCTCCGGCGTGCTGACGAAAGCCGGCACGCTGACGGCGGACAGCTACGTGGTGGCCCTTGGCAGCTACTCGCCGGCGCTGCTGCGCGCGGCCGGCGTCAGCCTGCCGGTGTATCCGGTGAAGGGCTACTCGATCACCATGCCCGTGGCGGACGAGGCGGAGGCACCGGTCAGCACGGTGATGGACGAGACGTTCAAGGTGGCCATCACCCGGCTGGGCGACCGCATACGCGTGGGCGGCACGGCGGAGCTCGCCGGCTTCAGCAACACGCTGCGCGAGCCGCGCCGGCGCACGCTGGTGCATTCGGTGACCGACCTGTTTCCGCATGGCGGTGACGTGAGCCGGGCGAAGTTCTGGACCGGGCTGCGGCCGATGACGCCGGACGGGCCGCCGGTGATCGGGCCTACGAAGATCGCCAATCTATGGCTGAACACCGGGCATGGGACTCTGGGCTGGACGATGTCCTGCGGGTCGGGCGCGTTGCTGGCGGACCTGATGAGCGGGGTGCGGCCCAATATCGAGTTCGAGGATCTGTCGGTGGCCCGGTACGCCGGTTCGCGGTGAGCGGGAAGGAAGCAAGCAAGGCCTTCTTTTTTGCAAAAAAGAAGCAAAAAACTTTTGCTCCCCGCATTTGCGGCAGTCGGTTATCTCCGGATAAACCAAGGCGACTGAAGCGGCGCGGGAACGAAAGTTTTTTGCTTCTTTTTTTCAAAAAAGAAGGCCTTGCTTACCTTCCTAGCGCCTTGCTCAGCACCAGCGCATCGCTCCCATCCGCATAATACCCCGCCCGGCGCCCGACCTGCTTATACCCTAGCTGCTGATACAGGCCGCGCGCCGCGGGATTGCGCGTGCTCACCTCCAGGAACATGCGCACCGCACCGCGCAGCCGGGCTTCCTCGGCGGCGCGGGTCAGCAGTGCCGCACCCATGCCCTGCTGCCGGCGTTCGGGCACTACGGCCACCGTCAGTACTTCCGCCTCGTCGGCGGCCAGGCGCGCCAGCAACATGCCGCCCCGGCTGTCGATGAACCCGAACACGCCGGGTTGCGAGAGCTGGCCTGCGATGATGCGCTCGTCCCAGAACTCGTCCTCCGGAAACGCACGCGCGTGTATGGCGGAGAGCGCGGTGGCGTGCAGCGGCCCTGCCTTTACCGGCCCGCTCATGCCGGCGCCGCCCGCAGGCCGCCGGCCGGCAGGCGCGCCTCGGGCGCATCCACGTAGAGCGGCTCGGCGGGCAGCGGCGCCAGCCCGCCGGCGTGCCGCAAAGCCGCC
>CAXTCL010000326.1:0-2568 GCA_964242035.1 uncultured Acetobacteraceae bacterium | reverse complement strand
GCACGATCCAGGCACTTGAGGTAGAACTGCAGGCCATCGCCCGGTCCCCGGCGGCGCTGCTTGCCAGCGGAGCGGACGCGAACAAGGCCGGCGAGGCCTACGCACGGCAGCACGCCGGCTTGGCCGCCGCCGCGAATGTGCGCTTCGAACGCCTGTGCCCGACCGGCGGTGACGACTGGAACGACGTCCTGCGGGGGAAGGTGGCGTGATGCAAGACCATGCATGGCCTCTGCCTGGGTTGCGGCCGTGGAACCCTTGGTTTCCAGGCTTCGCCGACGGAACCGATAACAGCAAGCCGATCACGGGCACTGGCTGGTGCTGCCTGAGGGGAGTGCGATGATGAGTGCTTGTATCGCGCTGCTGGACGATCTCACCGCACCGCAACGTGCCGCTGCCACCCAGGGCGGCGCAGTGCTGGTGCTGGCGGGCGCAGGAACCGGCAAGACCAAGACGCTCACCCAGGCGGTCGCGCACCGCATCGAGGCACGCGGCATCCCGGCAGGGCGCGTCCTGGCGGTCACCTTCACCAACAAGGCTGCGGCGGAGATGTCCGGCCGGATCAGGCAGGCGCTCGGCGACGAGGCGGCCCCGCGCTGGATCGGCACCTTCCATGGCCTCGGCGCCCGGCAGCTGAGGATCGAGCCGGAGGTCGCGCGCCTGCGGCCGGGGTTCGACATCCTGGACGCCGACGACAGCCGACGCATCGTCAGGCGCGTCATGAAGGGCATGAACCTCGCCGGCGGCGAGGACGCCGCGGCGATGGGCCGCGATCCGTTGAAGGTGATGTGCAACCGCCTGTCCCGGTTCAAGGACAGCCTGATCACCCCGGAGGCTGCGTCGGCGCGGGTGGAGGCCATGATCGCCGAAGCGCGCAACGGCGACAGCCCGGCCGATGCCGAGGGCCTGCGTGCCAGCGTGACGGTCTATGCCGAATACCAGCGGGTGCTGCGCGATGCGAACGCGGCAGACTTCGGCGACCTGCTGCTGTGGCCGACGCTCGCCATGACGGTGAACGCGACCTACCGCGAGCGCTGGGCCGGGCGCTTCGACTGCGTGCTGGCCGACGAGTATCAGGACGTCAACTACGCGCAATACAGCTGGATACGCCTGTTCTCCGCTAAACACGGCGAGGTCTTCTTCGTCGGCGACGATGACCAGAGCGTGTACAGTTGGAGAGGATCTGACATCGGCTACATCAGGCGTTTCAGCAATGACTTCCCCGGCGCTACGCAGATCAGGCCGGAGGAGAACTTCCGCTCGACGGGTCATATCCTGGATGCCGCAAACGCCGTGATCGCGCAAGACCGCAGCCGGCTCGGCAAGACCCTGTTCACCCGCAAGCCCACGGGCGACCGCATCGAGGTCGTGGCGTTCCGCGACGCGGCGGCCGAGGCGTTCGGCCTGGCGAACGAGATGCAGCGCCGCCATGCCGAGGGCGTGGGCTGGGACGAGATGGCCGTGCTCTACCGCGGCAACGCCCTCTCGCGCGGCTTCGAAGAGGCGCTGATGCGCGCGCACGTTCCCTACATGCTGGTGGGAGACGTAGGTTTCTACCAGCGCGGGGAGATCAAGGACGCCTTGGCCCTGCTGCGCCTGTCGGCCACGCCGGACGACGTGCAGGCCGATGAGGCGCTGCGGCGCGTGATCAACCAGCCGGCGCGCGGCTTCGGTGCGAAGACGATGGGCAAGCTGGAGGAGGAGGCAGCCTGGCGGCAGGTGCCGCTGCTGGTCGCGCTGGAAACTGCCGACCTGCCGCCGCGCGCCCGGTCGGCCGGGCTCGCCTTCGTGGACGCGGTCCGGGGCGTCGGCAGTGACCGCGCGGCGACGCTTGCCGACCAGATCTCGCTGCTGCTGGACGCGACCGGCTACCGGGCCATGCTGCGCGAGAGCCGGGCCGAGACGACGGAGGGGCGGCTCGACAACATCCAGGAGTTGATCCAGCTCGCGGGCAGCTTCCACACGGCGCGCGAGCTGCTCGACCACGCCGCGCTGTCGACTGCCGGCCCGAACGAGGAGGCGACCGGCCGGGTGCGGCTGATGACCCTGCACAAGGGCAAGGGCCTGGAGTTTCCACACGTTTTCCTGCCCGCGTGGGAGGCCGGAGTGTTTCCGCCAAGTTATGGTGACCCGGAGGAAGAACGAAGGCTCGCGTACGTGGCGATCACGCGCGGCATGCGGCGGGTGACGATCTCACACTGTGACTTCCGCCGCGGCTACGCAATGCCGTCCGCGTTCATCGAGGACATCCCCGAATGCCATCGAGTGCATGGCTGGCTGCGCAGCCCAAGCCGTGCCGGCGGGATAGGACGCCAGATCGTGCAGGCGCTTGATCCGGGCAGGCTGGGGCGTCTCGCATGAGCGAGCCGCTGGGAACGCATGACAACACCGCGGCAGGTTCTGGCGCACAGGCGGGCGATGGACCGCCGCCGGAAGCATACGACCCAGCGCCGGGACTGCTGCCAAGTCAAGCGGCGGCGGAGGGGCGAGATGCCGCAGAGCTCCAGGACGCGCGTAGCCCGATGTTGCGGGAGTATGAGGCGCGCCGGTGCCATGTCTGCCAGGCCCGCC
>CAXTCL010000325.1:0-2578 GCA_964242035.1 uncultured Acetobacteraceae bacterium | reverse complement strand
TCGAAATCGCCGCCCTCATCCAGCAGCCGGTGGGTGTTCTCGATGGTGACGGTGGAGTCGTCCACCAGGATGCCGACGGCGAGCGCCAGGCCGCCCAGGGTCATCGTGTTGATGGTCTCGCCCAGCGCGGTCAGCACGGCGATCGAGGTGAGGATGGCCAGCGGGATGGAGACCATCACCACGACCGTCGAGCGCCAGGAGCCGAGGAAGATGAGTATCATCAGCGCGGTCAGGCCGGCGGCGATCGCACCTTCGCGCAGCACGGAGCTGATGGCGTTCTGCACGAACACCGACTGGTCGAACAGCAGTGATATCTTCATGCCGGGCGGTGCGGCTTTCTGGATGCCCGGCATCGCCGCCTTGACGCGGTTCACCACGTCCAGCGTGGAGGCATCACCGTTCTTGATGATGGTGAGCAGCACGCTGCGCTGACCTTCGGTGCGCACGATGTTCTGCTGCACCGCCCAGCCGTCGCGCACATGCGCCACGTCCCGCAGATACACGGTGGTGCCGCCGACCTGGCGTATCGGCACGTTGTTCAACGCCTCGATCGACTGCGCAGAGGCGTTGACGCGTATGATGAACTGGCGGTCGCCCATCTTGGCGTCGCCGGATGGCAGCGTCAGACTCTGGGCGTTCACCGCGGTGACCACGTCGTTTGGCGTCAGGCCTTGGGCACGCAGCGCATCCGGGTCGAGGTCGACCATGATCTGGCGGTATTTGCCGCCATACGGCGTGGGCAGCGTGATGCCCTGTATGGGAGCCAGTTGCTGGCGCATCTGGTAGATGCCGTAGTCGTAGAGCTGCTGTTCGTTCAGCTTGTCCGACGACAGGCTGATGGAGAGGACGGGCACGGAAGACGCGTTGTATTGCACGATCGTCGGCGGCTGAATGCCGGTGGGCATCAGAGCGCGTATGGAGTTGGACGCCGAGACAATCTGCGCGATGGCCAGGTCCACGTTCACGTTCGGCTGGAAGTAGATCCGCTCGACGGAGATGCCGGACAGCGTCTGGCTGTCAATGTTCTTGATGTCGTTGACCGACGAACTGATGGAATACTCGCTATAGGTGCTGACCCGCTGCTCCATCTCTTCGGGCGTAAGGCCGGTATACTGCCAGATCACGCTGACGACGGGGATGTTGATGCCGGGGAAAATGTCTTTTGGCGCAATCAGGATCGAGCTGACGCCGAGGAACAGCATCAAGATAGCCACCACGTAGAACGTGTGCGGGTATTTCAGCGCGAATTTTACAATGCCCATAAGGAGCCGGCCGCCTGTGTGACTGCGAGTAGAACGTAAGGTGGCTTACTAGTTTCCGGGTTTCAATGCGTTTCTAGCAGCGCAGCAAGGAAGGCCTTCTTTTTTGAAAAAAAGAAGCAAAAAACTTTTACTCTGACGACGCCGCAACGCGCGTGCTCCCAGAAGGCACCCCGCTGGTGCAAATGCGGGGTAGTAAAAGTTTTTTGGTCCTTTTTTGCAAAAAAGGACTACTTTCTTCCTTGCCTCTGCTAACCCCAGTTTGGTTAACATCTGGCAACGCGCCCACGCGGCGCTTTCCTTCGGCACCAGGGCACGGTAACGCCAGCGCGACGCGCGGGTTGCCGCGCAGCTTGGGGCGGAGGCTATTTGCTCGTCGAGTTCCTGGAGTGGTGGGGCAGTCAGCTTCGCACGCTGCTGCCGGCGCGGCTGTTCAGCCAGCCGGGCGGCGAGGATGCGCTGATAGCCGATTTCAGCGTGCCCGGCGTGCTGGCGATGCGCCGCCGCCGGCGCGGCGTGGAGCAGCGCGTGGCGGAGGTGCGCAGCGACGATGCGGGCGCGCCGGGGTTGCGGGCGGCCCTCGGCGGACGGGCGAGGAGAGAGCCGGTGCACCTGCGCGTGCCTGCGTCCTGGGTGCTGGAACGCAACGTGAGTTTGCCGCTGGCCGCGGAGCGGGACCTGGCCCGTGTGCTTGGCTATGAGATGGAGCGGCTGACGCCGTTCACTGCGGCCGAGCTGGTGTGGGACCACACCGTGCTGCTGCGCGACCGGGCCAGGGCGCGTATAAACCTCCGGCTGACGATGGTCCGGCGCACCGCGCTTGAAGAGGCGATCGCCTTTTTGCGTCCGCTCGGCGCGGTGCCAAGCGCGGTGGAGGCCGCCATGCCGGACGGCGCGCGCGTGCTGCGGCTTGCGCGCGAGGGTGGCGCCGGGCAGACGCTGCTGTCCGTCCGCACGCTGGCGATCGCCGCCGGCGTGCTGGTGCTGCTTGCGGCCGTCTCGCCGTTCCTGCGCCAGGCGATCCGCCTGTCCAGCCTGCACGCCCAGCTCGAGTTGATGGCGCCGCAGATAGCGCAGGTGGAGGCGCTGCGCCGGCGCATCGCCGGGAGTTCGGCGGGCGGCGACGCGGTCGCGGCAGAGACGCGGCGGCTGGGCGACACGCTGGAGGCACTCGCCGCGCTGACCGAGGTGCTGCCGGACGACAGCTACCTGACCGAGTTCACCATGCGCGAGCGCAAGATAACCATGGCGGGTCTGGGCGCTTCGGCGCCGAACCTGATCAAAGGGCTTTCCGCCTATCCGCGGGTGCGCAACCCGGC
>CAXTCL010000324.1:0-2592 GCA_964242035.1 uncultured Acetobacteraceae bacterium | reverse complement strand
TGCTGAAAGACGTGCGCGTCATCGCCATCGACCAGCAGCTCGTCCAGGGCGGCACGTCGAGCACGGCGGACACCTCGCAGCAATCGCGAACCGTCACGCTCGAGGTCTCGCCGGAAGACGTCGAGAAAGTTGCGGTAGCGACACGACTCGGCAAGCTCGGCCTGGCTGTGCGCCCCGTCGATGCCGGAATGCCGGTCGACCAGAAGGATCATGCGGTGACCTGCTCGCGTGATGTGTCCAGCGCAATCGGCAACATGCGCCGGCCGTCCGAACTGCAGGTGACTCCCACCATGCACGTCTATTCAGGCCAGAACGACAAGGAATACCATTTCTGATGCTGCCCTCTTTGAAGCTAAGCGTCCGGACATTGCGTCTCGCAGCATTGCTGGCGACGACGGCGCTCGGCATGGCGCCGCCCGCTTTGGCACAGGACGCCGCCATCGGCGGCTCGCAGGAGAGCGTGCCTCTGCCGGTGCAGAACGCCGCGCCAGTGGTGCCGGTGCGGGCGAGCATCACGCTGTCGGCCGGCAGCGGCCAGGTCATCCACCTGCACGCCAACGCGATAAACGTGTTCACCGCCGACCCGAAGGTGGCCGAGGTGCGCCCCGCCAGTGCGAACAGCCTGTTCGTCTTCGGCGTGGCCCCAGGCACCACCACGGTCGCCGCCCTGAGTGCGGCGGGCGACCCGATCGCGCAATACCAGGTCTCCGTCGTGCCCTCCGGCTTTGACGCCGGCCAGGTGCGCGGCACGCTGTCGCATGGCGGCAACGCCTCGATCAGCACGCGGGCGACCGAGACCGGTGTGTCTCTCTCCGGCCATGTCGCCACGCCAGGTGATGCCGAGCGCGCGGTCAGTGCGGCGAAAGGCTCGCTGCCGCCGGACGCCAAGATCGACAACCACATGATGGTGAACCAGTCCATCGAGGTCGGCCTGCACGTGCGCATCGCCGAGATGACGCGCTCGCTGGTGCGCGAGCTGGGGGTGAACTGGTCCACCGTCGGCGCGCTCGGCAAGGACGTGCTGATAGGGGCGGCCACGAACACCGCCAACGTGGTGGTGCCAGGGGCCGCGCCCGCCAACGTGTTCGGCAATATCGGCCGCTCCGGGATCCCAGGACAACCCTACAATCTCAGCGCCGTCATCGACGCGCTCAGCCAGGATTCGCTGGTACACACCCTGGCCGAGCCGAACCTGACCACGATGAGCGGCCAGCCGGCCAGCTTCCTCGTCGGCGGCGAGTTCCCGATCCCGGTGGCCACCAACAACAACACCATTTCCATCGAGTTCAAGCAGTACGGCATCAGCCTCGCCTTCGTGCCGACGGTGATCTCGCCCGGCCGTATCAGCCTGCACGTGCGCCCCGAAGTCAGCGCGCTGGACAAGGCGGACGGTGTCACTTCGGTGCTGAACTCCAACGTGTCCATCAACATCCCCGCGCTGACGGTGCGCCGCGCCGACACCACGATCGAGCTGGGTTCGGGCCAGAGCATGGCGATCGCCGGCCTGCTGTCCGACCAGACGTCGCAGACGGTGCAGGCCACGCCAGGCATCGGCGACATACCCATACTCGGCGCGCTGTTCCGCTCGGACAGTTTCCAGCGCCAGCAGACCGAGCTGGTGATCGTGGTGACGCCCTACATCGTGCGACCGGTAAGCGACCCCGGCGCGCTGAAGCTCTCCTCTGACGGTTTCCACGCGCCTAACGATTTCGAGCGCATACTCGAGCTGCGCCAGTTCGGGCGCGGCTCCTATCCCGGCTACGGCCGCATCCCTTCGGATGCCGGCTTCATCGTTGAGTGAGGGCAAGAACATGCGCACATCGTTCAAGGCGGCACTCTTGCTCGGCGGCACGGCGACGCTTGCCGGTTGCGGCCAGGATTACGACCCGCTGACACGCGAAGGGCTGTGGCAGCCCAACCACGCCAACCATTCCAACCTGGCGCTGATGGTCGCCAACCCGGCCGATCTCGTGCGCGGCACCGGCACCACGGCGGCTGACGGCCAGTTGGCCGCCGCCGCGGTCGATCGCCTGCGCACCGACAAGGTGAAGAAGCTGCCCGCCTCCGACATCGCCAACATCGGCGCGTCGGCGTCCGGCGACAACAACGGCGGCGGCGGCGGGGCACCCTGATGGCACAGCAAACCCTGGCGCAGGCGGCCCCGGAAACCGGTCAGAAGCCGGCCGCCGAACGCGCCGCGGTCATGGGCTTCGTGACCGACGCCGACAGCGAAATGGCGCTGCGGGAGGGCATGTCCGAACTCGTGCCGTCCATACTCATCAAGCGCAACTCGATACGCCAGGCCACCGCATTGTTGCGCAAGATGCCCAGCCCCGAAGTGCTGGTGGTGGACATCACCGGCGAGGACGCGCCGCTTGCCGCCCTGCATGACCTCTCCGAGGTGGTCGAGCCCAACACCCGCGTGCTGGTCATCGGCGACCGCGCCGACATGAACTTCTACCGCTCCCTGACGCGGGACCTGGGCGTGGCCGAATACCTCTACAAGCCGCTGGCCAAGGAGATGGTCGCGCGGATGTTCGGGCCGGCCTGCCTGCAGCGCCCGGTGGCCAGCGGCGCGCTGCAGGGCGGCCG
>CAXTCL010000323.1:0-2593 GCA_964242035.1 uncultured Acetobacteraceae bacterium | reverse complement strand
CGCTGATCGGGTTGAACGCCATGTTGCCCCACAGCTTCACCCACAGCTCGTCGCGTATGCGCGGCCGGACCGGGGCTTTCAGGCCGGCGGCGATCAGCAGGGCGGACAGCGTGTTGGCGCGTTCCGAGCGCGTGCCGTCCGGCTCGCCCAGGCTGAACCGGTCGCCGTAGCTGTGGTGGATCACCCCCGGCGAATGGATGGTGGCGGCGGGATAGACGATAGAGCCCAGGCACTGCGCCGGCGGCAGCGCCTCGGCCAGAGCGCCGGTCGGGTCCACGGAGACGATCCTGCGGCCGCCGAACGGCTCCGGCAAGCCGTAGCTGTACCACCACGGCACCCCGTTGATCGCGGTGACGATCGTGGTGTGCGGACCCACCAGGGGAGCGAGCTGCGGCAAAGCCGGCTCCACCGAATGCGCCTTCAGCGTCAGGATCAGGTAGTCCTGCGGCCCAATGGCGTCGCCATGCGGCACCGCCTTCGGGCGTGTCACGGTGCGTTCGCCGCCGGAATGCAGCACCAGCCCGTCCTGCTGCACCGCCGCCAGGTGCGCGCCGCGCGCGACCAGGGACACAGGCGTGCCGGCCGCCTCCAGCCGGGCCACCAGCAGGCCGCCGATGGCCCCCGCACCGAAGACGCAGATGCTTGGCATCAGGCGGCGTCTTGCGGCGCCAGGCCGAGCTTGGCGGCGAGCCCTATGCGCTGGACTTTGCCGGTGGCGCCCTTCGGTATGTCGTCCATCAGCAGCACGCGGCGCGGCACCTTGAAGGCGGCCAGCCGGGCCGACGCGAACTCGCGTATCTCCGCCTCGGTGGCGGTCATCTCCGGGCGCAGCACGACGACGACGCCCACCTCCTCGCCCAGCTTGTCATGCGGGATGCCGAAAGTGCAGGCCTGGGCGATCGCGGGATGGTCCAGCAGCACCACGTCCACCTCCAGCGGGCTGATCTTCTCGCCACCGCGGTTGATCTGTTCCTTCAGCCGGCCGGTCAGGAACAAATAGCCTTCCTCGTCGAGCCTGCCCTGGTCGCCGGTGCGGAACCAGCCTTCGGTGAACGCCCTCGCGTTTGCGGACGGGTTGCTGTCGTAGCCCGGCGTCACGTTGGGGCCGCGTATCACCACCTCGCCTATCTCGCCCTGGGGCAGGATGATGTTGTCGTCGTCCATGATGGCGATCTCGGGGCCGGCGGCGATGCCCACCGCGCCCGGCTTGCGCGCGCGCGGCGGCAGCGGGTTGCTGGCCATCTGGTGGGCGGCTTCGGTCATGCCGTACGCCTCGATCACCGGGGCGCCGAACACCTCCTCCAGCTCCGCCATCACCTGCGGCGGCAGCGAGGCGGAGGACGACCGGATGAACCGCAGGTTTGCCGCGCGCGCCTGTGCGGGGTTGGAACGCATGCGCATCAGGATGGCCTGGTGCATCGTCGGCACGGCGGTGTACCAGGTGGGGCGCACCTCACCCAGCAGCTCGGCGAACTTGAACGCGTTGAACCCCGGCGTGCAGGACACGGCGGCACCGGCGGACAGCGAGGCGGTCACCGCGGCGATCAGCCCATGTATGTGGAACAGCGGCATGACGTTCAGGCAGGTGTCGGCCGGCGTCAGTGCCAACGCGTGCGCGATGTGTCGCGCGGAGGCCACGATGTTGGCGTTCGTCAGCGGCACGATCTTCGGCCGCGCCGTGGTGCCGGAAGTGTGCAGCACCAGCGCCGCATCGTCCGGCCCCGCCGCACGTACCGGCTTGGCACCGGTGGCAGGCGTGGACCCTTCCAGCCGGAACAGGCCGGCGGCGTCGCCCGCCGCCGTCACCAACTCGAGTACCGGGATGCCGAGCCGGCCGGCGACCTCGGACGCCGCCTGCGAACCGCCTTCCGCCAGGATGATCGCGGCCGGCTTCAGGTCGGACAGATAGAACTCGAACTCGTCGGCCTTGTAGGCGGGGTTGAGCGGTGCGGCGCAGCACACGGAAGCGACCGTGAGGAACGCGGTGGCCATCTCCGGCCCGTTCGGCAGCACGATGGCCACCCGGTCGCCTGGCCCGATGCCGCGTTCGGCCAGCGTGGCGGCCACCGAGGTGGCGAGCGTGGCCAGGCCAGGCCCGTCCAGCCACGGCCGGCCAGGCGCGCCGATGGCCCGTGGGCCGCTCAGGCCACCGATCAGCGCCGAAAGTGTGGACTCCATCCTGACCCGCTCCTCGCATGCTGCGCACCTTGCGCGGCGATCTTTTGTAGCAATCCGCTTCGGGGCTTATTGCCAGGAAGGCAAGGCCTTCTTTTTTGAAAAAATGAAGCAAAAAACTTTTGCCACCCCGCATTTGCAGCGCCCGGGTGCTTCTGAATCCGCCCGGGCGCTGCAAATGCGAACGGAACAAAAGTTTTTTGCTTCTTTTTTTCAAAAAAGAAGGCCTTGCCTTGCCTTCACTCCCCAGCCGCCTCGAACCGGTTGGTCAAAGTCCCGACACCCTCGATGACCACACTAACCTCAGCCCCCGCCCGCAAAGGCAGCACGCCCAGCGAGGTCCCGCAGGCGATCAGGTCGCCGGGCAGCAGCGTCATCTCGCGCGACAGCAGGCTGACGATCCTGGCCGGCGGCAGGA
>CAXTCL010000322.1:0-2596 GCA_964242035.1 uncultured Acetobacteraceae bacterium | reverse complement strand
TCTTCGACATCCCGCTCGACAATCTGTACGCCGCCCCGCTGTTCATGGCCGACATACGCGCGCGCTACGAGGGGCGCGACATCATGATCGTCTCGCCTGACGTGGGCGGCGTGGTGCGCGCGCGCGCACTGGCCACACGGCTGAACATCGACCTGGCGATCATCGACAAAAGGCGCGAGCGGGCCGGCGTGTCCGAGGTGATGAACGTGATCGGCGACGTGGAGGGACGCGACTGCATTCTCCTCGACGACATCTGCGATTCCGGCGGCACGCTGTGCAACGCGGCCGACGCGCTGATCAAAGAGGGCGCCAAATCGGTCAGCGTGTATGTGACGCATGGCGTGCTCTCGGGCGGTGCGGTGGCCCGCATCGCGGCCAGCCCGATCGAGATGATGACGATCACCGACAGCATCGTGGCGACGGATGCGGTAAAGCAGTCGCCAAATTTGCGCGAGGCGACGATTGCGCCTTTGCTGGCAGAGGCGATACATCGGATCTCTGATGAGAGTTCGGTTAGTTCGTTGTTCGACTGAAGGAAGCAAGCAAGGCCTTCTTTTTTGAAAAGAAGAAGCAAAAAACTTTTGACTCCGCTGTCGCGGATTTATCCTGTGAGTCCGCGACAGCGGAGTGAAAGTTTTTTGCTTCTTTTTTTCAAAAAAGAAGGCCTTGCTTTCTTCCTTACAAGGCTCCCTCCCAGCGTGAACATAACAACAACCGAATTCATCTTCCTCCGCCATGGCGAGACGGATTGGAACAGCAAAAGCCTGAGCCAGGGCCGCACGGAGGTTCCGCTGAACCCGCGCGGCCTGGCACAGGCGCATGACGCGGCACGGCTGCTCACCAACCGTGGCATACGCCACATCGTGGCCTCGCCGCTCGGCCGCGCGCAGGAGACCGCCCGCATCGTCGGCGGCGTGCTTGGCGTGAGCATCGGCACGGAGGCGGATTTGCAGGAAGCCAGCTTCGGCGCGCAGGAAGGCCATCCGATAGGCGCCTGGTATGATGATTGGGTGGCAGGCGGCTACACGCCCGCGGGCGGCGAAAGCTTTGCCGCGCTGCAGGAACGGGTCGTCCCCGCGGTCAACCGTGCGCTCTCTGGGCCGCACCTTACCCTAATCGTGGCGCATGGCGCGATGTTCCGGGCGATCCGGGCGGCGATGGGATTGTCCGCGCTCGTGCGCACGGAGAATGGTGTGCCGCTGCGGTGCGTGCCGGCGTCGCCTTGGCGGCTCGAGCCGGTGGCGTGAAGGAAGCAAGGCCTTCTTTTTTGAAAAAAGAAGCAAAAAACTTTTGCTTCCCCGACGCTCAGCCGTCTCGATATCACCTGGCGCACCCGGCTGGTGCAAATGCGGGGGAACAAAAGTTTTTTGGTTCTTTTTTTCAAAAAAGAACTGCTTGCTTGCTTGATGCCCCGCACGCCAAGCCTTCCACGCTACGGTGACCGCCGCCGCATGCGGGTCGGCCTGCTCGGCGGCAGTTTCAACCCGGCGCACCAGGGCCACCTGCACGTGGCACGCACTGCCTTGCGGGCGCTGCGGCTGGATCAGGTCTGGCTGCTCGTCTCGCCGGGCAACCCGCTAAAGGCGGCCGCCGGGATGGCCGCCCTGCCGGCGCGCCTGGCCTCGGCACAGGCGATCGCCGACGGCAGACGCGTGCTCGCCACCGACATCGAGCGGCATCTGCGCACGCGCTATACCCTTGACACGCTGCGCGCCCTGCGCCGGCTATACCCGCGCGTGCGCTTCGTGTGGCTGATGGGTGCGGACAATCTGACACAGTTGCCGCGCTGGCGTCGCTGGATGGACATTGCGCGCGCGGTTCCCTTTGCGGTCCTGCCTCGGCCCACCTACACTGGCACAGCCCTGGCTTCCCAGGCGGCGCGGCGCCTGTCCCGGTTCAGGCGCCCGGCGCGCGAGGGGCACGGACTGGCCGATCTGGCCGCACCTTCGTGGGTGGTCCTGGGCGGGCGGCAGAACACATTATCGGCCACCGCCCTACGCAAGGCCGCCGCAGGAGAAGACCTATCGCCAGAAAGCCCGCCCCGCCCACAGCCCCAGGTGCGAAAGAGCCAAAGCGCCGCGCGCCCACAGCCCCAGCCGCCCTGAAGGAGGCTGCGCGCACGCCTGGCACGCCGCGCAAGAAAGCGGTGGCCGCCGGCCCTCGCCGCGCGCAGGCCAAGGCCGGCCGGGACGAGCCTGCGGATCTGGCGATGCTGACCAGGCTGCAGGCGGTGATCGTGGAGAGCCTGGAGGCGGACAAGGCCGAAGAGGTGGTGGCTATCGACCTGGCCGGCCGTGCCTCGTTCGCGGACCGCATGGTGATCGCCACGGGACTGGCGGACCGGCAGATCACCGCGATGGCCACGCATCTGGAGGACAAGCTCGGCGAGGCGGGGGTGAAGCGCGTGCGCATTGAGGGCACCGGCGGGTCGGACTGGGTGCTCATCGATGCGGGCGACATCGTCATCCACCTGTTCAAGCCGGATGCGCGGGCTTTGTACGCGCTGGAGAAGATGTGGGGGGCGGAGTTTGATGAGCCGGCTGCTCAGAGTGGGTGAAGGCAAGGAAGGCCTTCTTTTTTGAAAAAAAGAAGCAAA
>CAXTCL010000321.1:0-2607 GCA_964242035.1 uncultured Acetobacteraceae bacterium | reverse complement strand
CAGGGAGAAGAAGCGGGTGATTTCGGCCATCGTCGCCATGCTGGCGGGGGATGCGAGGGGGGGCAAGGCAGGAAGGAAGCAAGCAGTCCTTTTTTGAGAAAAAGGATCAAAAAACTTTTGGTCCCTGTCGGCGGGTGTTTCAGCACCCGCCGACAGAGAGCATAGGTTTTTGCTTCTTTTTTTTCAAAAAAGAAGACCTTGCTTCACTTCGCCGCAGCAGCTGCAGCGTTGATGAACGTCAGCCCGTTCGGCACGCCATAGCCGGTGGCATTATCCCAACCGGGCAGTGCCATCAGCGACGAGTCCGAACCGAAGCTCAGGTCGATCTTCACGTCGATTCCCACCTCCGGTGAGGTGATCTGCACCGCGGTGCCGACGAAGCCGTTCGGCTGCGTGGCCGTCAGCCCGAGCAGGGCCGCCGCGGTGTAGTAGGTGGATTGGGTTCCGATCCCGAACGTGCCGGCCAGGTTGTTGAGCGTCGCCGGCACCGGCACGATATCGCGCAGGCTGCCGGCAGGCAGCGCCGCGATGATCGGCGCGGCCTGGCCCAGCCTGGCGCCGGCTGCCTGGTCCGCCAGCGCCCAGATGCCGGAGAACACCGGGCTGGACACGCTGGTGCCACCGATGACGTCGACCAGGGACTCTGTGCCGTCGTAGTTCGGGGTGACGATAAGGACGCCGGTGAACGGATCGGCTACAGCCGACACGTCGGGCAGTTGGCGCCCGGTGCCGGGCAGGGCCTTCTGCCAGTGCGGCTTCTCCAGGTAGGCGCTCTCGCCACCGCCGCCGCCCTGGTCGAAGCCGCCCGGAGTCGGCGGGACGTCGATGCCGTTGATGTCGCCAAGGAAGGTCTGGTTGGTGCCCCAGGCGCTCTCGACGGGGCCGTTATCGCTGGGAACCCCCAGGCTGGTGCCGCCCACGCCTGTGGCAAACGGCGAGTCGGCAGGGATGGACGCGGCGCCTGAGGGCGTGCCCAGCCCGTTGTCACCGCTGTCGCCGGTGGAGACGTTGACCGCGATGCCCTGCGCCGCAGCTTGCGCGATGATGCTGTTGAAGGCGCGCGCGGTGGCCGGGCCGAAATCGGCTTCCGGGTAGCCGTAGCTGTTGGAAATCACCTCGCCCAGGCCGTGGCTGACGGCATAGTGCAGCGCGTAGGCCAGCTCGTCCGCGTCGTCGCTGGGTGCGACCACCAGGACGATCTTCGCCTTCGGCGCCATCGCGTGCGCCCACTCCACATCCAGCGAGACCTCCACCGGCCAACCGGTAGGGTAGGGGTTGGCGATCGGCGGTCCGTCCGGATAGATCGTCTGGAAGTTGGCGTCCGTGAGCGGCGCCAGGCCCATCATCTTGGAGAACGCGTTGGCGTCCGACTGGATCGTAGGCGAACCGTAGGCGTCCACCAGAACGATGGTCTGGCCCTCGCCCTTGTAGCCGGCGGCATAGGCGGCCGGCAGGCCGTAATGGGCGGCGATGTCATGGGCGGTGTAGCCGCACGTGGCCTTTGCCGGATACAGGCCGGTCGCGATGTAGCCGGGGCCGCTTACGTCCAGATGATGCGCGCCCCCTGGTGCGAAATGCGCGATGGCGATGTGCTCGTGCGGCTTGAAGCACTGCGTGGTGAACGTGTTTGCCGGGTTGGCGGCACTGCTGAGCGCCATCTGTACCGGCTTGCCGGTCGCCAGGTTGATCTGATGCAGGACGTAGGGGCGCATCGGCACCGTGGACAGGCCCGTGACACCGGCCACCAGCCCGCCGCCGGCGCCGGTGAAGCGCGGCTCCGTTTGGGCCGTCCTGTAGCGGCCGGACGGTCCCTCGACATCGCGCAGCGTGGTGGCGAACGCCGCTTCCATGCGGCTTGCCGGGCCGGTCACCCGGAGTGCGTCGCCCTGTTCGCCGCGCGGGGCCACCGTCAGCCCCGCCGCCTTCAGCGACCCCACGAGCCTTGCCACATCTTGTGCGTCCGGGCGGTACGCGGCCATGTCGGCCTGGCTCATCCAGTGATGGTAGTCCGGCGATCCCTTCGTGGTGCGGCTGATTGCGGCCGCCTGGAACGCCGCCTCGTCATGCGGCTTCAGCCAGAGCGTCGCGGTGACCTGGGTCTGCGGTGCGGTCGCACCCACATCTTGGAGGCCCGCGGGTGCTGCGTAGGCGACCGGTGCGAGGAACGCTCCGGCGGACATTAGCAGGGTGATGCACGCTGCCGCGCTGCCATTTGGCTTCGTCAATTTGTTTGCTCCTGAAACAGAGCGGTCAGAAGCGCGCAAAGGGGTCGGCGCGTCAATGGTGTGCTACGCAAGAAAGCAAGGCCTTCTTTTTTGAAAAAAGAAGCAAAAACTTTGCTCCCTGTCGGGGAGTGCGGAAGCAGCCGCCGACAGGGAGCAAACGTTTTTTGTCCTTTTTCAAAGAAGGACTGCTTGCTTTCTTCCTACGCGTTGGCCTGTACGCCCGCCAGCTTAGCAGATGGTGTCGCCAGCGCATCCATCAGCGGCGGCGAGCCGCTTGCAGCCTAGCGAAACGAGCGCACCCCATTGATTGCTCTGCCACAACCCCGCCCCCCGTTGGGGAATCGAACGGTCCGCGCGTAAATCGTTTTCGAGCCCAGCTATC
>CAXTCL010000320.1:0-2638 GCA_964242035.1 uncultured Acetobacteraceae bacterium | reverse complement strand
GCGCTCGCTGACATCCGCGCGGCGAAAGCAGGACAGCGCGCGGTTCAAGCTGGGTGAGAACGCGTTCGTCATCGATGCGGACGGCCAGCCGGTGCGGCCGGGCAGCGGGCAGGCCGGGCGCCTGGCCGTGCGCGGCTACGTGCCGCTCGGCTACTACAAGGACCCGGTGAAGTCGGCGGCGACCTTTCCGACCCTGGGCGGCGTGCGCTGCGCGGTGCCGGGGGATTTCGCCACCGTCGAGGCAGATGGCAGCATCACCCTGCTGGGACGCGGCTCTACCAGCATCAACACCGGCGGCGAGAAGGTGTATCCCGAAGAGGTCGAGGAGGCGATCAAGACGTTCGCCGCCATGCGCGACGCGGTGGTCGTGGGGATACCCAACGCGCGGTTCGGCCAGACCGTGGCCGCGATGGTGGAGACGGCCGGCGGCGTACCGATAGACCGGCCCGGGCTGATGGACCACCTGAAGGGCCGCCTGGCCGGGCACAAGGTGCCGCGCATCATCATGCAGGTGCCCTCCGTTGGCCGGTCGCCGAACGGCAAGGCCGACTACCCGCAGACCGTGCGCCGCGTCGCCGAGTGGCTGGCGACACAACCGTCCAAGGATCGAAGCCCATGACAGCAGAGCAGCCCCATGTCCTGTTCGAGAAGCGCGGTGGCATCGCCTACGTCACGCTGAACCGGCCGGAAAAGCGCAACGCGTTCTCGCCGGAGATGATCGTCCGCCTGGTGGACATCTGGGCGGAGATCTCGGCGGACCCGGCGCTGCGGGTCGTGCTGCTTACCGGCGCGGGCAGCGTGGCGTTCTCGTCCGGCGGCGATTTGGGCACCACGATCCCGCTGATGATGCGCACGCGGGCGCCGGTGGGCGTGTGGGAGGAGCGCCTGGCGGCCGACCGCAAGCTGCTCTACGGCGCCATCCTGCGTAACGCGACCTTCTTCAAGCCGGTGGTCGCCGCGATCAACGGGCACGCGCTGGCAGGCGGCGCCGAGATGATACTCGGCACCGACATACGGGTGATGTCGGACGAGGCCACGATCGGCGTGACCGAGGTGCGGCGCGGGCTGATCGCCGGCGGGGGTTCGCTGGTGCGGCTCGCCAGGCAGGTGCCGTGGGCGCAGGCGATGGAGTTGGCTCTGGTGGGCGAGCCGGTGGGGGCGCAGCACGCGCTCTCCATCGGCCTGATCAATCGCGTGGTGCCGCCTGGCGCGCTGATGGAAACGGCCGAAGACCTGGCGCGGCGGATCAGCCTGGGCGCGCCGGTGGCGCTGGCGAAGACGAAGGAGGCGATCGTGCGGTCCAGCGGGCGTCCGTTCGACGAGGCGTTCGCCATCGAGTCGCAATGCACCAAGGATAATGCGGCGACCGCGGACGCTCGGGAAGGCCCGCGCGCTTTCATGGAGAAACGCCAGCCGGCGTTTACCGGGACTTAGTTGGGCGATAGCAAGCAAGGCCTTCTTTTTTGAAAAAAAGAAGCAAAAAACTTTTGCTCCGCTGTCGCCGACCGGATGATCAGACGTGGTTCGATAACCAAGTTTTGGCGGAGTGATGTGCGACAAAGCGCGAAGGACCGACAATCTCCTGACAAGATTGAAACCGCTCCGGGCGGGCATTCCATAATGCCCGCCGATTACCGAAGCACGAGCGATCGTCTGTGAACCCGGGCTACCAGTTACCATTCCGGTATTGTCATGCATGCCATCACCCTGATCGGAATAGTGATGGTTGCCACTCCAACAACGACAGAAACGCAAACACCTACCACGCGTCATGCGCAGCCACGATCGCCGAAGTGTCGCACGGCCAGGCGTGCACGCTGATGAAATGAAGCCCGTCAGCAAGCCAGCCAATCCAACGAAGTCGCGTCCAGGCATGACAACATGACCTTTACCGACTTGCTCGACATCGGCCTGGCTTTCGCTGCACCAATGGTCGGGCTCAGACTTCTGGCCTGGCTCGTCGTTGGGTGTCTTAGGTTGGTTGGTCGCGCCAGGTCCGGGCCTCGTGCCGTTCGGCTGGACGCCGATGAATTATCCTACCGAGGCGGAAAACTGAAACTGAGCGCACTCGCCTCGGTCCGGATCATCACGACTGCGCAAGGCCCGTTCGTCCCAGATGTGTTCTGGATACTGGAGGCGGGCGCCGCTCGCCTGGTGATCCCACAGGAGGCCCCAGGCTTCAACCGTGTGCTGGACCGGCTCCAGACGCTCCCACGGTTCGACAACGATGCCGTCATCCGGGCGATGACCTGCACGGATGCGGATGAGTTTCTCTGCTGGCAAACGGGCCCGGTTTCCTGAACTCTGAAGTGGGCCGGCTTTCTGTGCACGCGGGCCTCTCCGGAGAAAGTCAGACGCGGGAAAGCCGTAGGCGGGTGTCATAGAGTTCGCGATTTGGAAGCTGTCGCAGACGCCTGAACCGTCGGCATCGGGCGCGCGGCAGCAACTCCTGCCGAGATGTCACAACTCCAAAATCCTTGCCCACCTCCCCACCCCCATGTTCTACTCCTGTTCTCCCACACCCACCCCAAGGCCCACACCCTGAACGCCATCTCCCCCCAAATAGCCGCCGAGGACGCCGAACGCCGCGCGAACCACCTCGCCGTCTGCCAGGAGATCATCGACCTCGGCATGCAGC
>CAXTCL010000319.1:0-2701 GCA_964242035.1 uncultured Acetobacteraceae bacterium | reverse complement strand
AACCCCTGTTAGCGCCGTGAGAGGGCGCTGTCCTGGGCCTCTAGACGAACGGGACATCTGGCCGGGCGCATCGTCTAGCGCCCCGGGCGCGGACTTGCAACAGGGCAGAAGCTTCGCCCTTGCCGGGCGGCGCATGCCTTGATCCTGCCCGCCAGCCGGGGCAGTTTCCCGCCGCGGACAACCCTGGCCGCAGGTGTGGCGTTGAGGCCGGCGCCCGAGCGGCGCGCCGCCTGTCGCCCGTCACCCTTCGCCTTGTCTTCGCCCGACACTCAAGGAGCCTCCGTGGTCAAGAAACTCCGAAAAGCCGTGCTGCCCGTGGCCGGCTTGGGCACGCGGTTCCTGCCGGCGACGAAAGCCATGGCCAAGGAGATGCTGCCCGTCGTGGACAAGCCGCTGATCCAGTACGCCGTGGATGAGGCGCGGGCCGCCGGGATAGAGCAGTTCTGCATGATCACCGGGCGCGGCAAGATCGCGCTGGTGGAACATTTCGATGTCGCCTACGAGCTGGAGGCTACGCTGAAGCAGCGCGGCAAGGATGCCGAGTTGGCGATGCTGCGCGCCGCCCAGCTCTCGCCCGGCGACATCGTGACGGTGCGCCAACAGGTGCCGCTGGGCCTGGGCCACGCGATCTGGTGCGCGCGCGCCTTCATCGGCGACGACCCGTTCGCCATCCTGCTGCCGGACGACCTGATCCTGTCGGATACGCCCTGCACGCAGCAATTGGCCGAGGCGTATTACCAGACGGGCGGCAGCGTGGTGGCGGTCTGCGAGGTTCCGCGCGACCAGACCAACAAATACGGCATACTCAAGGTCGGGACAGACGACGGACGGCTGGTGGAGGTGACGGGCCTTGTCGAGAAGCCGCGCCCGGAAGATGCGCCGTCCAACCTCTCCATCATCGGCCGCTACGTGCTGCTGCCCGACGTGATCGAGCACCTCTCGCGCATGGAGCGTGGGGCGGGCAACGAGGTGCAATTAACGGACGGCATGGCGCGGATGATCGGCAAGACGCCGTTCCACGGCCTGCGCTACAGCGGCACGCGGTTTGATTGCGGGGACAAGGTCGGCTTCCTTGAGGCCCAGATCGCGTTTGCGTTGCAGCGGCCGGAAATGGCCGCACAGGTGCGCGGCTTCCTCAAGAAATATCAGGACGCATGATGGGCGATTTCAGCCATAGCTTCGACCCGACCTCGCTGCGGGAATACGACATACGCGGTGTGGTGGGAAAAACGCTGCACCCGGCGGACGCCTTTGCCATCGGACGGGTGTTCGGTAGCGTCGTGGCCGGGCAGGGCGGACGCACGGTGGCGGTGGGGTATGACGGACGGCTGTCCTCGCCCGACCTGGAGCCGGAACTGGTGCGCGGCCTGGTGGCAAGCGGCATGGAGGTGCTGCGCATCGGCCGCGGTCCGACACCGATGCTGTATTACGCCGCGATCAGCCAGCACGCCGATGGCGGCGTGATGGTGACCGGGAGCCACAACCCGCCCGACTACAACGGCTTCAAGATGGTGCTGGGCAACAAGCCGTTCTTCGGCCGCCAGATACAGGACATCGGCGTACGCGCGGCCGCCGGTGACGTGGTGACCGCCGAGCCGGGTAGCGTGCGCGACGTGGACGTGATGGCGGACTACGTGGCCCGCCTGCTGAGCGACTGGGACGGCGGCGACCGGCTGCTCAACGTGGTGTGGGACAACGGCAGCGGCGCGGCCGGCGAGGCGCTGCTGCGGCTCGTGGGCTCATTGCCTGGCACCCACACGGTGCTGAACGGCGAGATAGACGGGCGTTTTCCGGCGCATCACCCGGACCCGACGGTGGCGAAGAACCTCCAGCAGCTGATTGCCGAGGTGCGCGCGCGCGGCGCCGACCTCGGCATCGCGTTCGATGGCGACGCCGACCGCATCGGTGCCGTCGATAACGAGGGCAACATCCTGGCCGGCGACCAGCTCCTGGTGGTCCTCGCCCGCGACGTGCTGCGCGACAAGCCGGGCGCCACGATCATCGCCGACGTAAAGGCGAGCCAGGTGCTGTTCGACGAGGTGGCGGCGGCCGGCGGCACGCCGTTGATGTGGCGGACCGGGCACAGCCTGATCAAGTCCAAGATGGCCGAGATCGGCTCGCCTTTGGCTGGCGAGATGTCGGGCCACATTTTCTTCGCGGATCGCTGGTACGGGTTCGACGATGCGCTGTATGCCGCCATACGCCTGCTCGGCATCGTGGCGCGCATGGGCGGCACGCTGGCCGAGGTGCGCGCAGCACTGCCGCATGTGCTGAACACGCCGGAGCTGCGTTTCGACTGCGCGGACACGCGCAAGTTCGCGGTGATCGAAGAGGTGGCCGAGCGGTTGAAACAGGACGGTGCGAACGTTTCGACCATCGATGGCGTGCGGGTGAGCACGGCGGATGGGTGGTGGCTGCTGCGGGCGTCCAACACGCAGGCGGTGCTGGTGGCGCGGGCGGAGGCGAAGACGGAGGAGGGGCTGGAGCGGCTGAAGGCGGCGCTGGTGGCGCAGCTTTCGGCAAGCGGGCTTGCGGCGCCGGATTTCTCTGGGGAAAATTCGGGGCACTAGGAAGGCAAGCAAGGCCTTCTTTTTTGAAAAAAAGAAGCAAAAAACTTTTGGTCCCTGTCGGCGAACGTTTCAGCACCCGCCGACAGGGAGCAAAAGTTTTTTGGTCCTTTTTTTCAAAAAAGGACTGCTTT
>CAXTCL010000318.1:0-2816 GCA_964242035.1 uncultured Acetobacteraceae bacterium | reverse complement strand
ATCGTCTGGTCGTAGAGCTCCTCGCCGCCTTCGAAGGCTTGCGGCTGCGAAATCAACGCGATGCCGGACTGGGTGGGATAGCTCGATAGGTCGATCACGCCGCCTCATACCAAGCGGCTGTTCCGCGGGCTAGGCGGGTGATCGGGGCGTGCGTTTGGGCGATCAAGGAAGCAAGCAGTCTTTTTTTGAAAAAAAGGACCAAAAAACTTTTGCTCCCTCTCGGCGGATGTTGAAACGTTCGCCGACAGGGACCAAAAGTTTTTTGCTTCTATTTTTCAAAAAAGAAGGCCTTCCTTTTCTTACTTCTGCGAACCAATCCCACGACGAAGCCGGCGTATGGAGCGCACAACCAGCCTGGTCGCACCGAAGACCCACCGTTTCTGAAACGCGCGCCGCGCGACACCCTCGAGGCGCGCCGCGACCAGCCTGGCTGCGATATCCGTATGGCCGGCAACGGAGGGCTGCTCCAGCTTGACCGCATCGGAGGCAAACTGCATGGCCTGCACGCGCGCCACTATCGTGGTGTAGGTGACCTTCTTCATCGCGGCCTCCACGGCCGCGCGTATCTCGCGTGCGGTCCGCAGCCTGTCCTGCTCGGGCTGGGGCGGCTCGGGCTGCCAAGCCGGCATGTCTTGCAGCTTCTCGATCAGCTCGTCCGTCGTGTTGTAGAAATGTAGGTTCCTGCTACGGCCAAGCGCGTTCCAGATGTCCATGGTCACCGGCAGGCGGCGGGCGAATAACGGGCGGCGGGCGGCCAGGGCGTTGAGCGTGGGAAAACCGAACCCCTCTGCGTAGCTTGGAAAGATCACCGCTGCAGCGTCCGCGTAGAGCTGGACCAGCTCCGCCTCTGCCATCTCTCCCGAGGCATGTCCCGTCAGATTGGGCAGACTCATCAGTTCGCCTGCCGGCGGTTCTTCGCCCTCCTGCAGCGCTGGATCGACACACATGCCGAGCGCCACGACGTCTCTTCCCGGAAACGCGCAGGCGAGCGCGTTGCATGTGGGGGCCACGTATTTATGGTCATAGTGGTTGCCGGCGACCAACAGGTTCAGACGCGTCTTGGATGGCGGCGTGCTGATCGGGTGATAGTCGTCCAGATCGAGCGAGTGCGGCGAGACGACAGAGACCATCCGCTCCGGAATGCGCAACCGCAGGCGGATCGCGCGATCGGTCTGCCGGCTTTGGCTCGCCAGCACATCGAAATAATCCATCGTGAACTGCCAAAGGTTCTGCAGCCGCGTGGAGGCAAGCCTGGGACAGTCCAGCGAGATGGTATCGAGCATGTACACGCCGAGCACCGCGCCGGACAGGCAGAGGCGCTGCACCACGTTCCACTCATAGGGCTGGCCGATCCGGAAGATGACCGCAAAGGCCTGGCTGCCGTGCGGATCTGCCCTTTGCACGCCCAGCCTTTCCAGGTCGTGGAAGATGAACACGTCAGCGGAGCACAGGATATGAACCTTGTATCTGTCCCGCCATTGCTCAGCCACGGCGGCGATGGTTTGCCGGCCTGCCTGCATCGTGCCGTTATGGGCGGCGACAAAGCTCGAACAGTCTATCGCGGCATCGAGCTTGCCGTCCTGGTCGGGAATCAGGCTGGCCAGCAGGCGTTCGGCGATCATTTCAGGCGAATCAAAATACCGATTGGTGTGACCGCTATATTCGGGATAGCGCGTATCCAGGATTGCGCGGTTCCGCAGCTCAAGTTCGTCGCGCGTAGTCGGTGTGGAGCTGAAACTTGTCTGTCCCTCATGGGCGACAAAGGCGTGGTTGGCGAGTACGGCGCGGTAACCCAGGCGAGACGCCCGCATCACCAGATCGTTTTCCTCGTTGTAGCCCGGGCTGTAGATCTCGTCGAAGCCGCCGAGCTCCGCCAGGATTTCCCAGCGCACGAACATGCAGAAGCCGATCGCGGTAGGCACATAACTCAGCCTGGGCAGATGCTTTGCAAACTGGGTGTAGACGTCCACCGCCGCCGCCCCGCACCGGCCGCCCAGTCTGTCGTGCAGCGGCAGCGTAGCGATCGTCGCGTTGTCCGAACGCGGATTGACGAAGCCGTGCATCGTGTCCTGTTGCGCAGCCCAGAGCATCTCGAGAAAGGCGCCTGGCTCCACCACGGTGTCGGAGTTGAGGGTGATCAGGTCCATGCCGTTTGCGACCGCTTCGGCCACGGCGCGGTTCATCGTCCTTACGAAACCGAAATTGGTCGCATTCGTCTCGACACGCAGGGGAAGGGCCGCCAGCGACACCGCGGCCTCAGCCAGGGCTTGCGCCAGCGGCGCGTAGCCGGGCGAGTCGTTGAAGAAGACGATTTCGCCCGAGATCGCTGCGATGTCATCCGCGCAGCGCAGCAGCGAGCCCGCAAGACTTTGCACCAGGGCTTCGTTCCGATAGAACGGCACGGCGATCAGGACGCGGCGGACGGTGTGCGACGCCATAGACGAGTCCACAGTCGTCAAGCTGCCATACATAAATCTGTTCTTCCTCTTGCGGCCGGAGCGGGATCGGCCCTGCCGATACTGCCACTCCCGAACTGCCCGGACAAATCCGCTTCCAGCGCGCGGCGCCTGCCGGCGTGACTGACCCGCGAGATTGCTGCCCGCATTCGAGGCAGCCGTTTGCCTGGGCATAATCCAGGCGGGTGAACCAGCTAACGGGTAAAATTTTTTGCTACATTTTGCAAAAAAGAAGGACCTGCTTCCTTCCCACCGTGACACCGCAGCGAATGTCCACTACCGCTTCAAGAAAAGGAAGCGTTCCCATGTCCGCTGCAGGCCCGACGCCGTTGGAACCCGCCCGTGCCGGCTTCGATCCGC
>CAXTCL010000317.1:0-2842 GCA_964242035.1 uncultured Acetobacteraceae bacterium | reverse complement strand
GGAAGGCCTTCTTTTCTGAAGAAAAGAAGCAAAAGACTTTTGGTCCCTGTCGGCGTTCTATCCTGCCGAGGCTGCGAGTTTCTTTAGCCAGGTTTCGCCCTGCACTGGTGCGCCGAACTCCGAATGCACTTCGGTGTTCACGATCTTGAAGCCGTGAGCCGCGTAGATCCGCCTGGCACTCTCCAACACCGTGTGCGTCCACAGCGTCATCGCCTTGTAGCCGGCATCCTCGGCGAAACCCAGGCACGCCGCCACCAGCCGTCGGCCTATGCCATGCCCCCGGGCAAACGGCTCCACATACAGCAGCCGCAAACGCGACAGGCCGTCTTCCTCGTCCGTCAGCAGCACGGACCCCGCCATCACGCCGTCCATCTCCGCTATCCAGCATTGCTCCCGCCCAGGCTTGAAGCGCTTGAGGAAATTGGCGACCGTGTGCGCCTCGTTAGCCTCCAGACCACGACCCCAGCCATTCTCCATTGCATAAAGGCGGGACTGGCGCGCGGCGATCATCGGCAGGTCACCGGTGCCAAAACTTCGCAGTTCGATACTTGGCGACGCAGGCGGCTCCAGCAGCAGACGCGCGGTCCCGAGGGCAGCCAGCAGATCCGCCTGCTGCACCGGCCCGAGTGCGGCCAACGCCTCCGAAACGCGCGCGCGCTGCTTCCCATCGATAGTCGCCAGCACAGCGCGCCCCTCCCCGGTCAAGGCCAGGTTGCGTCGCCGCGCATCCTCGCCATCGCGCGCCCGCACCAGCCAGCCGCGCTCCACCAGCCGGGCAAGCAGACGGCTGAGATGCCCCGCATCCATGCCGAGCGACTCCTGCAGCGATCACCATTGTTCGGTGACCGATCTCAAACAGCAGCCGAGCCTCAGCTAGCGTTGCGTCGGTGCCGAGGAAACAGGCGTCGAGCGCTCCCACGAAGCGGGTGTAGAAGCGATTGAAGGCCCGTACGGTTTGGATGGCCTCGTCCATAGAGCCATCTGAAGAAAGCTGGTTGACTGAGTCAACAACTAACGGAGCAGTGATTGCCGGGGCGTCCAGACCGCCGTGGTGCAGTCCCCGCGCAGCGATGTGTCATCGAGCCGCTGGGAAAAACAGGTAAGTCGCCTGGTAGCTCACCCGCTTCTCGTCACCTGCATGCGCCGCATCGCACCCGGACGCTGGCGCTGCGCCACCCTCGGTCTGGCTGCGCACGACATATGCGACATCAGCGAATCGCCCTGCGCCGCTGTGGGATTTGGCGCCCAGGATGAGCCAGGCGACCGATCCGGCTTGCGGCGCTGGACTGGAAGCGAGAACCGCGCCGACGACGGTGCTTCCGTCGCTTGCCTGCCAGGTCGGACCGGCAAAATGATGCCCGACCGCCGTCCCTGACGTGTCGAACAGCGTAGCCTCAGGTGCTTTCAGGCGCCAATCGTATGACCCCGCCGCGCCAGCGCATCGATATATTTGCACGCCTTTGCCAAGCAACTGGATGACGGGCTCGGCTGCGACTGCACCTTTCGCGGCGACAAGCGCGCATGCGACGAGGATCGACCGACGTAATGCCCGGTTCATTATTAGAGCGGCGAAACCGCGATCAGGCTGAGAAGGGCCGTTACGCCGACGATGAAAAACTTCATGTTCAATTCCTGTATCGCAATGCAGCATCAGCGATCGACTCTGAGATGAGTTCTACCCAGCACACAGCGTAGGCACCGCCTAACACCTATGTGATCGCGTCGAGCTTCAGCACCTCGCCGGCTAGATACAGGCTGCCACAGACAAGCACGCGGCCGGGCGGCAGCGCTGCCACCTGGGACAGCGCCCCGGCCACGTCCGGTCCGACTCGCGCGGCACCGGAAGAGGCGGCGACGATCTCGGCCACCGGGAGCGCCAGATGCTGACCCGGCTCCTGCACCGCCCAGACCGCGGCGGCGTGGGGCAGCATCGGTTGCAAGAAACCGGCCGCATCCTTGCTCTGCTTCATGCCAACGATCAGATACGCCGGCCGGTCCGCCCAGCCGCGAAGATGCTCCGCCAGAACGAGGCCGGCGCCCGCATTGTGTCCGCCGTCTAGGAACAGCGTGAAGCCGACCGGCAGCATTGCCGCCAGGTGGCCGTCAAGCAATTGCAGCCGCGCCGGCCACGCCGCCTGCCCGACGCCGCGATAGGCGGTGGGAGGCACGCCAAGCCCGGATGCCCGCAGGCAGGCGGTGGCAATACCCGCGTTGTCGATCTGGTGCGCACCAGGCAGCGACGGATGCGGCAGCGCCACCGCGCCATCCGCATCCTCGAACACGAGCCCGCTATCCTCGGTGCGTATCGTCCAGTCGCGTCCGCGCTCCAGCAGCCGCGCGCCTACCCGGGCCGCCTCCTCGCGCAGAACAACCAGGACCTCTTCGGCCTGAGCGCCGGTCGCCACCGGGCGGCCGGACTTCATGATGCCCGCCTTTTCCCACGCGATGCGATCCAGCCGGTCGCCCAAGAAATCCTGGTGGTCCAGGGAGATGGCGGTGATGGCGCAGGCGGCCGGCGCGTCCACCACGTTCGTGGCATCGAAACGGCCGCCCAGCCCGACCTCGACCACGCACAGATCGGCCGGCGTGCGGGCGAACAGCAGGAAACCCGCGGCGGCCAGCGCCTCGAACACGGTGATTGCCTGGCCGGCGTTCACCTGCTCGATTTCGGCCAGCGTGTCGGCCAGCACGGCGTCGTCCACCAGGGCGCCGGCCACCCGGAACCGCTCGCGCAGATGCACGAGATGCGGGGACGTGGTGACGTGCACGCGCCAGCCTGCGGCCTCACCCATGGCGCGCAAAAAGGCGCAGGTGCTGCCCTTGCCGTTGGTGCCGGCCACGT
>CAXTCL010000316.1:0-2857 GCA_964242035.1 uncultured Acetobacteraceae bacterium | reverse complement strand
GCTTTCGCTCGTGCACCGGATGCCGCACATCCCGGTCCCGGCCCCACCATCCCGGGAACAAGGGAGCGACCCTATGTGTCCCATCCTCGTGCTGCCCAAGCCCAGAGCGTTGATTTTGCGCCAACGCCCTTCCGTGCGACTGCTTGGACCCGCGATCTGCTCCGCATCGCCGCGCAAGTCGGCGTGAGGGTGGTGGGCGCACCATGAGGATGACGCGTTCGCAAGCCGTATGGAGACCCCACCTGTGACGAAGCCTCAGCGGCGCACCGCGCCCCCTCCTGCTTCGATGGCCACCCTGCCGGCACGCGCTGCCGAGGCGCTGCAGCAAGAGCGGTTCAAGGAAGCGGTCGAACTCTTCAAGCAACTGGTCCGGCAGGATCCGCGACCGGAATGGAAGGAATGCCTGGCCGACGCCTACAGCGGCCGGGCTCGCGCGCTGGCTGCCAAGGGGATGTTCAAGGAGGCCGCGATGGTGCTCGAGAACACCCTGAACCCAGCCGGCCTACTGCGCGACCCACGCCTCTACGCGGCATGCCTGATCCGCGAAGGGCAGCAGCCCAAGGCGGCCGCCTATCTGCTCCGCTGTGTCGCCAGCGGCGCTGTTCCCGCCGGCCAGCGGGCGGCGCTCGAGGAACTGACGGCCGCCTTGCTGGTGGCGGTTCCGCCGCTTCCGGCGCCGGCGCCTCCCGACCCGCCCGAAGCGGCGCGCTGGCACGAGTTGGCGGCCGCGTCGCGCGAGGCCCTGGCCGCCTGGATCGATGGCACGCCGGCGGAGGAGATGGACCGGCACCTGAACCGCATCCCGCTGCGCTCCTCCTTTCGGCCGGTCCGCCTGCTGCTCAAGTGTCTCACCACCCTGCCGCCGGCTCCCGAGCGGACCCGGCGGCTGCTGGAGACCGTCGGGCCGGGCTCGCCGTTCTTCTCGTTCCGTCAGGCGGCGGAGGCGGCGGCGCGCACCGGGCCAGGCCTCGACACCGACGCGTGGCAGCGCCTGACGCCGGCCCAGCAGGCCTTCTCAGCCGAGACCGGCGGCTTGCCGGCGGCTGCCGTGCAGTCCCTGGACCGCCTGTCGAGGGCTGCACGCGGCGGCCCGGCGGCGCTGTTCGCCTGGCTGCTGACGCAGCCTGACCTGCCGCAAGACGAGGTCAGGAACGCTTGCCTGAACCTCCTGCCGCAAGTTCCCGACCGCGTGCCGCAGTTCGAGAAGAGCTTCGGGCCGCTGCCGCCGCTGCAGCGCCATCGCGTGCAGGCGCTGGCGGCCGAGGCGCGTGGCGACTGGGACGCCGCGGAACGGTCCTGGTCCCGTGCCGCCCAACTGGCCGCTGCGTCCGAGGACCGTACGTCGAGGCTGTCGTCGGGCGTCATCTACCGCCACCTCGCACACCTTGCGGCCCTGCATCCGCAGATCGAGGGCGGCGGCGAAAGCGACGCCGAGATCTTCTATCTGGAACGCAGCAGCGACGTCGATCCCGACCACGTCCCGACCGTGCTGGCGCGCATCGCATATTATCGCGAGGAGATGTGGGAGAAAGACTGGCACCGGTTGGCGGACGAGGCAGTGCAGCGCTTTCCCGATGACAGCCGGGTTCTGCTTCAGGCGACCCAGTCAGCGGTGGCGCGCCAGGCCTACAAGAAGGCGGCCGGGTTTGCCCGCCGGCTCCTGAAGACCGACCCGATCAACCCCGGGGTGCGCCGGCAGATGATCGAGCTGCTTCTGGCCCATGCGCGCAAGCAGATGCGCGCCAAGCGTCCCGACCTTGCCGCCAAGGAACTGTCGCAGGCGGCTGAGTGGGACCGTCCTGATACCCCGAGCGGGCCGCTGCGCATCGCACGCGGGCTGGTCGCGCTGCAGAGCACCGAGAAGGACCAGGCGGATGCCTGGCTGCGGGAGGGGGTGGCGCTCGCGGGCGGCGGCGTGGCCGGCTGGTTCCGCGCGGTGCTTGAGGCCGAGCTGATGAGGTGCGCCGGCAGCGACGCACGGTCGGTGCGCAAGGAACTGGCGGCCGCGCGCCGAACGCCGCCGACGAGGGAGCCGGTCCTGGCGGTCGCCTCCGCCTTGGGCCAGATGGAGGGCGGCGAAAGCAAGCGCGCGGCGTCGGGCCTGCTGCTGGAGATGCACGCGTGGCTGGAGCAGGCGGCCGGGATCGTCTGGTCGACGGCGGAGTTCCAGCTCCTGGCCGACGTGTTCGTGCGGTTCGATGCGTTCGAGCTGCTGGGGATCTATGCGCGGGCGGCGCGCGGGCGGGAGCCGGGGAACCCGGAATGGCAGTTCCACGAGATCGTTGCCCGCACCCAGGGCCATGGCGGCGCAATGACCATGGCCGAGACGAACGAACTGGACGACATGGCCGAGGCAGCGGCCGAGCGCCGGGATTTCCACTTGGCCAGACGGATCGCGCGGTTCCTCGACATGGCTCTGCCCCGATTGACCCGCAGGGGCCGCATGAATGATGAGCTGGAGCACGAAGCCGACGATGCCCAGATGCTGGAGCTGCTGCAGGCAATGCTCAGGGAGATGCCCAAGGGGGCGGCCGACACTCTGCGCGCGCGTGTCCGGGAGGTCGGGCGGAATGCAGCGGTCGAGGAAACAGCAGACAGCCTCCGCTCCTCCGAACTCGGCGCCATCCTGCCGGAGCCGATGCTGCGGCAGATCTGCGAGGACATGGTCGCGCGCGCGGTGGGCGGCTCGGCGGCGCGGCAGGATCGGCTCTGATGCGTGATCCCTTCACCGTTCTCGGCGTTGACGAGGCGGCCGACGACGCCGAGATCCGACGCCGCTATCTCGCCCTGGTGCGAGAGTTCCCGCCGGATCTTGAGCCGGAGCGGTTCCAGGACTATCGCGCGGCATACGAGGCGC
>CAXTCL010000315.1:0-2893 GCA_964242035.1 uncultured Acetobacteraceae bacterium | reverse complement strand
AATCCTGGAGGATTGCGGCTTCGCGGTGCAGGAAGCCGAGAACGGCGAGCTGGCGCTGACGGTGTGCCGCGCGAGCATGCCCGCCGCCATCCTGCTGGACTGGAACATGCCGGTGATGAACGGCATCGACTTCCTGCGCGCGCTGCGGGCGGAGTTCGGCGCGCAGCACCCGACGGTGCTGTTCTGCACGACGGAGAACGAGATCGACTTCGTGGAGCAGGCCATCGCGGCAGGCGCCCAGGAATACATCATGAAGCCGTTCGACGAGACCATCCTGCGCGGCAAGCTCGAGCAGGTCGGCCTGCTTTGACCACCGTGCTGCCCGCGCCGGCGGCCGTGCAGCCTGCCGCGCGGGTGATGATCTGCGATGATTCCGTGGTGATACGCGGCGCCGTCGCCCGCATCCTGAGCGCCGGGCCGGGGATCGAGGTGGTGGCGCGCGTGGCCAACGGCCAGGCGGCGCTGGACGCGCTGCGCGTGCACGACGTCGATGTGGTCGTGCTGGACATCGAGATGCCGGTGATGGACGGAATGACCGCGCTGCCGCTCCTGCTGTCCGCCTCGCCCGGACTGGCCGTGATCATGGCCTCCTCCCTGACCACGCGCGGCGCCGACATCTGCCTGCGCGCGCTGCGCCTCGGCGCCGCGGACACGCTCTCCAAGCCCAGCGCGGAGGAGCTCGCCTCCGACCACCGCTTCTCCACCGAACTGGTGGCCAAGGTGCTCGGGCTGGCGCCCCTGCGCCGCTTCCGTTCGGCGCAGCCCCCGACCTTGCCCGCCACCCCCGCCGCCGCCGCCGCGCCCGTGTTGCGGGCGCCGCCCAGCCTGCCGCCGCGCCTGCTGGCGATCGGCAGCTCCACGGGCGGGCCGAACGCGCTGTTCGTGCTGGTGCAGGCGCTGCGGCCGGACCTGCGGGTCCCCGTGGTCATCACCCAGCACATGCCGGCCACCTTCACGCCCATACTGGCCCACCATATCGACAGGCTCGGCGTGCTGCCCTGCGCGGAGGCGCAGGACGGCGAGGCGATCCTGCCCGGCCGCATCCTGGTGGCGCCCGGCGCGCGCCATCTGCTCGTCCAGAAGCGCGGCACCCAGCTCGTGGTGCAGCTCTCGGACGGGCCGGCAGAGCAGTTCTGCCGCCCCGCCGTGGACCCGATGCTGCGCTCCGCCAGCACCGCGCTGGGCGGCCGCGTGCTGGTGGCGATGCTGACCGGCATGGGGCAGGACGGCCTGGCAGGCGCGCGGCAGGTCGTGGCCGAAGGCGGCGCCGTGGTGGCGCAGGATGAGGCAACCAGCGTGGTCTGGGGCATGCCGGGCGCGGTGGCCAAGGCCGGCCTGGCCTGCGCGGTGCTGCCCCTGAAGCAGATCGCGGCCAGGCTGCTCGCCCTGATAGACGCGCAGCCGGCGGGCCTGCGCGCGTGACCGCCGCCTATGCCAGCCTCGCCGGCACGCTGAAGGCGCGGTCGGGGCTGATCCTCGGGCCGGACAAGCTCTATCTGCTGGAGACCCGCCTGGCCCCGCTGCTGCGGCGCGAGGGGCTGCGCAGCCTGGACGAGCTGGCCGCCAGGATGCGCCCTGGCAGCGCCCTCGAAGGCGACATGGTCGAGGCGATGACCACCAACGAGTCGCTGTTCTTCCGCGACGGCCGCCCGTTCGAGCTGCTGCGCCGCGCGGTCCTGCCGCGCCTCCACGCCACCAGGCCGCCCAGCGCCACACTGCGCATCTGGTCGGCCGCCGCCGCGAACGGGCAGGAAGCCTATTCCATCGCCATGGTGTGCGCCGAGCTGGCCCCCGCCATGCCGGGCCGACGCATCGAAATCATCGGCACGGACATCGCGCGCGAGCCGCTGGAACGTGCCAGGCAAGGCCTGTACTCGCAGTTCGAGATCCAGCGCGGCCTGCCGATGCAGATGCTGGTGCGGCACTTCACCAAGGAGGATGCGCAGTGGCGGGTGAAACCGGGCCTGCGCGATGCCGTCAGCTTCCGGCTATGGAACCTCCTTGCGGACCCGAGACCGCTTGGCCGGTTCGATGTGGTGTTCTGCCGCAACGTACTCATCTACTTCGATACGGCGACAAGACAGCGAGTGCTGGAAGGCCTGGCGCACGTCATGCCACCGGACGGCACGCTGTTCCTGGGCGGTGCGGAGACGGTGCTCGGCATCACGGACAGGTTGCGCGCCAGCGCGGACGAGGCGGGAAGCTACCAGCAAGCCCCCTGAGCCAGGCCGGTACGGTATGGCGCGACGACATCGCCATCACCGGCTGATCATGGCCCATTTCTTAGTCGTAATCCGCCACAACTTGTGCTTTGCACTCGGACATGAATGCGCGAATCGCGGCCGTCTGCATGCTGACCTGCCTTGCAGCCCACGCCGCACATGCGGCGCCGAGCTGCAACACCGCAAGCGCACCGACCGTACCGGTGATCAAGGGCCTGCCCTACGACCAGGCCCGTGCCGCCCTGCTGGCGGCCGGCTGGCAGCCCGGCCATGGCTCCCAATTCACCGACATGGCCGGCAACCAGTCCGTGTTCCACGACCATGGCTACACCGAGCTGCAATCCTGCGATTTCAGGCAGGGCGCGCCCTGTCACTTCCTGTTCGTCGGGCACGGCAATGTCGAGCTGAAGGTGGCGACCACGGGCGAGGAAAACCCGCTGCTCGATTCAAAGGCGGTAGTGAACTACGCCGAGCTCGGTTGTGCGGAGTAATACCAACGGGCTGAAGTGTTGACTCCTCTAGAAGGCCAAGGGCGTCGTGCGTAGCACGCTTTGCGTGACGCCCCTGGACCCCGCTAAGGACAGTCGTCCTTAGAACCTATTTATTAGCCTTGCCAAATAGATGGGGGTCTGGGGCCTCGAGGCCCCGTCACGCGACTGCGTGCTTCGCAC
>CAXTCL010000314.1:0-2976 GCA_964242035.1 uncultured Acetobacteraceae bacterium | reverse complement strand
CGGGGACGGCGACGGTGGGGGTGCAGGTGGTGGCGGGGCGGTTCCGGGAGGACCTGTGCCTGCTGGCGGGTGAGGCGATTGAGGCTGGGGGGGTGCCGGTGGCGCCGGTTGATCCGGGGTAGACCAGGAGGTTGCTCGACGCAGTTCGAGGGACCGAGTCAACAGGGTCGGCTTCTCCCTTTGCCCGACTGGGGGCGGGGCAACAGGAACCCGGATGAACCAGGAAAATCGTCGACTCTGTGCGGAGATGCGCTGAATGACCAGTGGGCACGCCTTCGGCTGGATGGCACGCCTGCGCCGCCTGACCGTGCGCGACGAGGAACGCGACGACATCTACCTCGCCTTCACCCTCCTCGGATGGGCCCTCGCCTACGCCAACCAAATCAAGCTGTTCTGTTGGGCGTTCTAAGCATCCTTCGCAAGCCGAAGACGGTGAAGCGTCGCCTCACCCCGATCAAAGAAATGGTAAGAGGCCGCAAAAAAAGCGAGGTATTTTTGGGCCGTCTCCAGGCCAACGAGCTCAATTGCCCGCGCTTTATTTTCGACCAGGCGGTCGAACCACGCCCGCAACGTCGGTCGATAATCGTGCCGCGAGGCGTGCTCAAAACGGAAGCCCGCCTGTTTGAAGCATGCGAGGTGGTGCGATTGGGTCGAGAGGCTTGAGCCTGGAAAAAATAGTTGGGCGGTAATCATGGAGGCAGGGAATGGGTCGTCGCCATCAAGTGAAAAATATTGTTGGACCATGCGGCCGCCTGGCTTGAGTGCGGCATAGAATTTAGCGTAGAGGGGACCAATCTCATCAGGCTTTACATGCTCCAGCGCCTCGACACCATAAATCGCATCGTAGCGATCTTGACCGAGATCGGCGGTTAGGAAGTCCTCGACCTTGATCTCGTGATCTGACGTTCCACGGATATGGCGCGCCTGCTCCTGCGAGAGCGTATAGCCTACAAGATTGGCCCCACTGCCCGCCTTTTCAGAGATCATCCGCAGCATACCGCCCCAGCCACAGCCGCTCTCAAGGATACGCTCCTCAGGTTTTGGATCGACAAGATCCACAATGAGGCTCACTTTGCGAGCCTGAGCTATCTCGAGCGTATCCGAAACGCCGGTAAAGTCGGCGGAGCTGTAGAGCATGTAGTCTCGGTCAAGGAACAGTCTATAGAAGTCATTCGAGAGGTCGTAATGATACTCGATTCCTCGAGCATGGGGGACGCGCAGTGCCTGTTCAAGGATGCGCCTACGTGCCCCCGCGGGAGGATAAAAGGCCTCAAGCGCGTCAACCCAGCGGGAGCGGCGCCCGGTAAACCAGTCCCAAATCGTCTTTGGATCTATCGGACGTGGCGACGATGCAACAAGGTTCACAGCCGCATAGTTCAAACCGCAACGCGAGAGGTCGGCGAAGGCTCGACGCACCCGCCCGGTTCCCGGCGTTCGTGTTCGAGCATCTGTGCGCTGATCGATGCCGTTACCGACAAGCTCGGCTAGTTGGCTGACGTCGCTTCGTGGCATTCTTCGCCTGCTGGATGTTGCCAAATGGGAACATGTTGCCACAAGCGGCGGCGGCCCACAACGATTGCGTAGCCGTCGTTTGGAGCAGGCGCCCGGCCCAGATGAGTCGCATCTGGCGCCCTAGCCACGGCACTGGGTGCTGATGAGACCATACCAAGAGGCGGTTTTCAGAATGCCCGAGCGAGCCTGGGTGCAACCAGGAGTATGCATGCGGCCTGGAGCAGGCCTCGATGATGTGGCCGAGCCGGTCGTAGCGCAGGCCAAGGCGCTTGTTCTCCAGCAGCCAGGCGTTGGCGCGCGCGACCGACCAGCGCCGCTTGCCCAGGCCGGAGCCGTACGGCTGGCCGCGCCGGTGGACGCAGTGTTCCGCGCCGTGCTTGCGGCACAGGTCGCGGTCGGCTTCGGCGTCATAGCCCTTGTCGGCGAACGCCGTCCCGATCCGGGCCATGACGACGAAGGCGGCCCGGAACAGGCGCTCGAACATGATGGTGTCGTTCACGTTGGCTGCCGCCGCGGCGCAGGCCACCGGCAGGCTACAGCCGTTGACCGCGACGTGGTACTTGGTCCCAAGCTTTGCCCGGTCGGTGGGACTGGGGCCGCTCAGGTCGCCGCAGCACTTGGCGCACACCGAGCAACTGTCCACGATCAGGTCCAGCGCCGTGTCAGGCTGGCCGCGCAGCATGCCGACCAGCATGGCGCGGACGTACTGCAACACGTCCGTCCGTGCCCAGTCCGCCAGCCAGCGCCGCAACGTGGACCCGCTTGCCTGGGCCGCGGTCGCCGGCAGGCTGCGCCATTGCGAAGCGATCCGTCTAGGAAGCAGCCGATGGCCTCGCCATCGGATGGGCGTGCCCTCGCGCAGGGCTTGCCGCAGGGTCGCCAGCACCCGAACCATCTCGGCTGGTGGGTGCCCACGTCCACCTTCCCGTGGCGGCTCGCACCACCCGATCACCCGCGCGCCCAGTTCCAGTGTGCCCGTTCAACGCTACCCTCCAGGTCAGGGCGCAGGACATGGGAACCCAGGCCGCCAAAGGCACCGACAGGCTTACTCAACCCAGAATGGTACTGGGAAAAAACCGCCTCTTAGCTGTGATGGTCAGCATCACCCCTCTGTCACAGGACATTTTCAACATCCAGCAGATGCAAGCCGGCAAAGGCAGCATCACGTCCTTTGCACATTGGTAAACAACGGCAACCCCGCCAACACCCCCGTCAAATCCCGCCGGTAAGCGCAAGGCTGAAAGTACAGCCCCAGCGGCAAGTAGGCCACCGCCTCCATTGCCGCCGCCTGCATCCCCCGCGCCAACCCTTTTTGCTCCGCGTCGGTCGGCGCGGCGAGGAACTGCTCCCGCAACTCCTCGAACCGCGGGCTGCTCGGCCAGCCCGCAAAGCCCGCCGCGCCATTGCACCGCATCAGCAGGTGCGCCGCCGGGTTGGCGCAGTCCAGCGCGCTGTTGTAAACGC
>CAXTCL010000313.1:0-3048 GCA_964242035.1 uncultured Acetobacteraceae bacterium | reverse complement strand
CGCAGCAGCCCGGCGGCGGCGGCCAGCGCGCGCTCGATCTCGCCCAGCTCGTCGTTCACCAATATGCGCAGCGCCTGGAAGCTGCGCGTCGCCGGATGTATCCCGTCGCGCGCCGGCGGCATCACGCCGCGTATGAGGGAGGCCAACTGCCCCGTGGTCTCGATCCGCACCTCGGCGCGCGCGGTCACGATCGCCCGCGCGATGCGCCGCGACATCCGCTCCTCGCCGAACCGGTACAGCGTGTCCGCCAGCTCGGCCTCCGGCAGCTCCGCCACCAAATCGGCCGCTGACGGGCCCTGCCGGCTCATCCGCATGTCCAGCGGGCCGTCCAGACGGAAACTGAAGCCGCGCGCAGCGTCGTCGATCTGGAAGCTGCTCACCCCCAGATCGAGCATCACGCCGTCCAGCGCCGCCACGCCCTCTTGCGCCAGCAGCGCCACCATGTCGCCGAAGCTGCCCTGCACCAGATGCAGGCGCCCGGGATAGGCGGCCGCGATCGCCGCCCCACGCGCGATCGCGTCAGGATCGCGGTCGATCGCCCACACCGTGCAGGCAGCCGCGTCCAGCACGGCGCGCGCATAGCCGCCGCCGCCGAACGTCGCGTCCAGATAGACGGCACCGTCCCGCGGCGCCAATTGGGTCACAACCTCGCCCAGCATCACCGGCACATGGCTCATGGCGCCACCGTGCCGGGTAGCGTCAGCCGGCGCGCCCGCGCCCGCTCGCGCGCCGCTACCCGCCGCTGCTCGGCCGCCGCAGGCTCCCAGATCTGGAATGTCCGTCCCAAGCCCATGAATACGACTGTATCCGAAAGACCCGCGTGCTGCACCAGCGTGTCCGGCAGCACAATGCGTCCTTCCTTGTCCGATTCGACAGGGTAGGCGTCCGAATAAAGCACCTGTGCGAGATCCTCGTGGTCCTCGCCGAACACGTCCAGCCGCTCCAGCGGTGTCGCCAGCGCCTCGAACACGCGCGCCGGCCAGCCCTCCACGCAGGCATGCGCGTGGCTCTGACGCAGGATCAGCGGCGCCGCACCTTCCTCGCCCAGCGCACGCAGCGCCGCGCGGAACGGTGCAGGTATGCTCACCCGCCCTTTCGCATCGATCTTGTTCAGGTGTGTCCCCAAAAACTGGCCCATCCGTGCCGATCAACCACCCCGCCCCTAGCCCCGCCGGCTCACCCCCGGACTGTGAACAACTGTGCAGGCTTGGGATGACATGGGATACCATGGGCAGTCATGGGCGTCAAAGGGAATACGACGTCCACCAAAGATTCTTGGGTGATGATTTAACGAAAAATCAATGACTTAGCTCATCCGTGGCAGCAACAACCCGCAACGTCTTGAGGTAAATCAGTATTCGCTTTTCGTTCCTGTGTATAACTCTGTGAGCAACTTCGCGGGCGTCTGGCGGGTGCATCGCACAACGCCCTCGTCCCTGTGTCCGGCGTCAGCTGACACCGCCCGCAGGCGACATCGCCATCCCGCCGGCCGGACCTCTGGCGTTGGACCGGTGGCGCCAGCGGGCGCGCGGCCTGGTGGCGAGGCTGTCAGGCCCAAGATGCCGCGGCGCCGAAAGGCCGCCGGCGACCTCCGCCGCGTCAGGGCTGCGGCTTGGGCCTGATCACGTCGTGGTAGGGGTAGGTGGCGGACTGCACGCTGGCGGGCGGCGGCACGGCGTGGCGGACGGGCGGCAGCGACTTCAGGTAGACGGCGATGTCCAGCGCATCCTCCTGGGTCAGATGGGCGTAGGCGCGCCAGGGCATGATCGGCGCAAGCTGACGCCCGTCCGGGCGGAAGCCGGTGTGCAGCGAGGTGACGATGTCCTGCGCGCTCCATCTGCCCAGCCTGGTCTCCGCATCAGGCGTGAGGTTCGGCGGGTAGAAGACGCCGAGATCGCCGACGCGGTAGCCGACATCGGCGCCGATCAACGGCCCGCCACGGTCCTGGGCGTGGCAACTGGCGCAATTGGCGATGGCCACGAGGTAGGCGCCGTGTGTGATGCGATCGGCTTGCGCGAAAGCGGCCTGCGTGAACGCGAGCCCGAGGATGGTGGCTAGACGTATTGCACGCATGCGACGTGTTCCGGCGGGGAGGGTGTAAGGAAGAAAGCAAGGCCTTCTTTTTTAAAAAAAAGAAGCAAAAAACTTTTGTCCCTCAGCTGGCATGCAAACGCGGCCTGGTTCTGCAAACGCGGATGCTGGCAGAAACGAAGTGCGCCCTGATGCAGGCGGGGGGAGCAAAAAGTTTTTTGCTTCTTTTTTCCAAAAAAGAAGGCCTTTCCTTCTTCACTTACCCAGACACGAAACCAAAGACGCACCCGCCTCCGCACCCGTCTTCGCCACGTGCCAGTTCGCCGAAAGCTTGCACTGCGCCGCGCGCTCGGCCGTCGAGTGCGCGGCGAGCGACACGTCCACACACTGGCGCCAGTCGGCCATCGCGGGGTCCGGCTGCAGTACCAGCTCGCAGGCCTGCACCAGCGTCCTGGCCACCGGTGGCGAGCCGGCCGACATCAGGTGCTTGATGGCCTTTGCAGCACCCACTTCGGCGGTGACGCACGCACCACGGCTGGCCTTATGGTCCGCACAGGCGGTGTTGTAGGCGTCCCAGGCGACCGAGAGATCGTGCCTGTCCAGCCCGGCGAATGCCGGTGCGATGGACGGGTCCGCGCGCACTTCAGCCGCGCATTCGGCGATGCCCTGCGCCACGGCGCGCGTGGCCAGGTGTTCCGGCGTGTCGGTGTCCAGCGCGGGGTCATGGTCCCGCTGCAACTGCGACTGCACGATGGTGAGCATGATGGACTGTGAATAAGCGGGGTTGCTGGCGCAGATGGTCTCAGCCTCGCCGGCGAGCGCGGGGGTGGCGAGTAGGGCGAGCGCGAGCGCTGTGCGGATCATGCGGCGGAAGAAAGCAGGTTTAAGGCAAGGCAAGCAGTCCTTTTTTGAAAAAAAGGACCAAAAAACTTTTGCTCCCTGTCGGCGGCTGCTGAAACAGCGCGCGACAGCGGACCAAAAGTTTTTTGCTTCTTTTTTCAAAAAAGAAGGCCTTCC
>CAXTCL010000312.1:0-3065 GCA_964242035.1 uncultured Acetobacteraceae bacterium | reverse complement strand
CGAGCTGGGCCATCGGCAGGCCGCCCACGGGCGCTGGTGGCGGTGCGGCGGTCTTGCCGACCATCGCCTTGATCGCGTCGGCGCGTGAGATCTGCCCGTCCTGCCAGGCGGAGCGGATGCTCTCCGGCGTGCTGAGGTCGATCTTGGGCGCGGCAGCGTTGCTGCCAAACAGCCTGTCCAGCAACCCGGGCTGGTTCACCGGGGATGGCGTGCCTGCGCCTGCGGAATTGGAAGCGTCCATGTCGGCGGTGCGCTGCGCCAGCGACCGCTTGAAGCCCGCCCCATCGGCCAGCGTCTTGCCGACATAGTCCGGGGAGGCGGGGTTGAAGATCTGCATCGGCGTTTTGCCAGCCTTGGTGGCAGCGTCGATGTCGGTGTAGGCGCGCGCCATCCAGCGCAGGTTGATCGCCTCGCCTTCCGGATCCCTGAGCCCGAACTGGTCGTTGGTGCCGGTCAACGTGTCATGCCCGTTCTTGAAGAAGGCCGCCCGCATGCGCGAGTCCGCCTCGCCGTCCGGCGTGCCGCGGCCGGCGATCTCGGATCGTGCCTTGGCCAGCCCGTCCATGGTCAGCCCGCCTGGCTGTCCGACCATGCCGTAAAGCTGGGTCTGGTCGGTGATCTTGTTCGGGTCGCCGTCGTGTGCGTGGATGCGCTGGAACACGTCCGAGAAGCCGGCGCCGAGCGTCCTGGTGTCGCCGGTGCTGCCCTTGGCGTTCTCGGTCAACAAGCGGGTGGCGATCTCGTGCGCAGCGGCTGGCTGCTGGGTCTGCAGGCGGTCCCAGGCGGCGCTGACCGCCGGGCTGGTGCCGATGAGCTGGTTCACCGTCATCGGGTGCTGCCCGGTCGAGAGATTGCCGTTGGCGGCCTGGATCACCGTGTCGTTGTCGGCCTTGTAGTTCTCGGCCTGTGCCGAGATCGTCGCGTGCATCTGCTGGGCGACGCGGCTGCTGGCCAGCTCTGCACCCTGCTCGTCGTTGGGGTGCGCGGACAGGTAATCGTCATGCGTCTGGCTGACCGCCTCGTCGAAATGCGCGCGGTAGTAGTCGGCCTTTGACTGGACGCCCGCGACACCGCCGGCCGCCCCCAGCCGGCCCATGAAGCCGCCGACATAGCCCGACGTGCTCTGGCCGTTGCCGTCCTGCTTGTCGTCGATGTAGGGCGTGGCGCTGCCGGCAGGTGCTACGTTGCCCGGCCCGGAGAAATACGCCACCGCGACACGCTGCGGGTCGTTGGGGTATCGCGAACTGAGATCGGCGATGATCCGGTCATGCACCGTCTTCTGATCGGCGTTGCTGGTGATGCTTTCGCCCGGCTTGGCATACTGGGCGAAGGTGCCGGGCGTGATCTGATACTGCCCGACCGCACCGTCTACGCTGGTCGGCGCATTCGGATCGTTGCCGCTTTCCTGGCCGCCGATCGCGGCACTGATCTGCGCGGGCGTGACGGTGAGTGCCGGACTGCCTGCCGCGGGTGCCGCCGTCAACGACTGCTGATAGTTGCTGTCGATGGTCGAGAGCTGCCCGCCGGCGGCGTTGTTGACGTTGGCGTGCTGCAGCTTGGGCACGAGCGAGCGCGACAGGTTGTCGTAGCTGACCGGGTCGATCTGGCCCTGGTCGTGCGCCTGGTCGAGCAGATCCTGCGCCATGGCCGGCTTGCCGCCGTTTGCCATCTGCAGCACCAGGTCCTTGGTCGCCTCGCCCTCGATCTTGACCCCGTTGGCCGCGATGGTATCCGGGCTGGCGCCTTGCTGCTGGTCGAGATTGGCCTGCAGCGTCTTCGCCGCGTCCACGCTGGTGCGATAGACAGCCGGGTTCTGGTAGTTCCTCGAGGCATCGTCGAGGCGAAGTTGGATGCCAGAGGCCGCGGTCTGGCGCTGGTAGACCTGGTTCTGCTGGATCGTGTGCTGCCCGATTTGATCCTGCAGCATCACGTTGTAGCGGCGGCTGTCCTGGTCGAACAGGAGCGCCGCGTTCGGCGAGAGCGTGGCGGAAATCGCCGCGCGCTGCGTCTCCAGCTGCTGCGCGGTGGCCGCGTTGGCATGCAGCGCGTCGGCACCTTGGAGGGAGAAGAAACCCTTGCTGTTCGGGTCGTTCGGATCGCCGTAGAGCAGGTTGCGGCCGTTGACCATGTTCTGGTTGGTCGCCGCGTCGGCGGTGGTCTTGTCGTGCAGCGCCTGGATCTGCCCTGCGGCGACGCCGATCTGCTGCACGCCCTGGTCGAGCGCCCCACTCTCGGCCTGGCCGATCTGGCCTCCGAAATCCGCGGGAGTGGCCTGAATTCTGTCGTACGCGTCTGGCAAAATCGTACCAGCGGCAGGTGCTTCACCAGCCAGGCCGGTGTAGGGCACAGGGCTCCCGGCCATCAGTCGCGCTCCATCAAGATTGCCGAGGCTTCACCGGCGGCCTTTCGCTGGCGCCAGGCCTCACGCGCCAGGACTTCGATGCGCGCGAGCTGCACGGCATCCGGCTGCGGGAGGTTCGCGATCACCGCGGCCTCCGCCAGTGCTGTGACCGGCACGTGCGCCAGGCAATGCAGGATGATCCGAGCGCAGTCCCACTCGCGGCGCGGCGGACCGCTGAAGCCCGACCAGCCAGGCGGCAGGTCATCGAACTCGTGCAGCTCCCGCCGACGCAGAGCATCGTCGAGCGCATCCGATCGAAGGATGTAGGTGCGATCGAGCAGCTGCGGCCAGTGACGCCCGGAGGCCTGCAGCAGCCGTATGACCTGCAGGCCGGCATTTGGGATCTGCGACTGATTGCGCACCAGCACCGCGAGGGCCGCGAGCAGCGCCTGGTTGGGGTGCAGCGGCATGATTGGCGGAGAAGGGGTCATCCGCGTGCGCACCGTGCGCTGCGAGGACGCAAGTCAGGAATGCCGAGGTTCAGCGGCTCGTCCAGATCGACCGCGTCGTTCATGAGGCGGCCTCAGCGGTTCGCGGCGAGGACTGACCGATGTTGTGGCTCCCGCCGAGCTGCGACATCCTGGCTCCCTGTCAGCCAAGGACCAGTAGCGGCCCGCATGGCGCGGTCGCCATACCCGGCCGCCGTGACGCCGGCCAAAGCGTC
>CAXTCL010000311.1:0-3087 GCA_964242035.1 uncultured Acetobacteraceae bacterium | reverse complement strand
AGCCGAAAACCTCGCCGCCTGCCTGGAAATGCGCGACCTCGGCCTGCAACTCGCCCGAGCCGCCGCCCGCCGCGCTTTGGCCGCCCACGAACACCAAACCACCCCCACCGAAGACCCCCCGCAACCCACCCCAAGACCCACCGACCCGGACCTGGCTTTCGCGCGACACGCCCGCAGCGTCCGCCAATCCGTCGAGCTCTGGGAAAAAATCACCAGCAACACCTTCGCCCGCCGCCCCCAACCCCAGACCTGGTCCGAGTCCTTCAACTTCGACCCAGACCCGGACCTCTACGACGACCTCTACGACAACCTCCAAACCCAAAAACCCGCCTACTCCGAAATGGACCGCAGCAACCTCCACGAAGCCGTAGGCACCCTCGCCCGAGCCCACCCCAACCAAGCCGAAATCCGCGAAACCCTCGACGACACCATCGAGGAAACCCTGACCGCCCACCCGGACGACCACGTCTCCGCCAACTTCGCCCGCGTGTGCCAAGCCTACGACATCGAACCAGACCGCTTCCGCCTGCAGCCGCACCTCGAATCCCAGCTTCGCCCCCCGCCGGACCAACCGAAGCTGGAATAAGGCAAGGCAAGGCCTTCTTTTTTGAAAAAAGAAGCAAAAAACTTTTATTCCCCCGCCTGCACCACGGCCTCGCGCAATTCTGCCAGCACACAAGCTGGCAGAACCAGCGCACGCCCGCATGCACCCGTCAGGAACAAAAGTTTTTTGCTTCTGAGCTGCTTGCAAAACTTGGCCCGAGCGACAGCGTGCCTTCGCACGACGCGAGTCGGCTGGCGTGCGTTTGCGAGCACCGGAGCGCAGTGGCCTCCTGTGGCCATGAGCACCGGAGCGTTGTGCGAGTAGCACGCTGTCGCATGACAAACGCGCGTCAGACGGCCGCCAGGGCGAGTTTGCAAGCAGCTCGCTTTTTTCAAAAAAGAAGGCCTTCCTTCCTCCTCACCAAACTCACCCAAAGCGGCAAACTCAAGACAATCGCACAAGAATTCCAAACCAGCGACTGCCCATTCAGAACTCCCTCCTGCACAGCGCTCGCCACAGCCCCCACCACCAGCGTCACACCCACCAGGACCTCCTCCCGCCGCCCCGTCCCGCGCGGCCAATCCCCCTGCGCCGCCCGTGCGGCCAGCACCACCAAAGGCACCGCGAAGCTGGCAACAGGAAACACCCTGTACCGCGGATCGAACACCAGAAGTATCTGCTCCAACGCGGCCGTCCAGGCGAACAGGAAACACAGATCCTCGAACAGCCCCCCCCAACCCGCGCGCCGCAGCCGCAGCGCCTGCATCACGCGACGCGTCGCATCCGCCCCGTTGCGCCAGGTGGCCCGCGGTATCGCGCCCGACACCCGCAGCATCATCAGCCCCGCCAGCAGCGCCTGCCCGCCCAGATTCACCACCCCAGCCAGCCGCGCATGAAAATCATACAGCACCGGCGCCGCATCCGCCTGCGCAAACCCCAAGGCAGCGCCAAGCGTCATGCCAAGCAGCACGATCTGCGCCCGCGTGGCCAGCGCCGTCCCCCGCTGCGCCAGCCCGAGCCCCGTCAACAGCAGCCCCGCCACCACCGAAAACGCCGCATGCCAGGCCCAGTCAGGATCTTCGCGCAACGGCCCGGCCGGCGTGATCTTCCCGCGCCGCGCCTCCGTGTACAATCCCCAATTTGCACCCATCACGCCCTCGTTGGCGTATTTCCAGTCCTGATCAAACGATTGGAAGAAATTGTAATCGAAATGCTCCGCCGCCGCGAGCGCCATGAACTCGCGCAGGAACCGCGCCTCGTTGATACGCCCCGGCACCGCCGCCCCGCGCTGCCGCCCCCGGCTCGGCCATCCGGTCTCGCCAATCACGATCTGCTTGCCGGCAAACAGCTTGGTGAAATGCTGGTACACCGCGCCGACATTGGCGATCGCGTGGTCGATCCCCGCCGGCACATCCTCCCAGTACGGCAGCAGATGGACCAGCACGAGGTCCACATGCGGCGCCACCTGCGGAAACTGGTCCCAGAAATCCGACACGTCCGCATAAGCCACAGGCTGGTGGACGGCAGCGCGCACGTGCTCGATGTCGGCGATCAGCTCGTCCACCGGCAGGTCGCGCCGCAGCAGCACCTCGTTGCCCACGATCACCCGCGTCACCGTGTCCGGATAGCGCCGCGCCATGTCGATCGCGCGCGCCATCTCGCGCGCGTTCTGCGCCCGGTCGCCGCCCAGCCAGATCCCCTGCCACACGCGCAGCCCGTGCTTCTGCGCCAGCGCGGGTATGTCGTACGGCCCCTCGATGGCCGAATACGTGCGGATCGCCCGAGTCAGCGGCGCCAGCAGCGCCATGTCCCGCTCCACCTCCGCCGCGGTAGCGAAACTGTCGGTGAGCGGCGACTCGCCGGCACCGGAAGGATCGTAGGACAGGCTGTTATACTTCCCCGCGCCCCCTCCCTGGGACAGGCCGGCCTGCGGGTCCTGCGCGCGGTTCGGCAACCACCAGCCAGCCACCACGATTGCACCCAGCACGAGGACAAGCGGCAGGCTGCGCGTCAGGGTGCGTTGCATCCCACCTCGCGTAGCCGGTCCGCACCCATCCGGAAAGGTGGCTGGCATGACGACGGACGGCCTGGACGATGCCGACATACGCGCGATACTCGCCACAACCAGGCGCATCGCCATAGTCGGCGCCAGCAACAAGCCGGAGCGCGCATCCCACGGCGTGATGGCCGCCCTGCTCGCCCGCGGCTACGACGTGACCCCTGTCAACCCTTCTCTGGCCGGCCAATCAATCCACGGCCGCACCACCGTCGCCTCCCTGGCGGAGGCCGGCCCGCTGGACATGATCGACGTGTTCCGCGCGTCCGACCACGTGGCGCCGGTGGTGGACGAGGCGATCCGCCTGGGCGCGCGCACGATCTGGATGCAGCTCGGCGTGGTGAACGAGGCGGCGGCCGGGAAAGCTCGCGCGGCAGGGCTTCAAGTTGTCATGAACCGGTGCCCGAAGATCGAGTTTGCCCGGCTCGGGTAAGGCAAGGAAGGCCTTCTTTTTTGAAAAAAAGAAGCAAAAAACTTTTGCTCCCCC
>CAXTCL010000310.1:0-3131 GCA_964242035.1 uncultured Acetobacteraceae bacterium | reverse complement strand
CAAAAGTTTTTTGCTTCTTTTTTTCAAAAAAGAAGGCCTTGCTTGCCTTAAAATGCTGCTAACCGCCCTACGCGTAACCACCGCCATAGCCGGCGTGCCCATCATGGCGCTGACGGTGCTGGTGATCGAAGGCCAGGCCGCGCCGAAGCCCGCTTTGGCCGCCGCCCTGGCCGTCATCGTCGGCGCCTTCGGCCTGGCGCTGGTGTGGTCCCACGACCTGCGCACGCTGGCATCCCTGCTGCATTTGGCCGGCACGGGCGCTCGGCCAGGCACGGCGCTGCCACGCTCTCTGGGCGCGGACGTGCTGGGCGAGGTGGAGCAGATCTCCGCGACGCTCGGCCAGCAGAGCGCGCTGGTGGACCGGCTGCTGCGTGCGGAGGCCTCCATCGTGGAGCGGCTGCCGGACCCGCTGCTGGTGCTCGGGCTGGACCGCAGCGTGCGGCGGGCCAACGCCGCGGCGCGCACGGCGTTCGGCGACGGCATAGGTGCGGTGCTGCGCCACCCGGAGTTGCGCGCGGCCATCGACCGCGCGATCGCCAACGGTCCCGACGCCGCGGCGCAACTGGCCGATCTGCGCGTGCCGTTGCCGGTGCCGCGCGACGTGCAGGCGATGGTGGTGGCCTTGGACTCGCCGCTGTCCGGCGGCGGCGGCGTGCTGGCGGTGCTGTCCGACCGCACGCGGGAGCGCGCGGTGGAACGCATGCGCGCCGATTTCGTGGCCAACGCCAGTCACGAACTGCGCACGCCCCTGGCCAGCCTGATCGGCTTCATCGCAACCCTGCGCGGGCCGGCCGCCGACGACCCGCCGGCGCAGGCGCGTTTCCTGGAGATCATGGCCGAGCAGGCCGAGCGCATGGGCCGCCTGATCGACGACCTGCTCTCGCTCTCGCGCATCGAGATCACCGAGCACCAGCCGCCGGCCGAGCTCGTTGACATGCAGGGCGTGATGGAACGCGTGCTGGCCGGCTTCCAGCTCGGCATCTCCGCGCGCGGCGTGACGGTGGACCTGCAGGTGGCGCCCGGCTTGCCCCGCGTGCTGGGAGACATGGACCAGCTGGAGCAGGTGGCGGGCAACCTGCTGGACAACGCGCTGAAATACGGCCGGCAGGGCGGCACCGTGCGGCTTGGCCTGTCGCTGCCGCAGCAAGGTGGAAAATACCCGGCCCGCCCTGGTGTGCTGATGTCCGTGGAGGATGACGGGCCGGGTATTCCCCGCCCGCATCTGCCGCGCCTGACCGAGCGTTTCTACCGGGTGGATGCAAGCCGCTCGCGCGCGGTGGGCGGCACGGGGCTGGGGCTGGCTATCGTCAAGCACATCGTGAACCGGCACCGGGGGGTGCTGCTGATCGACAGCGAGGCGGGGCGGGGGGCGGTGTTTAGCGTCTGGCTGCCGGTGGCGTAGGCAAGCAAGGCCTTCTTTTTTGAAAAAAAGAAGCAAAAAACTTTTACTCCCGGCGTCTGCAAAAAGGCGCGCATCGGTTCTGCAAGTGCGCGCTTTGGCAGGAACAGCGCGCACCTTGGTGCAGGCGTGGGAGCAAAAGTTTTTTGCTTCTTTTTTTCAAAAAAGAAGGCCTGGCTTCCTTGCTTCGCCGGCGTGCGCCTCACTTCCGGCCGGACATGTCGTCCCCCGCGGTGCGCGACAACCGCCCGCATACCGGCACGGCCACCAGCGTCACCAGCCCCAGCACCACCCAGGCCACGGAGAAATCCGACAGCGCCGGCCAGACATGGCCCTGCACCGCCATGGAGCCCGCAAGCACCGCCGCCGCCGCACAAATCCCAGCACTAAGCATCAACTGCTGGAACGTGGTGTAGAAACTCGTGGCCGCACTCATCTGCGCGCGCGGGATGTCCGCGTACGCCACCGTGTTATACGCAGTGAACTGCAACGACTGGAAAAACCCGCCCACGAACATGACCGTCACGATCACCGTCACCGGCACGCTGGGGCGGAACAGCGCGGCGCCCATCAGCAGCAGCGTGGCCAGCACGCCGTTCCACATCAGCGTGCTGCGGAACCCCCAGCGTCGCAGGATCGCCGGGGCCGCCGCCTTCATCAGCATCGCACCCGCGGCACTGGAGAACGTGATCAGCCCGCTGCGCGCGGCCGTCACGCCGAAACCCAGTTGCAGCATCATCGGCAGCAGGAATGGCAGCGCGCCGCCGGTGATACGAGTCAGCGACCCGCCCCACACCGAGATGGCGAAGCTCGGCACCCGCATCAGGCGCAGATCCAGCACCGGGTTCTCCGCGTGGCGCGCGTGGCGCGCATAGGCCAGGCCGGCCAGCACGCCGGCGCCGAGTATGGCGCAGCTCTCCCACGGCGAGACCGCGCCGCGGCTGGCCAGCTCGAAGCCGAACATCAGCGAGGCCAGGCAGAGACCCGACAGCGCGAAACCCAGGAAGTCGAAAGGCAAATGCCGCGTCTCGCGCAGCTGCACGATGTAGCGGCCGGTGAGCAGGAACCCCACGATGCCGATCGGCACGTTTATGTAGAAGATCCAGTGCCAGCTCAGATACGTCACGAAAAACCCGCCCAAAGGCGGACCGATCACCGGCCCCACCAGGCCAGGCACCAGCACCCACGTCATCGCCGAGACCAGCTCCGCCTTCGGCACCGTGCGCAACAGCACCAGCCGGCCCACCGGCATCATCATCGCCCCGCCGATGCCCTGCAGCACCCGGCTGCCCACCAGCATGGCCAGCGACTGCGACACGCCGCACAGCACGGACCCCAGCGTGAACAGCGCGATCGCGGCGCGGAACACGGTGCGCGAGCCAAACCTGTCGGCCGCCTGCCCGCTCGCCGGGATAAACACCGCCAGGCTCAGCAGATAAGAGGTGAGCGCGATGTTCATGTGCAGCGGATCTACGCCGAAATTGCGCGCCATGCCGGGCAGTGCGGTGGCCAGCACCGTGCCGTCGAGCTGCTCCATGAACAGCGCGGCGGCGATGATCAGGGCGGCGCCGCGGGTGCTCGGTCCGGCGAGCTTTACGGGTATGGCGAGCGCGTCTGACATCGATCCGGAGGTTAGGGCAGGCGTGCGGGGCCACAACAGGCGATGGCGGGTTGCTGCATTGCGGGAAGGTAGGAAGAAAGGCCTTCTTTTTTGCAAAAAAGAAGCAAAAAA
>CAXTCL010000309.1:0-3165 GCA_964242035.1 uncultured Acetobacteraceae bacterium | reverse complement strand
CCACCTGCAGGCGGGTGTTCATCTCGATGAAGGCGAACTGGCCGTCCTGGTAGAGAAACTCCAGCGTGCCGGCATTACGGTAGCCGAGCCGGGCCAGTGCCGCCGTGGCGGTCGCGCCAATGGCGTCGCGTTCGGCCGGGGTGAGCACCGGGGAGCCGGCCTCCTCCAGCAGCTTCTGGTGGCGGCGCTGCAGTGAGCAGTCGCGTTCGCCAAAATGGACCACGTTGCCGTGGTTGTCGGCCATGATCTGCAGCTCGATGTGGCGCGGCCGGTCGAGGTATTTCTCAAGGTAGACTTCGTCGTTGCCGAAGGCGGCGCGGGCTTCGGTGCGCGCCACGCGCCAGGCCTCCTCCAGCTCGTCCTCGGAATGCGCCACCTTCATGCCGCGGCCGCCGCCGCCGGCCGTAGCCTTGATCAGCACGGGATAGCCGATGTGGGTGGCAATCGCGCGCGCGGCGTCCAGGTCGGGCAGCGCGCCGGGCGAGCCGGGCACCAGCGGCACGCCGAGGCCCGCCATGGCGGTGCGCGCGGTGATCTTGTCGCCCATCATGCGTATGTGGTCGCTGGACGGTCCGATGAACGTCAGCCCGTGCGCCTCCACCATTTCGGCGAACGCCGCGTTTTCCGACAGGAAGCCGTAGCCAGGGTGTATCGCGTCGGCGCCGGTGACGCTGGCCGCCGTCAGGATGGCCGCCATGTTGAGGTAGCTGTCGCGCGCCGCGGGCGGGCCGATGCACACGCTCTCGTCTGCCAGGCGGACGTGCATCGCCTCGGAATCCGCTGTGGAGTGGACGGCGACGGTGCCGATGCCGAGCTCGCGGCAGGCGCGCTGCACGCGCAGTGCGATCTCGCCCCGGTTGGCGATCAGGACTTTACCGAAAAGGGGACCGGCCATCCCTACTCGATCACCATCAGCACTTCGTCATACTCCACCGGCACGCCGGCGCTGACGAGGATGCGGCTGATCGTGCCGGCGCGCGGCGCCTTTATCTGGTTGAACGTCTTCATCGCCTCGATGAGCAAGACCGTCTGGCCGGCAGCCACCACCTGGCCAGGGGTGACGAAGTTCGCAGCACCCGGCTCAGGCGCCAGGTAGGCAACGCCCACCATCGGGCTCTTCACCGCCCCGGGATGCTTGGCGAAGTCGTCGGTCTCGGCCGAGGCGGAGGAGGCCGCCGGCGTCGCCTGTGGTGCAGCGGCGGCATAGGCCGGCACGGCCGCCTGCATCACCGCCGGTGCGCGCTTCACGCGTATCCTACTGTCGCCCTCGGCAATCTCTATTTCGGTCAGTCCGGTGTCGATCAGGATCTCGGCCAGCGCGCGTATCGCGTCGGCATCGACGGGGAGCTTGCTCATTGGTCTTCGTCCAGCAGCATCTCGGCCAAGGCGGTCAGCGCCAGGCCGTAGCCGCGTATGCCAAGGCCGCAGATCACCCCCTGGGCCACCCGCGAAATAAGCGAGACGCGGCGGAATTCCTCGCGTGCGTGGATGTTTGTCAGGTGGACCTCCACGGTGGGGAGTTCGGCGGCCAGCAGCGCGTCCATCAGCGCCACCGAGGTGTGGCTGTAGCCGCCCGGGTTGATGACGATGCCGCGCGCGCGGGTGCGGCACTCCTGCACCCAGGTTATCAGCTCGCCCTCGTGGTTCGTCTGGCGGAAATCGATGGAAAGGTCCAGCGCCTCGGCCGTCTCGGCACACAGCGCCTCGAGGTCGTCCAGCGTGGCGGCGCCGTAGAGCGTGGGCTCGCGCGCGCCGAGCAGGTTGAGGTTCGGGCCGTTGAACACGGCGATGAGCGGGAGGGGCATTTGCGCGGGGGGTTAGCACGGGCGGCGAGAGCAGGAGAAGGTGAGCGCGTCTTTTTTGCAGAAAAGTTGCGAAAAGTTTCGCTTCTCCCAGGCTGGCGGGCGGAGCTGAGGGGGAAGAGCCCCTACCTCTTAGCTACGCTAATCTTGACCCTTACGGTCAAAATCATCAAGTCAAGAGGCAGGAGCTTCCCATGCTTCCTCATGGTAGTCTCCCTCTAGCGGCGGCCAGGCTATTCCTGGCTGCCGTTTTCGTCTCTAAACGGTCCGGGATTTGGCTTGAGACATCTCGAAGAGGCGGCTCTCGGTTGAGATGCGCCGGCTTTTACGGACCCGAGCATGATTGAGAACCAGCCAAGCCGCACCGCCCTGGCCGTCGCCGTGTTGCGTGCGCTCCACCAGGTGGCCGACGCGCCGCTCGTGTTCGCCGATCCCTTGGCGCTCCCCATACTGGGCCCGGACGGCCCTGCCATCGTGCAGGCCCAATTGCCCGACGCTGGCAAATCCAGGCGCCTCCGTGCCAGCGTGGCCGGCCGCTCCCGCCTGGCCGAAGACGCGCTGGCCGACGCGGCTGCGCGTGGTGTCCGGCAATACGTGCTGCTCGGCGCTGGCCTGGACAGCTTCGGCCTCCGCCACACCCTGCCGGACGTGACCGTGTTCGAGGTGGACCACCCCGCCACACAAACTTGGAAACGCCGCATGCTGGATGCGGCCGGCTTAACCCCGCCGCCACGTCTCCGCTTCGTTAGCATGGACTTCGAACGGCAGGACCTGCGGGCCACGCTGGCCGAAGCCGGCTTCCGCTTCGACGCGCCGGCCCTCTTCGCCATGCTGGGCGTGGCCATATACGTCGAGCGCGCCGCCTTGCAGGCCACCTGGGCCCTGATCGCCGCCATGCCGCCCGGCATGGCCGAGCTCGTGTTCGACTACGCGGCCGATTTCAGCGCCGCCCCGCGGGCCACCCGCGCAGCCTACCAGGCCATGGCAGACCGGGCGGCCGCGGCGGGTGAGCCCTGGCGCACGTATTTCGAACCGGCGGCGCTGGAGGCGGACCTGCTTCACGCGGGGTTCGCGTCCGTGCAGGATTTCGACGCGGCGGCAATCACGCAAGAGCTGTTTGCCGGGCGGACGGATGGGCTGGCGCCTGGGCCTTTCTCGCATTTTGTCTTGGCGAGGAAGTAAGGAAGCAAGGCCTTCTTTTTTGAGAAAAAGAAGCAAAAAACTTTTGCTACCCGCCTGCACCTAGTCGCGCGCCGGTTTTGCAAAGGCGCGTATTGGCAGAACCAGACAGGGCCGTGATGCAGGCGGGGGAACAAAAGTTTTTTGGTTCTTTTTTTCAAAAAAGAACTGCTTCCTTGCCTAC
>CAXTCL010000308.1:0-3169 GCA_964242035.1 uncultured Acetobacteraceae bacterium | reverse complement strand
AACGTCGCCAAGCGCAGCATCGTGCTGAGCCAGTTCAGCCTGCCATTCAAGCTGAGCGGGCTCGCCAACATGGCCAGGCTGGTGCAGGAGAGTCTGCGGCTGACGGTGGATGCGGTCGGCGATGCGGACGCCGAAAAGGCGATCCAGGTCTGGCAGTCTGACGGCGCGGTGGATGACATCTACACCGCGATCTTCCGCGAGCTGGTGACCTACATGATGGAGGACCCTCGGCAGATCACACCCTGCACGCACCTCCTGTTCATCGCGAAGAACCTGGAACGCATCGGTGACCACGCGACGAACATCGCCGAGACCGTGCATTTCGCAGCCACAGGCGAGCCGCTGCCAGGCGTGCGCCCGAAAGGCGAGAGCGCAAACTACGCGGTGATCCGGCCGCGCGAGCCGCGCACGGACGACACGACCGATACGGAAAACTGAGACAGATGTCAGACGCATCCTCGAGCCTTGCCAAACCGCTCGTGCTTGTCGTGGAGGACGAGGCGGCCCTGGCCACCATGCTGCGCTACAACCTGGAAAAGCAGGGCTTCCGCGTCGATGAAGCCGGCGACGGGCAGGAAGCCCTTACCCGCATCGCCGAACAGCAGCCGGACCTGGTCCTGCTGGACTGGATGCTACCGGTGATGTCCGGCATCGAAGTGTGCCGCCAGATACGCCGCCGGCCAAACACGCGGGACCTGCCGGTGATCATGGTGACTGCGCGCACCGAAGACCAGGATGCGGTGCGCGGCCTGAACACCGGTGCGGACGACTACATCACCAAGCCGTTCAACATGGACGCGCTTCTGGCCCGCATGCGCGCCCTGCTGCGCCGCGCCAACACGGTGCCCACGAAAGGCCGCCTCGCGTTCCACGACATAGCGATGGACCTGGCCGCACACCGGGTGCAGCGCAACAACCGCGCAGTGCATCTGGGACCCACTGAATTCCGCCTGCTGGAGTTCCTGATGCAGCACCCCCGCCGCGTGTTCTCGCGCGAGGAGCTGCTGGACGCGGTCTGGGGGCCGGACATCCACGTGGAGCCCCGCACGGTGGACGTACACATCCGGCGGCTGCGGAAATCCATCAACGGGGATGGCGAGCTGGACGTGGTGCGTACGGTGCGGGCGGCTGGATATGCGTTGGATACCGAGCCTGTTTGAACGAAGGCAAGCAAGGCCTTCTTTTTTGAAAAAAAGAAGCAAAAAACTTTCACTCCGCTGTCGCGACGCTAAGCCGGCAGGATTGTCGCTGCGTTTCAGCATAGCTTTTGCCGTTTTCTGGTGCTGGACAGGGGTTTCGTTAGCGCAACGTCCGGTGGCGAGCGCCGCGGATATGGACAGAGCGCTTCAGGCTTTCGTCAAGGAGATGGGCAGGCCATTTCCAACGGACGCCGAAATGGCGTTGTCACTGCGTAACCATATCGGCTGCTTCCAAGATAATCTAAAGATGGCGAAACAGGATTCGGCACGCGAGATTTGGCGCATCTCTCCCGAGTTCTTGAAGACCACCGCTAATCTCCAACCAACACCGGCCCAACAGCATGACCTTCTGCCAGACGCCCGTTGGGCCAAGTACCGCGAACTGTTCGTGTGCGCAGGTCTTTCTCGCGGAAACAGCGGGATAGAAACAGGCTCCTCGCGCGTGTCGTTCCTGGCTGAACCAAGAGGATTTGCCGGTTCCGGCGCCGTGAAGATGTTCGTCTGGTCGGAAAAGCCGATAACGCCTCTCCGGGACAGCTTGGACAAGCTGTTCGATGAACCCAGAGAGTCGACGCCGAACGTCCGCTTCAAGCACATCGAGGGGCCATGGTATCTGGAGCTTGATGTAAATTGATCCGGTGGAGAGCGGAGTAGAGCGTGATCCACCGGTTTCAGAAAACACCCTGCTCCGACAGGAACGCCGCCAAATTCCCGCCAGGAAACAGCAGGCTTCGCATCCCCGCGGCAACACCCGCCTGCACGTCGGTATCCTTGTCGCCAACCATCACGCAGTGGCGCGGATTCAGCTCCCAAGCGCGCACCAGATCGTTCAGCATCCCCGGCGCCGGCTTGCGCCAGTCGCTGTCACGCCGGTAGGCATCCACCTTGCCCTCCGTGTGATACGGGCAGAACCGCCAGTCATCCAGCGTACCGCCGGCCCGGCGCAGCTCGTCGGCCACCCACATCTGCAGCGCCCCCACCTCCGGCTCGCCATACAGCCCGCGCGCGATGCCCGCCTGGTTGGTGACGATGAAGACGTGCCACCCATGCGCGGTGGCGGCCGCCACGGCCTCGCGCGCGCCATCCACCCACTCCCAACGGTCCTGGCTGCCGACATAACCGTGGTCGTGGTTCAGCACCCCGTCGCGGTCCAGGAACAAAGCAGGCCGGTCCATGCAGGCGGCAAGCTCGCGCCGGGCGTGGGCCAAGTCCGCCGGAACGCCGATGTCAGCAAACCAGCCATGCTGCGGCAAGGCGCGCAGAATGCCGGCTTGCGCAAGGCCCGGCAAAAGGTCGCCCTCGAACGAGGACTTGGCCGTCAGCCGGGTAAGGATGCGCCGGTCTAGGGCATAGAGGCCGACCCCCGCCGGCCCTGGCGTATCCCTGCGTTCGCTCACCGCGGTGACGCGGTCACCCTCGAGCGTCACGGCACCGCCGGGGCTCTCGCGCACCACCATGCGCGCGAGCACGTCGTCGGGGTCTGCCGCAAAGGCCGCAAGCAGGGCCGCGACGTTGCAGTCGAACAGCGAGGCGCCATTGCACAGCAGGAAACGCTCGGACAACAGTGAGGCGGCGTAATGCAGGGCGCCCCCTGTTCCCGCCCCCTCCGGGTGCAGCGCGAACCGGACGCTCACCCGCTTGGGCAGCCCGTCGCCGGCCGCCAGGACGGCAGCCTGCACCGCAGGCTCCAGCGCTCCGGCCAGGATGAGGAAGTCATCTACGCCGAAACGGAGCATCTCGCGCATCAGCCAGGCGACGAACGGCCGGCCGCCGACAGAGACCAGGGGGCTGGGCGGCGCCGCGGGGTCGCCTGCCAGCCCGCCGGCGAGTATGACGCATTGGCGCAGGGTGGCTAGGCGGGTTTGCATGCCCGTCCGTGTGCCTTAGTTGGGTGGCGGGGGCTACAGGGTAGAAGAAAGCAAGCAGTCCTTTTTTGAAAAAAAGGACCAAAAAACTTTTGACTCCGCTGT
>CAXTCL010000307.1:0-3194 GCA_964242035.1 uncultured Acetobacteraceae bacterium | reverse complement strand
AGCAGCCGGGCGCCTTCAGACGCTGCGAGGCGAATCAGCAGCGATCGGATCAAAAGTTTTTTCCTTCTTTTTTTCAAAAAAGAAGGGCTTGCTTCCTTACCTTGCAATCGATCGCCCAGCGAGTTCAGAAGCTGCCAGCCTGCCTGCGCTCCAGCACCGCGCCGAAGAACCCGTCCGTTCCATGCAGGAGCGGAGTCAGCACCAGATACGGATCGGCGCACGGCACCGCGGCGGCCAGTGCCCAGACCTCGCTCACCGGCACCACCCGGTAGTCCGGATGGCGCGCCAGGAAGCCCTCGATTTGCCGCTCGTTCTCGTCTTCCAGCAGCGAGCACGTTGCATAGACCAGGCGTCCGCCGGGCCGCACCAGCCGCTCGGCGGTGTCCAGGATGCGTGCCTGTTTTGGCAGCAGCTCGGCCAGGTCTGTCTCGTCCAGGCGCAGCCGGCCGTCCGGGTTGCGGCGCCAGGTGCCGGTGCCGGTGCAGGGCGCGTCCACCAGGACGCGGTCGAAGCTCTGCGCGCGGCGCTTGACCCATTTGTCGCCGTCCACGGTCAGGTGCCGCTCCACGTTGTGCACGCCGGCGCGACGCAGGCGCTTGACCGCGCCTTCCAGCCGCGCCTCGCTCACGTCGCAGGCCACCACGTGGCCGCGGTTCTCCATAAGAGCGGCGATCGCCAGCGTCTTGCCGCCGGCGCCGGCGCACCAATCCGCCACGCGCATCCCGGGCGCGGCGCCCACCAGATGCGCCACCAGTTGGCTGCCTTCGTCCTGTATCTCCACCGCGCCGGTTTGGAACGCGGCACCCGACGTCACCGCGCGCCGGTGCGCCACGCGCAGGCCCCAGGGCGAGTAGGGTGTTGTGGCCGCCTCTATCCCTTCGGCCAGCAGCGCCGCCTGTGCCGCCGCCACGTCGCTTTTGAGGATGTTCACCCGTAGGTCCAGCGGCGCGGGCTCGCCCATCGCCGCCATTTCTTCCGCCAGCGCCGTGCCGAACCGGGCCTGCAAATGCGGCAGTATCCAGTCCGGCACTTCCAGCCGCACCGCCTCGCCCATGCTCGGGTGGTCCAGCGTGCGGCCTTCCAGCGGCCGCAGCACGGCGCGTTCTTCGGTCCCCGGCGGCGCCGGCGCGAACTGGCCGCCGGAGAAGCCCTGCAGAACGCCTTCCATCGTCCAGCCTTCCAGCAGGAGGGAGGCGCCGACCAGCAGCCGTGCCGAGGGATACGCCCCGGCTTTCGCCAGCCACCAGCCCAGGCGCCGACGCGCGCGCAGCACGCCCCAGACGCGGTCGGACACGGCGCGGCGGTCGCCGGAGCCGATGAAGCGGCGTTCGCGGAAGAAGTTGTTCGCGACCGCGTCGGCCGGCTTGCGGTCGGCTGACGCGATTTCTTCGAGGAGTTCTATTGCGGCTAGCAGTCTGGCGGAGGGGGTCACTTGGAGAGAGCCTAAGAAAGGACTTCTTTTTTGAAAAAAAGAAGCAAAAAACTTTTTCTCCGCTGTCGCGGGACCTGCATCGGCAGTCGGCAATTCTCAGAACAAAACACCCTGCAGAAACAGCGTCAGTAGTAAAAGTTTTTTGCTTCTTTTTTTCAAAAAAGAAGGCCTTGCTTCCTACTCTTGCCTATAATTGGGCGCCTCACGCGTGATAGCCACGTCGTGCACGTGACTCTCCCGAAGCCCGGCTCCGGTGATCCGCCGGAATTGCGTGTTCGCCCTTAAGTCCGCGATCGTCGCAGAGCCAGTGTAACCCATGCCCGCTTTCAGCCCGCCCACAAGCTGGTGCACCACGCCGCTCATCGGCCCCTTATAGCCGACGCGTCCTTCGACGCCTTCAGGCACCAGCTTCAGGCTGTCGGTGATCTCCTGCTGGAAGTAACGGTCCGCGGAGCCGCGCGCCATCGCCGAGATGCTGCCCATGCCGCGATAGGATTTGTAGGAGCGGCCCTGATAGAGGAACACTTCGCCCGGCGCTTCATCAGTGCCTGCCAGCAGACTTCCTATCATCACCGATTCCGCACCGGCACCTAGCGCTTTTACGATGTCGCCGGACGTGCGTATGCCGCCGTCGGCGATGCTGGGGATGTCGCGCGCGGCACAAGCCGCCGCCGTCTCCATCACGGCGGAGAATTGCGGCACGCCGACGCCGGCCACCACGCGCGTGGTGCAGATGCTGCCCGGCCCGATGCCGATCTTCACGCAATCCGCCCCGGCATCGATCAGCGCCACCGCACCCTCGGGCGTGGCCACGTTGCCCGCCACCACCTGCACCGCGTTGGACAGACGTTTGATACGGTCGACCTGGGCCAGCACGCCCTGGCTATGGCCGTGCGCGGTATCGACCACGATCACGTCCACGCCGGCGTCGATCAGCGCCTCGGCGCGTGCGCGCCCATCGTCGCCGGTGCCTGTGGCCGCGGCCACGCGCAGCCGGCCCAGCTCGTCCTTGTTGGCCAGCGGATGCGCCTGCGCCTTGTCCATGTCCTTCACGGTCACCAGGCCAACGCAGCGGAACGCCTCGTCCACCACCAGCAGCTTCTCGATGCGGTGGTGGTGCAGCAGGCGCCGTGCCTCGTCGGCCCCCGGGTTGCCGGTCACCGTCACCAGTTTCTCGTGCGTCATCAACGCGCGCACTGGAATGCTGGGATCGGTGGCAAACCGCACGTCACGGTTGGTGAGGATGCCAACCAGCCGGCCGTCGTGCTCCACCACCGGGATGCCGCTGATCCGCCACTGTGCCATCAGCGCGCGTGCGTCGGCCAGGGTCTGCTCGGGGCGAATCGTGACCGGGTTGACCACCATGCCGGACTCGAACTTTTTGACCGAGCGCACCTGTGTCACCTGCTCATCGATCGTCAGGTTTTTGTGAACGACGCCGATGCCGCCCTGCTGGGCCATGGCAATCGCCATCGGACCCTCGCTGACCGTGTCCATTGCGGCCGCCAGCAGCGGGATGTTCAGCGGTATGGTCCGGGTCAGCCGCGTGCGCGTGTCGGTGCGGCCCGGCAGCACCTGCGAATAGGCCGGAACCACCAGCACGTCGTCAAAGGCGAGCGCCTCGGCGATGCGGCTGGCCGCAAGGCGGCCAATAGACTGGTTCGTATCGGGAGCCATGGCCTCGCTGCAAGCTGCCTTGGCGCCGCTACTTAGGCGCGCCAAGCCCAAACCGCAACGTCAACCCGCCTCGACGCCAAGCGCA
>CAXTCL010000306.1:0-3214 GCA_964242035.1 uncultured Acetobacteraceae bacterium | reverse complement strand
GTGCCGCCCTGGACGAGCTGCTGGTCGATGGCGATGACGCGCACGTCTTTCAGCACCGTCTCGCCGGAGAAGCGGCAGCCGATCGGCACGTTGGGATCCTGTATCTCCTGGGTGAGGATGAGGTCCACGTGGTCGCCCGGCCAGATCAGGCCGGCGGTGCCCGACACTGCGTCCACGCCCACTGAGGTGGCGCGCTTGCCTGGCGTCAGCACGGCGGCGAGGAAGCCATGGTCGCCGGGGCGCATCACGTCGGCCGGCAGCACGACCTGGTGCGGCAGCAGCGTCTGGCGGACCATGGCGCCGAACAGTTCGGAGCGCGCCTGCGGCGTGTCGCGCCTGGCGCCTGTGGGTATCTCGCCGTCCGTCACCTCGCGTATCTCAAGATCATCCGGCTTGAGCAGGGTGCCGGCGCGCAGCGTGCTGGCGGCGGCCAGCACCTGGATCTTCTGCACGGGCACCACCACCGGGGCCGGCGGATGCAGGCTGACCCAGGCGACGGCGGAGAAGCCGAGGACGCCGGCAGCCATCAACAGGAAAAGAAGTGTTCTCAACATGATACAGCCTCAGATGCTAAGGTCGGTGCACGCCGGTTCGGGCAGGCGGAAAAGGGCGGCATGGTCAGGAGCCGGCAATCGCCAGCCAGCCGCCGGCAGCGATGGCGGCGGCATAGGGTAGGGGGCCGCGACGGCGCAGGCGGCGCAGTTCGCAGCGGGCCGCCCGCCTGATCAGTCCGGTGCCGCCAACGCCGAACGCGGCGCCCGCTGTTCCCGCGAACGCCGGGCGTGGCTGCGGCACGAGCCGGCTGCCGGCCACGTAGAACAGTGCCAGCACGCCGCCGGCGAGCGAGGTGCCGATCACCAGGGTGGGCACCATGGCGGGCGCCACCACGACCGCCGCGCTGCCGAGCAGCTTCACGTCGGCACCGCCCATCCACCCCATGCGCCAGAAGAAGTACGTGGCGGCGAACACGGCGGCGCCGCAGCCCACGCCCGCCACCAGGTCATGCTGCAGCAGCCGGAGCAGGAGGCCCAGCGCAAGCAGCGTCAGGGAGACGTGGTTGGGAACGGTGCGGAAGCCGAAATCGTGCAGCGCCGCGAAGGCCAGGAGCGCCGCGCTGGCCAGAAACAGGATCAGGATAGGGGCGGAATGGGGCACGGCGGAACCCTCGATTGTCATCGCCCCGGTAGTCTGTTGCCTACCGGTGTCCCCGGTCAGCCGCAAAGCCAGGCGGAAAAGAAAAGGAAGGAAGAAGAAATCGTCGGAGGAAAGAACAGGGCAGTAATGGCGGCAAAACATCGCGGAGGAAGCATCCGCCAGCCGCGCGATCCGCGGGACGGGAGATGCGCCTGCGGCGGGCCGGGCCCAGGGTCGGCGAATGCCGCCCCAGGCCCGTTTCGCAGTTAGATCGAAGCGCCGACGGTGCTGAACAGCGACTTCAGCGTGGTGCCGAAGCTGGTGAAGATGGTGACCAGCACGAGGCCGAGGATGCTGGCGATGATGCCGTATTCCAGGGCGGTGACTGCGCGGCGGTCGGCTTTGAAGGTGAGGGCGCGTACGATGAGCTTGTCCATTTGTAGTCTCCATGTCTGCGCGGAGCAGAAGCGCCCGCGTTGCTGTTTTCGCATCAGTGGCTTCGTCTGCCGGTAAGACGCCGTCTGTAGGCTGGCGTGCTGCATACGTAACGTTTTATAATGCGATGGTCAATCTAAAAATTACATCCAGTCGTAAGTAAATCGTTCATATTTATAGACCAGACTTAGAAAAGGCGCTTGGACTGCAACCCGAAGTTGTTCTTCAGTGCGAATTTATATCTACTCTCATCACGTCTCTGTGAGAAGTGAGAATGTGAAGAAACCCGAGAACATTCGGCAACCGTTGCGCATTAACCACATTTTTGGCGCTGCACGTGTTTTTGCGACGGTTTCATTCTTTTGCGAAAACCTGACGCAACAGCTGGTTTATTGACCGCCCAATTGTGAACACCGGGCGTCCGGTCGCCAGGGCTAGCGTCCGCGGTCGATGAGCCGGACCGACAACACCAGGAGGATGGGAGCCACGGCCGCGCCGGCCGCCAGCCGAAAGCCTGCGGCCATCGGAAATGCCAACAAGGACAGCAGCATGCAGCAGGCAAGCCAGTTTGCCTGCGAAGCAGACGGCCCGCGCCCGGTGTCGCGCGTCGCGCGCACCAGCCAGGCAGCCGCCACGCCCGCCATGACCAGATCGTAGAACAGCAGGAACGGCATCGCCACCATCGTGGCGGACACTAGTACGGCGTAGGCGGCAGCCGGCGCGAGCCGCCCGGCGCGCCTGCTCCACGCCCAGCCGACGCAGCAGGCGGCAACCGCACTCAACCCGGCCTGCAGTATCCAGCCGTAGTTCGCCGCTAGGCCTGCGAGTCGCACGGCTCCGGCAAGATCCACGTGGCCGGCGAGGGCGATCCCCGTCTCGACGGTCTGCCTCGCCTGGACGGCCATGCCGAAGAACGCCCGCCACGTGTCAACGCCGAATACCGCTACCGAGGCGGCAACAAGCATTGCCACGGACAGCGTAGCCCCAAGCAGCGCCCGCCAGCGCCGTCCCGCCAGCAGCGCGACCGGCACCAGCAAACCGAAATGCGGCTTGAAGCAAAGGGCCCCAAGCAGCGCGCCACCGGCCATGGGCCGCCGCTGCAACAGCAGCGTGCCGGCCGCCATGAGGCCCGCCGAGAGGAACGAGTTCTGCCCCCAGCCCAGCGCCCACCAGACCGCAGGGATGGCGGCAAGGCAGCCGGCCGCCGTGCCGCCGCCGCCGGCGATCCTGGTGGTCAGCAGCAGCCAGCCTATGGCGGTGACCGCCTCGAAGAGGATGAAGGCGGGAAGATATGGCAGACGGGCCAGAGGCGCGCAGACCAGCAGGAACACCGGCGGGTTGAAGAAACGCTTTTCCTCCACGCCAGGGGCGATCACCGACTCCTCGACCTTACGGTGTACTGCCGGATCGTAGGAGTCCCCGGCTCGGCCGAGATTGGCCAGCCTGCCGGCGGCGTAGAAGCTGGCGAAATCCGTGGTCGTTGGTGGATCAGGCATCGGCGCGAAGGCGCCATGCGTGCCGGCTATGAAGAAGAGCAGCCCGCACGCCTGTATCAGGACGGCAGGCCGTGCGATTCGCGGCAGGTGGGTGAGCACCCACCGGCTCAAGCAAGCAAGGCCTTCTTTTTTGAAAAAAAGAAGCAAAA
>CAXTCL010000305.1:0-3247 GCA_964242035.1 uncultured Acetobacteraceae bacterium | reverse complement strand
AGGCGCGGGGACAAAAGTTTTTTGCTTCTTTTTTTCAAAAAAGAAGGCCTTCCTTTCTTACCTCGTGGAGCCCGACATGCTGACCGACCTGACGATCGCCGAAGCCGCGGCGGCGCTGCGGACGCGTGACTTCACCGCGCGCGAGCTGACGCAGGCACATGTCGACGCCACGGAAAAGCTTAACCCCCGGCTGAACGCGTTCATCACGCTGACGTCGGAGCGCGCTTTGCAGCAGGCCGATGCAGCGGATGCGGCGCTTGCGGCGGGTGAGGCGGGTGTGCTGGCGGGGATACCGCTGGCGATCAAGGATCTGTTCTGCACGGCCGGTGTGCGGACGACGGCGGGTAGCCGTATCCTGGAGCATTTCGTGCCGCCTTATGAGAGTTCGGTGACGGCGAACCTCCTGCGGGACGGGGCGGTGTTTCTGGGCAAGGCGAATTTGGACGAGTTCGCCATGGGGTCTTCGAACATGACGTCGGCTTTCGGGCCGGTGGAGAATCCCTGGAAGCGTGGCGGCGATGCGGAGGCGGTGCTGGTTCCTGGCGGGTCTTCCGGCGGATCCGCGGTGGCGGTGGCGGCACGCATGGCGATGGGGGCTACGGGGACGGACACGGGCGGGTCCATACGGCAGCCGGCGGCATTCTGCGGGTTGGCGGGGATCAAGCCGACCTATGGGCGGTGCAGCCGGTGGGGGACGGTGGCATTTGCGAGTTCGCTGGACCAGGCTGGGCCATTTGCGCGCACGGTCGAGGACTGCGCGTTGCTGCTTGGCAGCATGGCGGGGTTCGACGCGAAAGACAGCACCAGCGTGGATCTGGCGGTGCCGGATTTCGCCGCTTCGTGCCGGCGCGGGGTGGCAGGTTTGCGCATCGGGGTGCCGCGTGAGTATCGGGCGGACGGGATGCCGGAGGCGGTGGAGCAGTTGTGGCAGCAGGGCTTGGAGTGGCTGCGCGACGCAGGCGCGGAGATCGTGGACGTGTCTCTGCCGCATACGAAATGCGGGCTGGCTACATATTATATAGTAGCGCCGGCGGAAGCGTCCTCGAACCTGGCGCGGTATGACGGCGTGCGGTTCGGCCTGCGCGAGGAAGGGCATGACCTGACGGAGCTGTACGAGCGGACGCGGGCGGCGGGGTTCGGCGCGGAGGTGCAGCGGCGTATCATGATCGGGACGTATGTGCTCTCGGCGGGGTATTACGATGCGTATTATCTGCGGGCGCAGAAGGTCCGCGCGCTGATCCTGCGCGATTTCACCGATGCATTCGGGCGGATGGATGCGTTGCTGACGCCGACGGCGCCCACCGCCGCATTTGCCCAGGGCGAGAAGATGGGTGATCCGATCGCAATGTATCTGAACGACGTGTTCACCGTGCCGGCGAGCATGGCGGGCGTCCCGGCGATGAGCGTGCCTGCGGGGCTGGACAGCCAGGGGTTACCGCTGGGGTTGCAGGTGATCGGGCGGCCTTATGACGAGGAAACGGTGTTTGCCGTCTCTCAGGCGATCGAGACGGCGGCTGGGTTTTCGGCGTTGCCTGCGATACGGGCGGGAGCGGTGGCATGAGCTATACGATCGAGGGTTCAACCGGCATTTGGGAGATCGTGTGCGGGCTGGAGGTGCATGCGCAGGTGATCAGCCGGTCCAAGCTGTTCTCCGGGGCGGCCACGGATTTCGGCAGTGCGCCGAACACGCAGGTGAGTTTTGTCGATGCGGCGTTCCCAGGGATGCTGCCTGTGCTGAACGAGGAATGCGTGGCGCAGGCGGTGCGTACCGGGCTCGGGCTGAACGCGCAGATCAACCTGACGAGCCGGTTCGACAGGAAGAACTATTTCTACGCCGACCTGCCCAGCGGGTATCAGATCAGCCAGTTCGAGCACCCCATCGTCGGCCGCGGCGAAGTGGAGATCGAACTCGCAGACGGCAGCACGCGCCAGATCGGCGTCACGCGCCTGCACCTGGAGCAGGATGCAGGCAAGTCCCTGCATGACCAGGATCCGTCGCGCTCCTTTATCGACCTTAACCGCTGCGGCGTAGCGCTGATGGAAATCGTCAGCGAGCCGGACATTCGCACGCCAGAGGAGGCCGGCGCCTACCTGCGCAAGTTGCGCACCGTGCTGCGCTATTTGGGGACGTGCGACGGCAACATGGACGAGGGCAGCATGCGCGCCGACGTGAACGTGTCCGTGCGTCACGCCGGCGAGGCGTTCCGCACGCGTTGCGAGGTGAAGAACGTCAACTCCATACGCTTTGTCATGCTGGCGATCGAGGCGGAGGCGCGCCGGCAGGTCGAGGTTTGGGAGAGCGGCGGCGAAGTGGTGCAGGAGACGCGGCTGTTCGATCCCGCGCGCCAGGTGACGCGCAGCATGCGCAGCAAGGAAGACGCGCATGACTACCGGTATTTTCCGGACCCCGACCTGCTGCCGCTGGTGCTCGACCAGGCGTGGGTAGACGGTCTGCGTGCCGGCCTGCCGGAGCTGCCGGACGCCAAGCGGGCTCGCTTCGTGTCCGACTACAAGCTGCCGTCCTACGATGCGGGCGTGCTGGTGGCCGAGCAGGCCACGGCGGATTTCTTCGAGACAGTGGCGCGCGGGCGGGACGCGCGCCTGGCGGCGAACTGGATCACCGGCGACTTCTTTGCGGCCCTGAACCGGACCGGGCGGACGATCGAGACCAGCCCGGTGAGCGCCGAGAGCCTGGGGGCGCTGCTGGACCTGCTGGGCGATGCCACGATCAACGGACGTATCGCCAAGGAGGTGTTCGAGGCCATGGTGGAGACGGGAGAGTCGCCCGGGGATATCGTGGAGAGAAGCGGGCTGCGCCAGGTGACGGATACAGGTGCGATTGACGCTGCGGTGGAGGCGGTGCTGGCGGCCAATCCTGACAAGCTCGCGGAATACCGGGGCGGAAAGGACAAGCTGTTCGGGTTCTTCGTGGGCCAGGTGATGAAGGCGATGGCAGGCAAGGGCAACCCGGCGTTGGTCAACGAGGCTTTGCGGGGGCGGCTGGCGGGGTAGGCGGATACGTCGGCTTTTTGGAAAAGACGCAAGGCAGCTTTGCTCCCTGCAAGTGCACCGGCCAGGTGCCGCACGACTGTTCGCGGCAATTCAGCCTGCGGCGATTTCTGCTGTTCACTGGCCTTCATTGACCGGGCTGGAATGAGTCCGTAAGACAGTCTGGCAAACGTCGTGTTGCATCCCGGCGGAGGGGTGGCCGAGTGGCTGAAGGCGGCGGTTTGCTAAACCGTTGTAC
>CAXTCL010000304.1:0-3284 GCA_964242035.1 uncultured Acetobacteraceae bacterium | reverse complement strand
TGTTGCCGGTGGGGCTGCCTGGCCTGGCTGTCCGGGCGGTGCTGCTGGTAGTGGCGGTGCTGATCCACGAGGCCAATTTCCTGGTCGTGGTGCCGCTCGTGGGTTTTGACACGTGGCTGGGCGCATCGACGCTCAGGCCCGCGCGACGAAGCGCCGCCGCCGCGGCGGTGGTGTTGCCGGCGGCAGGATGGACGGCATGGCTGGGCAACGTCCAGGCCGGATGCCGGGTCGCGGAACAGATCGCCTATCTGCAGCATCGCGTTGCGGATTTCACCATCGATCCGATCCCGCTGGCCACGCTTTGCAACGACGGCCGGGCGAATTTCGATCTGACACTGCATGCGTTCTGGATGCGCCCGCATTGGTCGATCCTTTTCTGGCTGGCCCTGCTCCTGGCGCTCCCGTCCACAATGCTGAACCTGGTGCTGCTGGCGCGGATCGTGCGGCGACGCGGCCTGATGGTGGTTGGTGTCGCAGCGTCGCTCAGCCCGATCGCGCTGATGGCGGTGGGTGTGGATGCGGTGCGGTTTGTCACCCTGGTGCAGCTGACGTCGCTGCTGGTGCTGGCGGCTTCGGCCAGGCGCCTGGGGCCGCCGGCCGGCGGCGGGTTGCCGGTGCCGCCACGCTGGAAGGCGGCGGCCGCCGCGGTGGCCTTGCTGGAACTGGCAAGTGCCATGCCGCTCAACGACGGCCAGGAGCCGCTGAAATTCCCGTACACGGCGCTCTGGCAGCGAGTGGCGGACATCGCCGAAGGCACCGCCAAATTCGTGGTGCACCCGTAGCGCCAGAACCCGACCCGCAGGACGGCACCCACGCCGATGCAGGCGGGAAAGCAAAAGTTTTTTGGTCCTTTTTTTCAAAAAAGGACTACTTGGCTTACTATCCCCCCGGAGCCCAAACACCCATGCCAGTCGACCGCCGCACCCTGCTGATGACCACGCTGATGACAGGCTTCACCCTGGCCGTCGCCCGCGCGCAGGAAGCCCCGGTCCACACGGACGCCACCGGCCTTGACGCCGGCGAGGCCCAAATCACCACGCCAGACGGCCCGATCCCCGCCTATTACGCCCGCCCGCAAGGTGCCGGCCCCTACCCCATCATCCTCGTCATCGAGGAGATCTTCGGCGTCCACGAATACATCAAGGACGTCTGCCGCCGCTTCGCCAAGCTCGGCTACCTGGCCGTCGCCCCCGAGCTCTACGCCCGCATCGCGGACCTCTCGAAGATGACCGACCCGCATGAGATAGTGGCCAAGGTGATCTCCAAGGCGCCGGACGGCATCATGCTCAGCGACCTGGACAGCACCGCCGCCTGGGCTATCGCCAACAAGGGTGACGCAAACCGCCTGGGTGTCACCGGCTTCTGCCGCGGCGGCCGCGACACCTGGCTTTACGCCGAGCACAACCCGCATCTGAAAGCGGCCGTCGCCTGGTACGGCCCGGTGAAGGGCGTCACCTCGCCGATCCAGCCGCGCACGCCCACGGACCTCGCCGCCGGCCTGCGCTGCCCACTGCTCGGCCTGTACGGCGGCCGCGATGACAGCATCCATCCCGCCGACGTACAGGCCGCGGCAGGGGTGGCGCGCGACGCCGGTCACACGGTGGAGATCAAGATCTTCCCCGACGCCGGCCACGGCTTCCACGCGGACTATCGCGCCACCTACAACAAGCCGGCCGCCGAGCAGGGCTGGGCGGACGCGCTCGCCTGGTTCAAGTCGCACGGGGTCGCATGAGCGCCAGCAACACGGAGGCACAGCCCGAGACCGCCACCCAAGCCAGCCCGGCCCAGATACGCCAGGCGATGGCGGGGCTGATGATGGTCCTCGCCCTGGCCTCGCTGGACGGCAACATCGTGGGCCCCGCTCTGCCGCGCATCGTCAGCGACCTGGGCGGCCTCGCCCACCTCTCCTGGGTGGTCACCGCCTTTGCGGTCGCGTCCACCGCCAGCACGCCACTCTACGGCAAGCTGTCGGACCAGTTCGGCCGGCGCGCTGCGTTCTTCACCTCGATCGGCATCTTCCTCGGCGGCTCGCTGTTCTGCGGCGCGGCGCACAGCATGGGCATGCTGATCGGCGCCCGCGCCATCCAGGGCATCGGCGCAGGCGGCCTCATCACGCTGACGCAAACCTCCATCGCGGACCTGGTCTCGCCGCGCGAGCGCGGCCGCTACCAGGGCCTGATCGCCGGCGTGTTCGCTCTGTGCAGCGTCGCCGGCCCGCTGCTGGGCGGCATCATCACGGACGCCGCTTCCTGGCCGTGGATCTTCTACCTCAACCTGCCGGTGGGCGCCGCCGCAATCGTCATCCTCTCGCTCAGCCTGCCGCGCCGCCAGCCGACGCGCTCGCGCAGCGTCGATTTCCTGGGCTTCTTCCTGCTGATCGCCGCCACCTGCACCGGCCTCCTGCTGCTGAGCTGGGGCGGCACGGTCTATCCCTGGACCTCGCCCCAGATCACCGGCCTGGGCGCCCTCACCCTCACCCTGCTCGCCTTGCTGGTCCCGGTGGAACGCCGCGCCATCGAGCCGGCACTGCCCGCCCGCCTGTTCGCCGACCGCGTCTACGCCTGCGGCGTCGCCTCCATCGCTTTGGTCACGGCCGCGTTGTTCGGCAGCCTGGTCTTCGTGCCGCTGTTCTTCCAGCTTGTATACACCACCACCGCTACGGAAGCCGGGCTGCGCATGGCGCCGCTGATGGGCGGCCTGATCATCAGCTCGGTCCTGGGCGGCCGGATGGTCAGCCGCACCGGCAAGCTGAAGCGCTTTCCCGTCAGCGGCCTGGCCCTCGGCACCCTGGCCTATGCCGGCCTAACCGTCGCCATGCTGGCAGGTGTCTCTGCCAACGGGTTCGACGCCCTGCTCGCCGTGCTCGGCCTGGCCCTGGGCCTGGTGATGCCGAACATCACCACCGCGGTGCAGAGTGCGGTCGCTCCCGCCGACCTTGGCGTGGCCACCGCCACGATGGCCTTCTTCCGCTCGCTCGGCGGCGCGTTCGGGGTTGCAATGTCCGGCACCATCCTGGCCACTACGCTGAACGCCTGGCTGCCGGGCGGCTCGCCGCTCGCCCACGGGCTGGAGCACCTGCGCGCGCTGCCGCCGGCAGAGCGGGCGCGCCTGGTGGAGGCGTATGGGCACGCGCTGGCGTGGACGTTCGCTTCGGCCGCATTGGTGACGGGGTGCGCCTTCGTGATCCTGCTGTTCATGCCGGAGCGGCAGCTTCGGGGGTTTTCGAAGTAAGCAAGCAAGGCCTTCTTTTTTGAAAAAAAGAAGCAAAAAACTTTTGTTCCCCC
>CAXTCL010000303.1:0-3311 GCA_964242035.1 uncultured Acetobacteraceae bacterium | reverse complement strand
GTCTGGCACCCGCCTACGACTATGTCCTCGCGGCCGCGACCGCCACCGGCAAGAACGTGATTCCACGCGCGGCGGCGTTGCTCGACGTGCAGCCGATCAGCGAGATCGTCGCTGTGGTCGATGCCGAGACCTTCGTGCGACCGATCTACGCCGGCAACGCGCTGGCCACGGTGCGCTCGACCGACGCCAGAAAACTGATCACCGTTCGCGCCGCGAATTTCGACGCCGCCGCCGCAGAGGGTGGCAGCGCCACTATCGAGGAGGTGGAGGCGGGCGAGGCGACGCCTGCGGTCTCCCGCTTCGTGTCGACCGAGTTGTCGACATCCGATCGGCCGGATCTGGCGTCGGCACGGGTGGTCATCTCCGGCGGCCGCGGCATGCAGAATGGTGAGAACTTCAAGCTGATCGAGCCGATCGCTGATGCGCTAGGCGCCGCGATCGGGGCGTCGCGTGCGGCGGTGGACGCAGGCTACGTGCCGAACGACTACCAGGTCGGCCAGACTGGTAAGATCGTGGCACCTGACCTGTATGTCGCCATCGGCATCTCCGGCGCGATCCAGCATCTCGCCGGCATGAAGGACAGCAAGGTCATCGTCGCCATCAACAAGGACGAGGACGCGCCGATCTTCCAGGTGGCCGATTACGGCCTGGTGGCTGATTTGTTCACCGCCCTGCCGGAACTGAAGGCCGAGCTGGAACGCGCGTGATCCTGCGCACGCCCGGCGTCGCATGACGATGCGCACGATTGGTGTGGTAGGCGCCGGCCAGATGGGCAACGGGATTGCCCATGTGGCCGCACTCGCCGGGCTGGACGTGCTGATGCTAGATGCCAAGGCCGACGCGGTGGCCAAGGCGGTTGGCACGATCGGGCGCAATCTGGAGCGCCAGGTCACCAAGGGTGCGATCACCGCGGAAGCGCGCCAGGCGGCCATCGGCCGGTTGCGCCCGGTCTCCGACCCGGCCGGCCTAGCACCCTGCGACATCGTCATCGAGGCGGCCACAGAGCGCGAGGACATCAAGCGCGCGATCTTCGCCAAGGTGATCGCCCACGTGCGACCGGATTGCATCCTGGCCACCAACACGTCCTCAATTTCCATCACCCGGCTGGGTGCTGGCACCGACCGGCCGGCGCGCTTTATCGGCATGCACTTCTTCAACCCGGTGCCGGTGATGAAGCTGGTCGAGGTGATACGCGGCATCGCCACCGATGACGTCACCTACGAGGCGGTGGCAGCACTGGCCAACACGCTCGGCAAGACGGTGGCGCTGTCGGAGGATTTTCCCGGTTTCATGGCCAACCGCATCCTTGTCCCGATGATCAACGAGGCGGTGTACACATTGTACGAGGGCGTGGGCACGATCGCCTCGATCGACTGTGCGCTGAAGCTCGGCTGCAACCACCCGATGGGTCCGCTGGAGCTGGCCGACTTCATCGGGCTGGATACCTGCCTGTCCATCATGCAGGTGCTGCTGGAGGGGCTGTCGGATACCAAGTATCGGCCTTGTCCGCTGCTCGTTAAGTATGTGGAAGCGGGCTGGCTGGGGCGGAAGACTGGGCGTGGGTTTTACGACTATAGCGTGACGCCGCCTCGGCCGACCAGGTAAGCAAGCAAGGCCTTCTTTTTTGAAAAAAAGAAGCAAAAAACTTTTGTTCCGTTGATAGTGGTAAGGCCGTTGCGGTCTTGCGGCATGCGCGGCGGATGGAGTGCCGGCGTAAGATGTAATTTCTTGCACGCAACGTGTTTAGATGGTTATCTCGCTCACATAACGTTTTCGTGAGGAGATCGACAGATGGAGTGGAATTTCGAGGCACGCCGGCCGTTCATGCGGAACGTGGCGTTCGCGGCGGTCGCCTGCGCCAGCATCCTGCTTGCACCAGGAACGGGCAACGCGACACCGGTGAACTATGTCTTCAACGCCGGCACCACCGCCACCATCGATGCCACCGAAACCATTGCGGGATCGTTCACCTACGACACCGTCACGAACGCGTTGACGAACGTGAACGTCCTGTTGACCGGCGCCTCTGCCTACTCGGGCGCGTACGACTACCAGTTCAGCCAATTCACGTCTCAGGCGAACCACACGGTGGGGCTGTCGGCTGTGGGCAACGACAATGATAACGGGGATCTGCTCTACCTCGCGTTCGGAGGCACACTCGGCGCGAACAACCTGCAGCTGAACGGGCTCGCCGCGTATAATGGGCCGAACGGAAATGAGTTCGCTAACGCCGTCACCGGAGGCATCGCCTTCGCGCCAGCTGCCGCCGTACCTGAGCCGGCGGCGCTGGCTGTCATGGCTGGCGGACTTGCAATGCTCGGCATCACGCGCAGGCGGCGGACTGTCGGGTAAGCAAGGCCTGCTTTTTTGAAAGAAATAAGCAAAGAGCTTTTGTCTGTGCTGTCGCGGATCTTTCCACACGGTGCGACTGCGGGTTCAAAGGTTCTTTGCTTCTTTTATTCAAAAAAGAAGCCTTCCTCACTTACCCAAGCGCAACACCCGAGCCGCCGGCGCAATAGTCCACCCCTGCACAGCCACCGACACCGCCACCACCACGAACACCACATCGAACAGCACGCGCGCATGCTGCACCCCGGCCAGCAGCGGCACGATCGTCAGATAGATCGGCACTGCGCCGCGTAGCCCCACCCAGGATACAAACGCCGCGTCGCGCAGCCGCCAGCGCAGCGGCAGCAGGCACAGCATCACCGCCACCGGCCGGGCCAGCAGGATCAGCACGGCGGCCACCTCCAGCGCCGGCAGGATGCGCGGCGGCAGCTCGTGCGGGTTCACCAGCAGGCCCAGCATCAGGAACAGCGCGATCTGCGCCAGCCAGCCCAGCGCGCCGAAGAAGCGGGACAGCGACTCGCTGACCGGGTGCTCGTAATTTCCGACGACCAGCCCGGTCAGGTAGACCGCCAGGAAGCCGCTGGCGCCCAGCGTCTGCGCGCCGCCGAATATCGCCAGCGCGGCGCCAATGGCCAGCACGGGGAAGACGGATTTCTCGGCGTTCAACGTGCGGAACAGCCAGAGCAGTGCCGCGCCGCTGGCCAGGCCGATGACGGCGCCGCCGCCCATCTCTTCTGCAAACAACAGGCCGGCGGCGCCTGGGGACAGGCCGCCCGGCAAGGTCAGTATCTGCACCAGGCCTACCGTCAGGAACACGCTCATCGGGTCGTTAAGGCCGGATTCCACTTCCAGCGCCGCCGTCACGCGGAACGGCACCGCGGCCTTGGACTGGCGCAGCAGCACCGAGACCGCGGCCGCGTCCGTCGGCGCCAGCACGGCGCCGAGCAGCAGCGCCTCCGGCC
>CAXTCL010000302.1:0-3311 GCA_964242035.1 uncultured Acetobacteraceae bacterium | reverse complement strand
CATCTCGGTCATCTCCTCCTATCGCGGCGGCTACAATTTCGAGGCGATCGGCCTGTCGCGCGCGCTCGTCGGCGAGTTCTTCCCCGGCATGCAGTCGCGCATCTCCGGCATCGGCCTCTCCGGCATCGCGCGCCGCCTGCTCTCGCTGCACCGCGCCGCCTGGAACGCTGAGTTCGTCACACTTCCCGTAGGCGGCCTCTACAAACTCCGCCGCCGCGGCGAGACGCACGCCTTCGACGGCGGCCTCATACACATGCTGCAGACGGCCGTCGCCACGGACAGCTACCAGCTCTACCGCCGCTACGCAGAAGCCGTCCGTCGCATGCCCGCCGTGGCCTTGCGGGACCTGCTGGATTTCCGCCGCGAACGCTGCACCCCCGTCTCGGTCGATGAAGTCGAAAGCATAACCGAAATACGCAAACGCCTGCTCGCACCTGGCATCTCGCTGGGCGCGCTAAGCCCCGAAGCCCACGAAACACTCTCCATCGCGATGAACCGCATTGGCGCCCGCTCGGACTCAGGCGAAGGCGGCGAGGACCCCGCCCGCGCCCAACCCCGCGCGAACGGCGACAACGCATCCTCCGCCATCAAGCAGATCGCCTCCGGCCGCTTCGGCGTCACCGCCGAATACCTCAACGCCTGCCGCGAAATCGAAATCAAGATGGCGCAAGGTGCCAAGCCAGGCGAAGGCGGCCAGCTCCCCGGCTTCAAGGTCACGTCCCTGATCGCCAAACTGCGCCACGCCACCCCTGGCGTCACCCTGATCAGCCCGCCCCCACACCACGACATCTACTCCATCGAGGACCTAGCCCAGCTCATCTACGACCTGAAACAGATAAACCCCGACGCCACCGTCTGCGTAAAACTCGTGGCCCGCTCAGGCATCGGCACCATCGCCGCCGGCGTAGCAAAAGCAAAAGCCGACGCCATCCTGATAAGCGGCCACGTCGGCGGCACCGGCGCCTCGCCGCAAACCTCGGTGAAATACGCCGGCCTACCCTGGGAAATGGGCCTCTCCGAAGCCCACCAGGTGCTCATGCTCAACCGCCTGCGCCACCGCGTGAAACTGCGCGCCGACGGCGGCATAAAAACCGGCCGCGACGTGGTGATCGCCGCCATGCTCGGCGCTGAAGAATTCGGCATAGGCACCGCCTCGCTAGTCGCCATGGGCTGCATCATGGTGCGCCAATGCCACTCCAACACCTGCCCCGTAGGCGTCTGCACCCAAGACGAAGACCTACGGGAAAAATTCGAAGGCTCGCCCGAGAAAGTCATAAACCTGTTCAGCTTCATCGCCGAAGACGTACGCGGCCTCCTCGCCGAGCTAGGCTTCCGCAAGCTCGAAGACATAATCGGCCGCTCTGACCTGCTAGCGCAGGTAAGTCGAGGCTCAGACCTGCTGGACGACCTGGACCTGAACCCCATCCTCGCCCAAGCCGACTCCGGCAACCACGCGAAATTCTGCACCCGCGAAGGACGCAACGAAGTCCCGGAAACGCTAGACGCGCAAATGATCGCCGACGCCCAAGCCCTGTTCGACCGCGGCGAAAAAATGCAGTTGCAATACGGCATACGCAACACGCACCGCGCCATCGGCACCAAACTCTCCTCGCGCATCGTACGCCAGTTCGGCATGACCGGCCTCGCCCCAGGCCACATAACCGCCCGCCTGCGCGGCAGCGCCGGCCAATCCCTAGGCGCCTTCGCCGTCCAAGGCCTACGCATCGAAGTGATGGGCGACGCCAACGACTACGTCGGCAAAGGCCTCTCCGGCGCCACGATCATCATCCGCCCCTCGCCAAGTTCCGAGCTCCTAAGCCAGAACAACACGATCCTGGGCAACACCTGCCTCTACGGCGCCACCTCCGGCAAACTCTTCGCCGCAGGCCAGGCCGGCGAGCGCTTCGCCGTGCGCAACTCCGGCGCGCTAGCCGTCATCGAAGGCTGCGGCAGTAACGCCTGCGAATACATGACCGGCGGCGAAGTCGTCATTTTAGGCGACGTAGGCGACAATTTCGGCGCCGGCTTCACCGGCGGCATGGCCTACGTCTACGACCCACACAAAAAATTCGAGCTACGCGTAAACCCCGACACCCTGACCTGGCAACGCCTGTCCTCGCCACACTGGGAAAACCACCTCCGCAACCTCGTCGAAGAACACGCGACAGAAACAAGAAGCCGCTACGCCGCCATGCTGCTGCACGACTGGGACCAGGAACGCGCGCATTTCTGGTGCGTGGTCCCAAAAGAGTACGAAAAATACCTGCCGGTGAAACTCGACGAACCCGGCGAAGCCCTAAGAGCGTAAGGAAGGCCTTCTTTTCTGAAGAAAAGAAGCAAAAGACTTTTGACTCCGCTGTCGCCGACCGATGCAACAGCGCGCCTCACAAAACAAGCGCGCACGCCATTGCAGGCGTCAGGGACAAAAGTTTTTTGCTTCTTTTTTTCAAAAAAGAAGGCCTTCCTTGCCTTCCCTCAAGCCTCCAAAGGCGCCTGCACCTCGGACACCGCCGCAGGATCCACCCCAACCCGCCCAGCCTCACGCGCCCGCAGCAGCGCCAGCCCCGCGGACGCATTCGCGTCCAGCCCCGCCCCGCCCGCATCCAGATGCGCGTAAGCCGCATCCCGCATCCGCCGCTCCCAGAAGCGCTCCACATGCGCCGCCACCTCCACCGCCGCCTCGTCCGCCGGCCGGCGCCGGTAGAAAGCGGCAATCTGGTTGGCCATCGTCACCAGCTTGTCAGCATCCACGATCCATACTCCCCATTTGGCGCAGCGCGGCACGGATGCCATAACGCGCGCCCATGCGTATTCTCTACCATCTTCCGCTGTCCCCGTTCGCCCGCAAGGTGCGCCTGGTGCTCTCCGAGCGCCGTCTCCCGTTCGAGCTGAAGGTGGAGCGCGTGTGGGAGCGCCGCCCCGAATTCCTGGCGATGAACGCCGCCGGCACCGTCCCCGTCCTGGTCGAAGACAACGGCCTGGTCATCCCCGACAGCAGCGTCATCTGCGAGTATCTGGAGGAAGCCTACCCGGACACCCCCATGCTCGGCCGCACGCTCGGCGAGGGCGTGGAGATACGCCGCCTGGTCGCCTGGTTCGACGGCAAGTTCGCCACCGAAGTCACCCGCAACCTGCTGGGCGAGAAGCAGATGAAGCGCCTGTTCGGCCGCGGCAATCCTGACGTGAACCTGATACGCGCCGGCTACACGAACCTGCGCGGCCACCTGGAATATATCGGCTGGCTCGCCGAGCAGCGCCGCTGGCTCGCCGGGAACGAGCTAAGCCTGGCCGATTTCGCCGCCGCCGGGCAC
>CAXTCL010000301.1:0-3351 GCA_964242035.1 uncultured Acetobacteraceae bacterium | reverse complement strand
CCTTCTTTTTTGAAAAAAAGAAGCAAAAAACTTTTGCTTCCCCGACGCTCAGGCGCGTCGGTGTTTCCGGAGAGACCCGACTGGTGCAAATGCGGGGGAACAAAAGTTTTTTGCTTCTTTTTTCAAAAAAGAAGGCCTTGCTTGCTTCCTGACTTCCCGCTGATCGCCCACGCCGACTGGAGCAAGCACGCCGCCAAGCGCTGGATGACGGTGATCCCGCCAGGCGGCCCGGTCCAGGCGCCCGAACCGGTAGGCCCGCCCGAAACCTTGACCGCGCGCCTGCTCGCCCGCGCGGGAGGCGCCGGCGTGGCGCTTGGGCTGGATTGCCCGCTCGGGCTGCCGCGCGCCTACGCCCGGCTGCATGCGACCGCCAGGGATTTCCCCTCCTTCCTGCGCGCGCTGACCCCTGGCGCGGCGTTCCTGGACGTGGCGGCGCATCTGGACGAGGTGTCTGCCGCTCGGCCATTCTATCCGGCGCGCGGCGCGCTGGGCATGACCAGGCTGTCCCACGCCCGGGCATTGGGGCTGGCGGACGCGCCGGCGCTGTGCCGCGCATGCGACCGTGCCACGGCGGAGCGGCCGGCCGGCGCGCCTCTGTTCTGGACGCTCGGCGCCAACCAGTCCGGTAAGGCTGCCATCTCCGCCTGGCGGGACCTGGTGGGGCCGGCGTTACGCCACGGCGCGCTGCTGTGGCCGTTCGACGGCGACTTCCGCGCCCTGCTCTCGCCCGATGCGGTGGCGATCGCGGAGACGTATCCTGCCGAGGCCATGCGCCACCTGGACGTCACGCTGCGCGGCAGCAAGCGGCGCCAGGCGGACAGGGCGGCCTGCGCGCCGGCGTTGCTTGCGGCGATGCGGCGTCTGGGTGCGGCCGCGGACGCCCGGCTGCAGGCGGCGCTGCAGGATGGTTTCGGTGCTGATGCGGCGGGCGAGGACAGGTTCGACAGCCTGCTTGGCGCGCTGTGCGTGCTTGGTGTGGTGTCCGGGCACCGGCCGGACGGCATTCCCCAGGATGTCTGGCCCCACGACGTCTGGCCCCACGACGTCGGGCCCCACGATGTCTGGTTGCGGCGATGGGAGGGCTGGGTGCTGGGACAGACGAGCCTGCCCTTACAGACTAAACCGGAGTTGTATCAATGATGATTCATATCGTTCCACACTTATCGCGGGAAGATAATGTTGGGAAAGACAACTTGGCCGAGTATTCACTAGTGAAAAGCGCTTGTCGTTGCTGCATGCGCTAAGAAGACAGAGCAGGATCACATCTTCGTTTGCTTGTTCTTTAACAAAAACGTGTTGAGACAGCCGTTGGGTGCCCGTGTATGAAGAAACACCTAATACTGATGAGGCCCACATGCGCAACGCAGTCGCTTTCATTACGCTTTCCGTAGTATCCGCAACCGCGTTCCAGGCGCGTGCGAGCACGGTGACGGTGCAGAACACGACGGATGTCGTGGCCTACAACGACGGTTCTTCGCCCGGCCCGACCGACTACTACGGCAACTCGGCGGTAGGCTCGACGTCGATCGGCGCCAATTTCGAGACCTCGTCGCTGGCTTACACGACGACGCTGCTCGCCAGCGGCAACTACTCGGTCAACCTGCAATACACCACGCTGTTTTCCGGCTCGGAAACGCTGAACGGCCAGCAGATCTACTACCCGGACATCTTCCTGCGCACGCCGGATTCCGGCTACAGCACCGCGCCGTTCGACTACGCCATCTCGCTCGGTGACGAGACGAAGAATGGCGGCCTGGCGGCTGGCTTCTACGCGATCTCGGGCGCCTCGAACTATCTCACGTCGCAGCAGGTATGGTCCAGCCGGTCTGGCTTCACCTATGGCGGGCAGTACACCAACACCGCCGCCTATCAGCCCGGGGCGGCAGGTTACGTCGGCTACAACGCGCCTGTCGTGCTGACCTCCGGCAAGAAGCTGGGCGCGGCCGCCATCACCACGGGCCAGGCGGGCAGCGCCTACACCCTGTCGGCAAAGATCACGCTGACCGCGGCGGAGGCGGCCGGCTTCATCGACGGCGCAGACATCTTCTGGGGAACCGGCGATTGTGCCAACGGCTCCTTCCTGGCGGATTTCACCGCCGGGGGTGGCGGTGGCCCGACCGGTGTGGTGCCCGAGCCGGCGGCTCTGCTGCTGGTCGGTGTTGGCATCGGGTGCATCGGCCTGATCCGCCGCAAGCAGCAGGCCTCGTTCGGCTAGGCTGGATTGCCGGGTGGTCCCGTGGATCGCCCGGCAGTATCTGAAGCAATTTTTCACGGGCCGGTGTCATTCCGGCCCCCTTTTTTTGTCTGCCGGCTTGCCTGGGTTGAAGCCAATCTCAGCAGCGATTACGGCATAAAGCGATTGGGCTTCGCCTGCCGGATACGTGGTTATCGTTTCTTGACGCGGGTTACGCTTTTGCTCTCGTGCTCGACCATGACGTCCTGCTTAGGCAGATGAGTAACGGTTATATCTATTTGGTCGAACGCCGATCCTTGCGTGAGAAAGCAAGCGTTCGTTTTAAAAGGACTTTCATCCCTCCGCATTTGCAGCAGGCTGGTGCCTTCGAATAAACGCGGACGCTGACAATGCGGGGAAGCAAAAGTTTTTTGCTTCTTTTTTTCAAAAAAGAAGGCCTTGCTTGCTTACGCAACGGCCTCCCCCCGCCTGTTTCAAAATGCGCGGGATCTAAAATGTTTGCGCCTTTTTCAAAAAGGAGTGTTTTCTTTCTTCGCACAGACCGCTTGACGGCAAGCAGTCTATGAGAACAAAATACGAACATGCTTGCCTCTCCCCCCCTAGTCACGGACCTGGACAGCCTGCGCCGACGCGTCCGTATGCTGGAGCGCCCGGCCGCACGCCCCGGCCAAGTGGCGGGCTTCGGTGTGGCCGAAATCGACGCGTACCTTCCCGAAGGCGGCCTGGCCTGCGGCACGTTGCACGAGGTGGAAGGCGGCGGGGTGGATGCGGTCCCAGGCGCCTGCGCCGCCCTGTTCACTGCCGGCATCCTGGCGCGCATGGACCGCAGCGTATTGTGGTGCAGCGCCACCGATGATTTGTTCGCTCCCGGCCTGGCCTGTGTCGGCCTGCATCCGGACCGGGTGATACACGCCCGCGCCGCCGACGAGCAGAGCGTGCTCCTGGTCATGGAGGAGGCGCTGCGCCATCCGGGTCTTTCTGGCGTGGTCGGCGAGTTGTGGCGCCTGCCGATGACGGCGTCGCGCCGGCTTGTGCTGGCGGCCGAGAAATCCGGCGTGATGGCGATCGCCTTGCGCCGGCGCCGTGAGGGCCGGCCGGAGGAGACCGGGCTGACTGCGGCGGCCACGCGCTGGCGCATCACGCCCGTGCCCTCCGCG
>CAXTCL010000300.1:0-3386 GCA_964242035.1 uncultured Acetobacteraceae bacterium | reverse complement strand
AGGGGGTAGCGCGGGAGAAGCGAAGGAAGGAAGGAAGGAAGGCCTTCTTTTTTGGAAAAAAAGAAGCAAAAAACTTTTGTCTCCCACGACGCTGCCGATGCCTCAACACATCCGGATAGACCCGGCTGGTGCGGATGCGGAGGGAGCAGAAGTTTTTTGGTCCTTTTTTTCAAAAAAGGACTGCTTTCTTCCTACCCACCCGACCGGAGCAGCAAACCTTCCCGCCTCGCACGCCGAGCCTCCACAAGCTGCCACGCCAGCAGGATCGGCACGCCCAAAGCGACGTCCCGGGCGCGCCGCAGCAGCGACACCGCCAACGCCAGCTCGGCCGGCTGCCCGAACAACGGCGCCACGCCGGCATAGGCCGCCTCCTGCACGCCGGCATAGCCGGGCACCAGGATGGCCACGGCCAGCACGGCATGCAGCAGCGCCTCGATGCCCAGCGCGTCGGCAAAGCCGATCTCGGCGCCAAGCAGCCGGAAGGCGATGAAGCTGGCCATGCCGGTGCCGAGCCAGGCGGCCAGGTGAAACGCCAGGGCAAGGGCGATGCGCCAGGGCTGGGCGTAGATGTCGGCCACCCCGAGCTGCACGGCGGAGAGCTGGCCATCCAGGCCGGGAAACGTGTTGCCCAGCATGCGCCGGCTCAGCCGCAGCAGCGGCCGCGCCCCGCTACGCTGCAGCCAGACGAAAGCGAGCCCGCTTGCCGCCGCCGCCGCCACGCCCGCGACCACCGGCCACAGCAGCGCCGCATGCGGCTGCCGCATCGCAAGCAGCACCACCCCGATCAGCACCAGCGCGATCTGTGCGAGGAACTCGGCCGTCAGATCCACCACGGTGGAGGCGGTCGCCTGCTTCCAGGTGACGCCGTGCAAGGTGACGGCGCGCGCGCCCAGCACGAACCCGCCGACCAGCGAGAACGGCAGCAACTGGCCCGCCGCGTCGCGCACCATGCGGCCCCAGACTGCCACCCACGGCCGCCACGCGCGGCCGGCGGGAAGCAGCACGAACCAGCCCAGCCCCAGGGCGGCGAACAGCACCATCTGCCAGGCGCAGACGAGCGCGAAGCCGGGCGCGCCTACGGAGAGCACGGCGCCCAGCACGTGGCCGAAGCCGAACCATCCTACCAGCAGCGTGGCGAGCAGAAGCCCGGCCAGTCCTAGGCCGACTGAGATGGCGTGCAGTGTCTTGCGCTTGATTGCCCGCTCCGACCGGTAAGGAAGCGAGCAAGTAGTCCTTTTTTGAAAAAAAGGACCAAAAAACTTTTGCTCCCCGTCGGCGGCTGCGGAAGAGCGCGCGACAGCGGACCAAAAGTTTTTTTCTTCTTTTTTTCAAAAAAGAAGGCCTTGCCTTCCTTACCCCGCCGGCACCACCACCCTCGCCTGCGCCCTGCGATTCGCCTGCAGCGTATGCCCGCGCCAGATAACCGCATCCCCCAGGAAGCTGGCCGCAATCTCCAGCACGGACAGCGCGTCGCGCAACGGCAGCAGCGCCGCCCGGCTACGCACCGCGCGCCTTGCCCGCCGGCGCCGCAGGCTGAGGTCGATGATGTCGGCCACGCCCGCGCGCAGCGCCCAGACTAGCAGGAACACGCCCAGTTCCGCGCGCCCGCCGGCAGAGACGAGCACCGCGAGCCACGCCCAGACGAGCGGAAACTGCACCACGGACAGGCCGTGCGCCACCGGCGCCACGGTGCGTATGGTGCGCGCCCAGCGCAGCTCGTGCAGCCAGACCGCGCGCAGTGAGCGCTCCTGCACGGTCACCACCGGCATCGTCGGCGCGATACGCACCGCCAAACCGAGCTGGCGTACCAGCCGGCCGAGCAGGTTGTCGTCTGCCAGATGCGGCACCAGGGCCGCCAGGCCGCCCGCCTGCGCCAGCGTGTGCCGCCTGATCGCCATCGTGGTGCCCAGGCAATCCTGCCGGCCCACCGAGGCGCCGAGCAGCGCGCCAGGCAGGAAGGAATGCGAGATGTGCATGGCGCCGAGCTCGCCCGCGATGCCGCGATGCACCGCCTCGCCGCCGCAGATCGCGGTGACCAGGCCGGTGCCGGGCGTCAGCAGGGTGGCCACCACCTGGCGCAGATAGTCCGGCCGCACGTGCAGGTCGCTGTCGCCGAACACCAGTGTTTCGTGGCGGGCGGCCGGCAGCATGTTCATGAGGTTGCTGATCTTGCGGTTCGGCCCGTGCAGCGCGCCGTCCACCACGATGTCGATCAGCGCCGGGAAACGCGCCTGCAGGCGGCGCGCCACGTCCAGCGCGGGGTCCGCCCTGTCCTGCGCGCCGACGATGATCTGGAAGTCGGGGTAGTCCTGCGTGCAGAAGGAGAGCAGGGCCGCTTCCAGGCCAGGCTCGTCGCCGCAGACAGGCTTGAGGACGGTGACCGGCGGCCAAAAGGCTTCGGTCTCCTCCGGCCTGCGCGCAAAGGCGAGCACCGCGAGCAGGCCGGCCAGCGACTGTACTGTGCCGAAAGCGGCGATGAGCATAAGGGCCAGCTCGATCACAGGGCCGAGCCCTGTCTCAAGCATTCGTTACCACCATGTGAACGCTCCCGCAGCTTTGATGCAAACTGTATCAGAGACAACGCGGATGTTCGTGTCGAATTTATGACGGTCCACCTTCGATTTACGTCAGCCGGCGCGCCGGGGCCTGCAAGACCCGGCACGCCGGCCCGGGTACGCGGCCCGGATGGCCTGGCGCCGCAAGATCCCGGCGATGTGCGTGTCCGGCCGAAAACCGCAGCCCGCCGGCGTCTCCTAGCTCCCACACGCCCGAGCCTGTAGAACAGTTGCCATCGTTCCGGACCAAGCAAGCATGGCTGACATAGCACAACGCGAGGCAGCGCTCGCCCCGGCTGCAAAACTGGGCGGCGAGCTGCGTGCCAAACGGCAGAGCCTTGGCTGGGAACTGCCTGACCTGGCCCAGAGCCTGCGCATACGCCAGCCCTATCTGGAGGCGATAGAGGCCGGCAGGACCGCCGAGTTGCCGGGCCCGACCTACGCGCTGGGTTTCGTGCGCGCCTACGCCAGCGCGCTCGGCCTGCCGGGCGAACAGATGGCGAGCCGGTTCCGCGCGGAAAGCGGCGAGACGAACACCCGTCCTGCCCTGAGCTTCCCCGCCCCGGTGCCGCAGCGCGGCGTGCCGGCCGGCGCGCTGATGCTGCTCGGGCTGCTGATCCTGGCCGGCGCGTATTCCGGCTGGTACTACATGTCCGAACACCAGCGCACGCCGGCCGAAACCGTGCCGCCTATCCCGGACCGCCTGCGGCCGGCCGTGCAGAAGCCGGCGCCGTCGCCGCAGGTCGCCTCCCTCCTGCCCACGGCCGCAGCACCGGCGCCGCAGCCTCCCGCGCCCGCCATCGTGGCGCATCCGCCGGCGCCCGCCATCCA
>CAXTCL010000299.1:0-3387 GCA_964242035.1 uncultured Acetobacteraceae bacterium | reverse complement strand
CAGTTCTTTTTTGAAAAAAAGAACCAAAAAACTTTTGCTCCCTGTCGGCGGCTGCTGAAACGCGGCGCGACAGCGGACCAAAAGTCTTTTGCTTCTTTTCTTCAGAAAAGAAGTGCTTTCTTCCTGACCCTAAAAGACCAACTCATCGCCGCAAGACGACGCCGCATAGCACAATCCGGCAAACTCGCGCGTCTGCTGCTCTTCCCGCGCCCCGGACTGCGCCCCTACCAGCGCCCGCTGCTCAACGTCGCCAGGAAGACGGGCATAGGCGACGTGATCATGTGCACCGCCGTGCTGCGCGCGGCCAAACAGGCCAACCCGCACGGACACATACGCTTCTACACCGGCTTTCCCGAACTCGCGCAGGGGCTGCCCTACATCGACGAAGTGCTGCCGTTCGACGCGCGCGTGCCAGGCAGCATCTACCTGGAATACGAAAAAACCGTGCCGACACCGGTGCACCTCACACGCCTGATGGGCGACCGCATCGGCGTGGAAGTCACCGACCCGCAGCCCGATTGCGTGATCGACTCTGCGCTGGTCGAAGCCTACCAGAACGCCTGGCGCCATCTTCCACGCCCGTGGGTCATCGCCTTGCGCCGCGCCAGCCGCTACACGCCAAACAAGGACTGGCCCGACGCACACTGGGACGAACTGGTCGCGCGCGTCGCTACCACGTCCACGCTCATCGAAATCGGTGACGCATCCGATGGGGCCAACCCGATCCCCGTCGGTAACTACATCGACCTGCGCGGCCAGACCACGCTCGCGCAACTCGCCGCCGCAATCAGCGCGGCCGACATACACGTGGGCCCTGTCTCAGGCCCCATGCACATCGCCGGCGCCGCAGGCACGCCAACCGTGGTGATCATCGGCGGCTACGAGCACCCGGTGAACGCGCATTACGAAGGCAATGTGGAGTTTTACACGCAGGTTCCGTGCGCGCCGTGCTGGCTACGCACGCCTTGTCCGTTCGATGTGAAGTGCCTGCGCGCGATCGGCGCGGGCGAGGTGTTTGCGGCTATCGCGGAACGTTGGGAGACGGCTGCGGGGCGGATGTCGAAGTAAGGAAGCAAGCAGTTCTTTTTTGAAAAAAAGAACCAAAAAACTTGTATCTCCGTACGGGTGCGCTCCGTGGATGCGCGCGCTTCAACAGTCCTGCGACAGCGGAGCAAAAGCTTTTTGCTTCTTTTTCTCGAAAAAGAAGGCCTTGCTTCCTACCGGTGTGGCAACGCCGCGAGCCAGTTCACGACCAACGCCTCGAGCGCCACCCGATGATCCGACCAACTATGATCGGTCGCAGCATGGGCCGCGCTCACCCGATCGCCGCCCTGCTTCTGGATCGCAGCGACAAGCGCCATGTCGTTCGCACCGTTGCCGTCGTCGGACGTGAGAACCAGCAAGGGCGTGGCCGCGAGCTTCCCGGCGAGCGGCGAGAACGACCACGAAGCGCCGTGCGCGATCAACTCGTCCGCCATCGCGTTTGGCGAGGTTCCCGCCAGCGTCTCGTAATTCTCCGCCATCCCGGCCACGAGTTTCGCGCGCGCGTTGGCATCCTTGGCGGGATCCGCGCCCGGGTCCCAGGCGGAAATCATGATTGCGCCAGCCAGCGCGTGATCCTGAGCGGCCGTCTTCGCAGTCACCCAGCCGCCCATGCTGTGGCCCGCCAGAACAATGCGCGCCGGGTCGATCCCGAGCGCCTGGGCGTTGGCCGGCACGCGGACATAGGCCAGCACGGCCGCCGCATCCTCCAGCGTGTGGCCGAAGCTGAACACACCCGGACTGCCCCAGGAGCCGCGATAGTTGAACGTGACTACGTTCCAGCCGGCACGCCGCACCGCCTGCGCCAGGTCGAGATTTTTCTCGTTGCCCGGCAGTCCGTGGCAGAGAACCAGCGTCGAATGCGGCCCGGCGCCAGAGGCGACATAGACCAGGCCGTTGATGTCCACGCCGCCGCTGGGGATGTGGATCACCGCCGAGCGCGCGGGATGTTGCGCATCGGGCGCCGGATCACTGCCGACCGCCGCCGGTATCGGTTGCGCGGAAGCCTGCGCCATCCAAAGGCACAGAGCGGCAGCAGGACCTGCAATCCTCAGCATAAAACAACCCTTCACTCGACAAGAACCATCGCGAACAGAAGCTGCTCCGGATAGGTGGCCGCCTGATACAGCGCTCCGGGTGCGCCGCTGGACTCCAATCTCCGATGACCGACAAACGTGCGGTATCCCAGCACCCGGAGCTTCATCCCCGGATCGAGACTCCCGCCGCCGTCAGGCGCTTTCCAGATGATCGCGCAATCCTCGGTCGAGCTCCGGTCAGCCCCCAGCGGCTGGAACAGATCGATCTCCGCTTCGAGCTGCTGCTGCGTGTAAACCCAGCGCCCCTCCGCCTTCAGCGTCGCCACCTCATTCACCGCAGGCAGTCCCTTGCGCACGAACGTCTGCGAGCTGTCAGGAGACTTGCAATGCGTGCCCATAAAGTTGAAGGCGGCGTCTGTCTCCGGCGTCAAGTTCGCGTCGGGCATGAAGATGTAGAATACCTGGTTCGCGCAACCCACCATGCGGCAAGGCTCGGCACTGGCACCTGCAATCGGTATCGCCAAAGACAGCAACACCACCCTCGCCAAAGCAATCCAGCCTCGTCCGTCAGCTCCAATCGGCATCGCGGCAAACGCTCCCAAATACAGCGAACCTACTCCGCCAAGCTCGCCAACCCGGCCCGCAACGCCTCAATCCCCTCCCCGGTGCGCGCACTCGTCGCCAACACTTCGGGATACGCCGCCGCATGCCCCTTCATCGCCGCCTCAACCTCCGCCCGCTTGCGCGCCAAACGATCCGGCTTCAACCCATCGATCTTCGTCAGCACCAACTGAAACGCCACCGCCGCGCGATCGAACAGATCCATCACCGCCACATCCGACGCCTTCAACTCAATCCGCGCATCCAACAACAACACCACCCGACGCAACACCACACGCCCGCGCAGGAAATCGAACATCAACCCCTGCCAATCCTCCTTCACCGCCTTGGCCGCCTGCGCATACCCATACCCAGGCATGTCCACCAGAACCAACCGCCCCCCCAAATCAAAGAAATTCAACTGTTTCGTCCGCCCAGGCTCACTCGACGCCCGCGCCAAAGCCTTATGCCCCGTCAACGCATTCACCAGCGACGACTTACCCACATTCGACCGCCCGGCAAACGCCACCTCCGGCCCCCGCGGCTCCGGCAACTGATCAATCCGCTGCGCTGCGAAGTAGAACTTGCACTCGGCGGCAAACAACAGCCGGCCCGCCTCGATCTCGGCGGCTTGTTCTTCGGGTGTGGTCAAGGAAGGCAAGGCCAAGGGCTCTGCCCCTGGACCCCGCTGGGGCCAGTCGGCCCCAGA
>CAXTCL010000298.1:0-3428 GCA_964242035.1 uncultured Acetobacteraceae bacterium | reverse complement strand
CGGACCGGGTGAAGGTGGGCGCGCACGTGACGATGTTTCACGCGCTGCCCGGGGTGCTGGAGCCGGACGTGGTTCGGGAGGTGGCGAAGGCGTGCCAGGGCGCGTCCGCGTTTGCGGTGGAGGTCGCGGGCCTGCGGTTCCTGGGCCGCGGCGTGGCGTTCACCCTGCGCGCGCCTGGTGCGGTGGCGGTGCGGGCCCGATTGCGCGCCGCCTTTGCCCATGCGCTGACGGCGCAGGATGCGGCGTCCTGGTCGCCGCACGTGACGATACAGAACAAGGTGACGCCGGCGCAGGCGCGGCAGACACAGGCGGCGTTGGCCGCGCTGGCTTGGCCGCAAGGGGCGCAGGCCACGGGTGTTGCGGTCTGGCGCTATCTGGGCGGCCCTTGGGAGCAGGTGCGCGCGGTGCCGTTTGCCGGCGGCTTGACGCTCGCCGGCGTTCCCGGCGAGGTGGGCTGATGCATGTTGTCATCATCGGCGGCGGGTTCGCAGGGGCGGCCTGCGCGCTGCACCTGCTGCGGGACCACCCGGCGCTGGAGTGCACGCTGACGATCGTGGAGCCGCGCGAGACGCTTGGCGCCGGCCTGGCCTATTCCAGCCCGGCGGCCGAGCACCGCACGAACGTGGCCGCCGCGCGGATGTCCGTGCTGCCCGAGGCGCCGACGCACTTCCACGACTGGCTGCTCGCGCAAGGCGACCCGGCGCGCGATCCGGCCAGCGCCCTGCCGGACGGCAGGCTCTACCCGGCGCGCCGCATGTTCGGCCGCTACGTGAACGAGCAGCTCATGGCGCAGCTCGCCGGCCGCCCGGGCGTCGCGTTCCGCCATGTGCGCCAGGTGGCCCAACGGGTGATGGCGGACGGGCGCGGCCTGCGCATCACCCTGGACGAGGGCCGCGACCTGCACGCCGACGCCGTGGTGCTCGCCATCAGCCACTCGGCGCCCGACTTGCCGCCGCCGCTGCGCGGCTCGTCCGCCGTGCTGGCGGACCCGTGGGACGTGGCCGCGCTGGACCGCATTCCGCCCGCCGCCCGCGTGCTGATCGTGGGCACCGGTCTCACCGCCTGCGACACGGCGGCCAGGCTGCTGGCCCGCGGCCATACCGGCGGGCTCACCATGCTGTCCCGCCACGGCCTGCTGCCCCGCCCGCGCACGATGCTGCCCGTGATGGCCGAGGGCGACTTCACCACCAGCCCGGAGACCACGGCGCTGGGCCTGCTGCGCCGCATACGCCGCGCGGTGGCGGAAGCCGCCGCGCACGGCCGCCCCTGGGAGAACATCGTGGACGCGCTGCGACAGCAGGCCGGCGCCGCCTGGGGCACGCTGGACTGGCCGCAGCGCCGCACCCTGCTGCGCCACCTGCGCACCTGGTGGGACGTGCACCGCTTCCAGAGCGCCCCGCAGATCGACACCGCCCTTGCCTCCGCCCAAGCCTCCGGCCTGCTGCACGTGCGCGCCGCCCGCCTACTCGGCGTGACGGACACGCCGGACGGGGCATCGGTGCGCCTGCACCCGCGCGGCGCCGCGTGCGACGCGCAGCTCGCAGCGGACGTGATCGTCGCCTGCACCGGGCCGGGGCACCGCACGGTGGTGACCGCCCATCCGGTGCTGCGCGGCCTGGCCGAGGCGGGCGCGCTGGTGGCTGACCCTGCGGCACTCGGCATCTGGGTGGACGAGGACAGCCGCGTGCTGCGGGCGGACGGGTCCGCCTGGCACAATTTGTTCGTGGCGGGGCCTTTGGCGCGGGGGACGTTCGGGGAGCTGATGGGGCTGCCGCAAGTGAACTTGCAGCCTCGGGCTGTGGCCGCGAGCGTGGCGGAGCTGAGCAAGGAAGGCCTTCTTTTTTGAAAAAAAGAAGCAAAAAACTTTTACTACTCCGACGCTGCCGAGGCTTCGGCACTTTCAGGAGGCACCGGTCTGCTGCAGATGCGGGGGAACAAAAGTTTTTTGGTCCTTTTTTTCAAAAAAGGACTGCTTTCTTTCTATGCTGACTGCCCGCGCCCGCCTCGCCGGGGTCGCAGGCTGGCCGGTCAGCCACTCCCGATCCCCGCTGCTGCACAATCACTGGCTGGCGCAACACGGCCTGGACGGCGCCTACGTTCCCTTGCCTGTGCGGCCGGAGGATTTCGCCCTCGCGATGGCCGGGCTGCGCGCCGCCGGGTTCGCCGGCCTGAACGTGACCGTGCCGCACAAGGAAGCGGCGTTCGCGCTATGCGACACGGTCGAGGACAGCGCCCGCCAGGCTGGTGCGGTGAACACGCTCGTGTTTGCGGCGGAAGGCGTGCGGGGTCTGAACACGGATGGTGCGGGGTTCCTGGCGAACCTGGCGGCGCATGGGGTGGCGGGGGTCGGCCCGGCGCTGCTGCTGGGCGCGGGCGGGGCGGCGCGCGCGATTGCGGCGGCGCTGCTGTCGGTGGGCGCGGAGGTCAGCATCGCGAACCGTTCGCCGGAGCGCGCGCGGGCGCTGCAGGCGCATCTGCCGGGGCTGCGCGTGGTGGATTGGGCCAGGCGCGATGAGGCGCTGGCGGATCACGCGATGCTGGTGAACACCACCTCGCTCGGCATGATCGGCCAGCCGGCGCTGGAGCTGTCGCTGGACCGCGCGCCGCCTGGCCTGGTGGTGGCCGACATCGTCTATGTGCCGCTGGAGACCGCGCTGCTGGCGGGCGCACGCGCGCGAGGCCTGCGCCCAGTGCCCGGCCTGGGCATGCTGCTGCACCAGGCCGTGCCGGGCTTTGCCGCGTGGTTCGGGATCACGCCGATCGTGGACCAGGCCTGCCACGACCTGCTGGCCGCGGACATACCGCCGCGATGATCGTGGTGGGCCTGACGGGCGGAATAGGCATGGGCAAATCGACCGCCGCGCGCGCCCTGCGCCTGGCCGGAATCCCGGTGTTCGATGCCGACGCCGCGGTGCACCGCCTGCAGGCGCCGGGCGGCCGCGCGCTGCCGGCGATCGCCGCCGCCTTCCCCGGCACGGTGCGAGATGGCATGCTGGACCGCGCCGCCCTGCGCGCCGCCGTGCTGGCCGACCGCGCGCGCCTGCGCGTGCTGGAGGCGATCATCCACCCGATGGTCCAGGCCGAGCAGCGCCGCTTCCTGGCCCGCGCACGCGGCGCCGGCCGGCGCATGGCGGTGCTGGACATCCCGCTGCTGTTCGAGACCGGCGGGGCCGCGCGTGTGGACAAGGTGATGGTAGTCTCCGCGCCGCTTGCCATCCAGATGGCGCGCGTGCACCGGCGCCGCGGGATGTCGGACGGGGAGATTGCGCGCGTGATCTCGTTGCAGATGCCGGATGCGGAAAAGCGTCGTCGGGCGAATGTGGTGGTGTGGACTGGGTTGTCGCGTTTTCATGCGACGCGGGCTATTCGGCGGTGGCTGGCGGAGGGAAGGAAGCAAGGCCTTCTTTTTTGAAAGAAAGAAGCAAAAA
>CAXTCL010000297.1:0-3572 GCA_964242035.1 uncultured Acetobacteraceae bacterium | reverse complement strand
CATCTACGATTGCGTGTACTGCATCAACCGCCGCTCCTCCAACGTGCAGCGCGCGCGCTTCACCGTCGAGGAGGTGGTGAAACTCACGCTCGGCTTCTATCGCCGCAATTGCATCGAAGGCCTGTTCCTCAGCTCCGGGATAATAAGCAACCCCGACTACACGATGGAGCAGGTGGTGGGCGTGGCGCGCACCCTGCGCGAGGTGCACGGCTTCCGCGGCTACATACACCTGAAAACCATTCCGGACGCAGACCCGCTGCTGATGGCGGAAGCCGGAAAATACGCAGACAGGCTCAGCATAAACATCGAACTGCCAACCGAAGCCAGCCTCGGCGCGCTGGCGCCGGAGAAGAGCATAGGCGACATCAAACGCTCGATGGGCCGCATGCGCCTGCGCATAGACGAAGCGCGCGCCGAAAAGAAAGCTCCGCGCTTCGCCCCGGCCGGACAGAGCACGCAGGTGATCGTGGGCGCCGATGCCAGTTCCGACCGCGCGATCATGCAGATGAGCACGGACCTCTACGGCTCCTACGGCCTCCGCCGCGTGTACTACTCGGCGTTCAGCCCGATCCCCGATTCCTCCTCCGTTTTGCCGCCGAAAGCCGCACCCCTGGTGCGAGAACACCGGCTATACCAGGCCGATTGGCTGCTGCGCTTCTACGGCTTTGCGGTGGACGAGCTGGCGACGGACGCCGCCGGCAACATGAGCCTGGAGATCGACCCGAAACTCGCCTGGGCGCTGGAACACCGCGCGCTGTTCCCAGTCGACCTGAACACCGCGCCGAAGGAAATGCTGCTGCGCGTTCCTGGGCTCGGTGTGAAGACCGTGGGCCGGCTGCTGGCGTCGCGCCGGCACCGCCGGATACGCATGGACGATTTGTCGCGCCTACGCCTGCCGGTGGCCAAGCTGATGCCGTTCATCGTGACGGCGGATCATCATCCCGGGGCTACGCTGGATTGCGCGAAGCTGGCGGGGCGGGTGGCGCCCAAGGCTGTGCAGGGAGTGTTATTGTAAGAGGAAGAAAGGCCTTCTTTTTTGAAAAAAAAAGCAAAAAACTTTTACTACCCCGCATGTGCAACGTCCGGATGCTTCTGGATTTGTTGGCTGCTGCAAATGCGGGGGAACAAAAGTTTTTTGCTTCTTTTTTTCAAAAAAGAAGGCCTTCCTTTCTTTCTCCTCTATTCACGCGATTTATCGAAAGTGCCCGCCTTAAGCGCGATAGCCTTCGCCGTAGGATAAAACTGCGTGAACGTCGTATCCACCGCGCCATGCGCCTGGTGGCAGACGTAGCAATCGGCCGTGGCCGGCACCAGCCTGGCCGTCCCGCCGTCCTGCACGAAGAACGCCCAGCCGCCCTTGAAACGCGCGTCGTCGCGGACGTGGAACTCCACGCCCATAAGCTCGGTCGTCTGGAACTGTCCGTTACGGTTGATCGACCCGTGGCTGGCGGCACCGCGTGCTTCCATCGCGAACATCGTCTTGTCCGGCCAGTGCCCGGAGCGTTTGAAGGCTCGCCAGGCGGTCGGATCGACGAACACGTTGTCGAACATGGAGGCGCCCCGCATGGGTGCTCCCTTGCTGTAGCTCATGTCGAGGCCCGAGCTCATGAACACCCATTCCCGGTAGTCACCCGGCGCCACGAAGTCGCCGGACGCGGTGTAGCTTGGTGACGCCACGCCGGCGGCGCCCGCCAGCAGCGGCAGCAGCAGGAGCGGCAAGCATTTCGAGGCCTTCACGGCGCATCTCCCAATATCTGTCATCTGTGCTCTGCAAGCCGCGCGCCGAACTGCAACCAATTGACGGACCATGGTTTGCTAACAGGCCAACCCGGGTTACGTCGGTGGGCACGGCCAGAGTTTAAGGTTCTACGCCAGAGTTCGGCGTGATGCGGCAAAAGGTTTCCCACGATGCGCGCGATCGTTCTCAACCATGTGGTGGATTTCGGCGGGTGGCGAACGGCCGCACGATCCGCGGCACTGGACGGCGTGCCGCCCGAGGAGACCATCTGGTCTGTCCACGAAGCCACTGACCTGTTTGCCGAACCGCATGGCGCACCACCGCCCAGCGGCGCGTTTTCCGTCTCCCGCGCGCTGGTGGAGCTTGCCGAGACCGCCATACAGGCCAGCGACCCCGAGCGTTTCGCGCTGCTCTACGCGCTCGTCTGGCGCGCGCATCGCGGCGAGAAGCATCTGCTGGAGGATGCGGCCGACCCGCTGGTGCAGCGCGTGATGCGCCTCGCCGCCGCGGTGCGGCGCGACACGCACAAGATGCGCGCCTTCGTGCGCTTCCGCGAGGTGACGGCGGACGATGCCACGCGCTACGTCGCCTGGTTCGAGCCTGACCAGTACATCGTGGAAGCCAACGCGCCGTTCTTCGTGCGCCGTTTCGCCACGATGACGTGGAGCATACTCACCCCATACCGCAGTGCGCATTGGGACGGCGAGACGCTGCGCCTGGGCGAAGGTGCGCAGCGCGCGGACGTACCGGACGACGACAAATTGGAAGCCTACTGGCGTGCATATTTCAGCAGCATCTTCAACCCGGCGCGGCTGAAAGTGTCCGCCATGACGTCCGAGATGCCGCGCAAATACTGGCGCAACCTGCCCGAAGCCGCGGCCATCCCCGAACTCATCCGCCAGTCACGCGAAAGGACAACAACCATGGTGGAAACACCGACGGTCTCGCCCGCGCGCGCGCCACGCCCGGCCGCCACCCCGGCCGCCGCGCCCGCGCCCGGCACGCACGGCGCACTCGCCAGCGAAGCCGCCACTTGCCAGCTCTGCGACCTCTACAAGCACGCAACGCAGACCGTGTTCGGCGAAGGCCCGCCAGACGCAAGGCTGATGCTGGTCGGCGAACAGCCCGGCGACCAGGAGGATCTCGCCGGCCGTCCGTTCGTGGGCCCCGCCGGGCAAATGCTGGACCGCGCGCTGGCCGAAGCCGGCATCGACCGCAGCACGGTCTATGTCACCAACGCGGTGAAACACTTCAAATTCGAGCCGCGCGGCAAGCGCCGCATACACGCGACGCCCGACCGCACGGAAATCCAGGTCTGCCGCTTCTGGCTGGATCAGGAACGCGCGCTGGTGCGCCCCGCGGTCACCATCCTGCTCGGCGCATCCGCCGCGCGCGCCGTGCTCGGCCGCACCGTCACTATCTCGCGCGAGCGCGGCCGTCCCATTCCGCTCGAGGGCGGCCAGGTTATGGTGACAGTGCATCCGTCCTACCTGCTGCGCCTGCCTGACCAGGAGAGCCAGGCACGCGAGTATGCGGGACTGGTGAGTGACCTGCGTATGGCCGCGGGCTGGGTGTGATACCGGCCAGTTTGGAGCTTGGAGTACCCGAAGCAAGAAAGCGAAAGCCTTCTTTTTTCAAGAAAAAGAAGCAAAAAACTTTTGTCTGCGCTGTCGCGGACGGCTAGAGCATCACGCTCGGATGCCGACACCTACAGGCTTTTTTTGGGTGTTCCTTGAACACGGATTGCTTGTTTTATATCAGCCCGCCTTGAGGTCGACTCTTGTGCAAGCAAGGAAGGCCTTCTTTTTTGAAAAAAAGAAGCAAAAAACTTTTG
>CAXTCL010000296.1:0-3601 GCA_964242035.1 uncultured Acetobacteraceae bacterium | reverse complement strand
ATGCCGGCGATCCACGGCGTGGTGCGCTGGCGCCTGATCGATCTATGCCAATGGACGTGGGAGGAGTTTCGCGTCAGCATCGCCAAGCCCACGCTCAGCCGGGAACTGCGTGCGCTCGGGTACTCGCAAGCTCACCGCGCGGCCGCGCCATCATGCACAGGCTGAAGGCGCCATCGAGACTTTTAAAAAAACTTCCCCGCGCGCCTGGACGAGATCGCGCGCGAGCAAGGCCTCAAGCGCCACGACATAGAAATCTCTTTGGCGACGAAGCGCGTATCGGCCAGAAGAACAAGGTCACCCGTCGCTGGGCCAGACGGGGCACACGACCCTCGGCGCCGCACGACCAACGCACGGCGACGACGTATATTATCGGCGCCATCTGCCCGCAGGACGGCAAGGCCGCCGGCCTAATCGGCGTGCAGCGCAAGCTTGACGCCGCGGTGCCGGCACCGATCAAGCCCTTGGCTTCGGCGGCGCGCGGTCGATCTCGCGTTGCAAGCGGTGCATTACCCGCCACAGGACGATTTCCCACAGCGTTCTTGGTGATCGCGTCAGCCCTGCCCGTAGCCGCGGAACTGCTCAACCGTTTCAGCCAGCTGGCCGGGCGAAAGCACCGGCGCGCCGCCCAGCAGCAGCGCGCCATAGGTGATCGCCGCCTGTTCCTCTACCTCCTCGGCCACCGCCAGGGCTTCCTGCCAGGTCCGCCCGATAGCGACCTGGCCGTGATTAGCCATCAGGCAGGCCCAGCCCGCCCCCATCGTGTCCACCACATGCCCGGCCAGGGCCTCCGTGCCGAACGCGGCGAACGGCGCCACCGCAATGCGCGAGGCGCGCGCGACCAGCACCATGTAGTGGATCGGCTCGATCGGCTTCCCGCAGCAGGCCAGGATGGTGGCGTGGCGGGAATGGCAATGCACCACCGCCCCGGCATCAGGCCGGCCGCGCAGGATGTGATGGTGCATCCTGAACTCGGTCGAGGGACGCAGCCCGCCCGACGCCGCCACGCACTCGTCGGAGACGAACACGGCCGAGTCCGGCGTCAGGTCGTCTGGCGGAATGCCGGAGGGCGTGACCAGCATGCCGCCGGCCACCCGTATCGATGCATTGCCGGAGGTGCCGCGATTTAGGCCCGAGGCGTGCATGCCCCGCATGACGGTGACGAGGGCGGCGCGTGCCGTGGCTTCATCCGCGACCGGGCTCATGGCGTGGCTCCTGTGATGGCACGTGCGGGCAGCGGCGTCATGCTGGCCAGGGCCGCCTCGACCTGTCCGAAGCCGGTGAGCTTGCCGGTGGTCCCCAGCCCCTGCGCCACCAGCGCCGCGGTGGCTGCAGCGAACCCGCAACTCTCTGCCGGTGCCCAGCCACGCGAAAGCCCGGCCACAAAGCCGGCGCAGAACGCGTCACCGCAACTGCTGGTGTCCACCACCTTCACCTGGACGGCCGGAATCATGCGCATAGGCCCCTCGCCCGCCAGCAGCGCGCCCTGGCTACCCAGCTTGATGATGCAACGCCGCGCGCCCAGGGCCAGCAGAGCCTCGGCAGCCTGTGCCGCGTCCGCAGTGCCGGTGAGGTGGCGGGCTTCGGCCAGGCTGGGCATAATGTAATCCACATAGGGCAGGATGGCGGCCATCTCCGCGGCTGCGTTGGGACCGGGTGCGATCAGGTCGCAGGTGATGGTAGCACCGCCGGCGCGCGCCGCCTGCAACAGGCGGGCGCGGGCAGCCGGGTCTATCCTGAAGCCGCCTACCGCCGCCCAATGGACGAAGCGGGCCCGGGACGCCGCTTCGATAGCCGCTTCGGTGATCGTGGTGAACATGCTGGCCCCCGGCGCGTGCAAGGTCGGCCGGCGGCCCTGGCTGTCGATAGGCAGGATGGTGGCCGAGGTAGGATGGCCCACCAGGCTGGGCACCAGCGTCAGGTCCACGCCGTGTTCGGCATAAACCATGCGCACGAAGCGCCCCAGCCGGTCCTCGCCCAGGGCAGACACCAGCGCGGTCTTCAGCCCCAACAGGGCGGCCACAAGCGCAAACCCGCCGGCCGTGCCGGCCGGCACCACCTCGATCGCCTCGATCAGCACGCCCTGCTCGCCTGCGGGGATCGCGTCGATCGGCACGCCGACGATGTCCAGCGTTGTCAGCCCGACGGCGAGCACATCGACGGTCATGACCGTATCCCTCGTGTTTTCCGGTTGCTTAGAGGTGAACATAAATGGTAGTCAAGACTACTGTGAACTGGCCGGAGGCCCGAGACCCGTGCAAAACGAAGCTGACAGCGCATTACGGGCCCGTGCCGCCAAGGTGGTGCCAAACGGCATGTACGGCCACCAATCGGCGGTGCTGCTTCCGGACGGCTTTCCGCAGTTTTTCGCGCGCGGGCAAGGCGCGCATCTGTGGGACGTCAACGGCCAGGAATACATCGACTACATGTGCGCCTATGGCCCCAACCTGCTGGGCTACGGCCACCAAGCCATCGACGACGCCTACGTAACGCAGCTCAGGCTGGGCGACACGATGACCGGCCCGTCCCCCGTGATGGTGGACCTGGCCGAGGCGTTCACGGGCATTATCGCGCATGCCGACTGGGCGATGTTCTGCAAGAACGGCACGGACGCCAACTCGATGGCCATGGTCATCGCACGGGCGTGCAGCGGCAGGCGCAAGATCCTGATCGCGCGCGGCGCCTATCACGGCGCGGCACCCTGGTGCACGCCGTTAAAAGCCGGAACATTGCCCGAAGACCGGGCGCACCAGATCTATTACGACTACAACGACGCGGCCAGCCTGGAAGCCGCCGTGGCAGAAGCCGGCGACGACCTGGCCGGCATCTTCGCCACCCCGTTCAAGCACGACACGTTCGTGGCGCAGCAGCTGGTCAATCCCGCCTATGCCCGCGCCGCGCGGGCTGCCTGCGACAAAAGCCAGGCGCTGCTGATCGTCGACGACGTGCGCGGCGGCTTCCGCCTGTCGCGCGATTGCAGCTGGAGCCTGGCCGGCGTGCAGCCCGACCTGTCGTCCTGGGGCAAGGTGATCGCCAACGGCCACCCGATCTCGTGCCTGCTCGGCAGCGACAAGGCGCGCAAAGCAGCCGCGCGTATCTATGCGACCGGGTCGTACTGGTTCTCGGCCGCGGCGATGGCGGCTTCGCTGGCGACGCTGCGCGAGCTGCGCGAGACCGACTACCTGGAGCACACGATATCGCTCGGCGAAGCGCTGCGGTCCGGGCTGGCCGAGATGGCGCGCAAGCACGATTTCGATTTCCGCCAGAGCGGGCCGCCGCAGATGCCGCTGTTCCTGTTCGGCGACGATCCCGACGTGCGGCTCGGCTATTGCTGGAGCGCCGCGATGCTCAAGCGCGGGATCTATATGCACCCTTGGCATAACATGTTCATGTGCGCGGCGATGACCATGAAGGACATCGAAGTGACGATCTCAGCCGCCGACGGCGCGTTCGCCGAGCTCAGGTCCAAGGCCGAAAGCCTTGACATGCCGGAACAGATCGCTCGCCTGCATGCCGCGATCACGTCCTGACGCTGCCAGGCGGGAGTTGGGCAAGGCCAGGGGCTCTGCCCCTGGACCCCGCTAAGGACAGTCGTCCTTAGAAC
>CAXTCL010000295.1:0-3602 GCA_964242035.1 uncultured Acetobacteraceae bacterium | reverse complement strand
CCGATTTTGCAGTAAGGCAAGCAAGGCCTTCTTTTTTGAAAAAAAGAAGCAAAAACTTTTGTTCCCCCGCATCTGCGGCAGTCGTGTGCCTCCGGCGAATACGGTTTGTGGACCCATCGAAGGAAGTAAAAGTTTTTTGCTTCCTTTTTTCAAAAAAGAAGGCCTTCCTTGCCCGACTCTCCACCACCCCCAGGCGTAATCATAGTAGGCGCCGGCCAGGCCGCCGGTGAACTCGCCATCCGCCTGCGCCAAGCCAACTACACGGACCCGATCACCCTCGTCGGGTCCGAAGCGCATCTGCCCTACCAACGGCCGCCGCTCTCCAAAGCGTTCCTCTCCGGCCACGTCACCCCGGCAGACCTGCTGCTGCGGCCCGACGCCGCCTACGCCAAGGCGGACATCACCTTCATCGGCGGCACACAGGGCACGCGTCTGGATCTGGCGCAGCACAGCCTGGCGCTCTCGGACGGACGCGCGCTTGCCTATGACTGGCTGGTGCTGGCAACCGGCGGACATCCGCGCCGCCTCTCCTGCCCAGGTGCGGAGCTGGACGGCGTGCACGTGCTGCGCACCATCGACGACGTGCTGGCCCTTCGCACCCGCCTCACGCCAGGTGCGCGGCTGGTCATCGTCGGCGGCGGGTATATCGGGCTGGAGGTTGCCTCAGTCGCGGTCAAGCATGGCCTGTCCGTGACCGTGCTGGAGGCGGCACCGCGCCTGCTGGCGCGGGTGACCGGGCCGGAGATGTCCGCGTTCTATGAAGGCGTGCACCGTGCGGCCGGCGTGGACATACAGACGGGTGTCAGCCTGGCGGCCCTGTTGCCCGATGCGGACAACATCGGCCATGTCGGCGCCGCGCAGCTCTCCGATGGCCGGCGGTTCGCCGCGGATTTCGTCCTGGCCGGCATCGGACTTATCCCGAACACGGAGTTGGCCGAGGCGGCCGGACTGCCCGTCGGCGACGGCATATTGGTGGATGAATACTGCCGCACGCCGGATTCCCGCGTGCTGGCGATCGGCGACTGCGCCAACCACCCGAACCCGCTGCTCGGCCGCCGGGTGCGGCTGGAATCCGTGCCGAACGCCATCGAGCAGGCGCGCGTGGCCGCAGAGACGATCTGCGGGCGGCTGAAGCCGTATGCGGCGATCCCGTGGTTCTGGTCCGACCAGTACGACCTGAAGCTGCAAGCGGTGGGGCTGGCGGACGGGCATGACGCCACAGTGCTGCGCGGCGAGATGGCGCAGCGCGCGTTCAGCCTGTTCTATTTGCGAAACGGCGTGGTGATCGCGGCGGACTCGGTGAACCGGCCGGCGGAGTTCATGGCGGCGAAACGGCTGGTTGGCGGTTCGTTGCCGGTGCCCGCCGAGGTGCTGGCGGATGTCTCACGGCCGCTGAAAGATCTCGTGAAGTAAGGAAGCAAGCAGTCCTTTTTTGAAAAAAAGGACCAAAAAACTTTTGCTCCCCCCGCTGGCATTTGCGCATCGTCTGGTTCTGCCAGTGCGCGCCTTTGCAGAACCAGCGCGTGCCTTGATGCAGGCGTCAGAACCGAAAGTTTTCTGCTTCTTTGTTCAAAAAAGAAGGCCTTTCTTGCCTAACTCAGGATGCGGCCCAGGATGATGCGGCCGCACCGCATACCGCCGCGCCACATCCCGATACCCGCGATACAGCGGCCCCCGCCAACCCGCGAGCACACCGGCACGCGCCTGTCGCCACTCCGACGGTAGCGCATACCAAGCCACATGCGGCCGCTCGTGGTGCAGCACGTGCAGGTTGTTGTTGAGAAACAGCAGGCCGAGCAGGCCAGCGCGCTCGACCACCGCCGTGCGGTCGCGTGGCCGCTCCGCCGCGCGATGTTCGGCCAGAGAGCGGATCATGATCAGTGCCGTGCCGGGATAGACGAAGCACGCGATGTAGGCGGCAGCGCTGATGTGGCAGACGCCGCAGACCCAAACCAGCACGAGGCAGACACCGGCCGCGTGTCTTAGCCAGTCCCGCCAGGGCGCCTGGCCGGACGGCACCATCTCGGCCTGCCGCAACCAGAATGCGAAGATCGTGCGCCCGGGCCCGAGCACCACGCGGCCCAAGGCCGTGTTGCACACCATGTGCAGCCAGCGCCGCACGCGCCCCGCCTGCGCCCAGGCTTGCGGGGTCATATACGTGCTCTCCGGATCCTCCAGCGGGTCCGTCAAGTGCTCGGCACGGTGGTGGCGCAGATGCGCTTCCCGATAAAGCGAATACGGCAGCCAGAGGTTGAGCGGCGGCGCGGCGAGCGCGTTGTTGACCCGCTCGTCACGCGTGGGATGCCCGTGGATGAGTTCGTGCTGCAGGGACATGTGCCAGGCGCACAGCCAGGCGCCGAGCGGCAACGTGGCCCAGGCCGGCAACGCGTGCCACCACCAGGTGAGCGCCAGCCAGCCGACATATACGGTGAATACTAGCGCCAAGGTCGGCGCCTCCCGTAGCCGCAGCCAACCAGACGCCCTCTCGCTCCAACGCAGCATGCCGTGCCTTCCTGAGGCGGGCAGGATCGCCCCCGGTTCTCATTATGTAGCCGGTATGGACTCTGGTGCCTGCTGCATACGTGCGTAAACTGCTGCATTTACGCTCAACGCAAGGCAGATGTTGTGTTTGCACCTATTCTGCTGTTTAGCTGCATCAACCGGATAGATAAGGCACGGGCGGTTGCATGAGGCACTGGACAGACGGGAAATCCTGCCGCGCTTCCAGCAGCGCCTGCGCCAGGTGCTGTCCCGCTCGGAGCTGAGCCAGACCGACTTCGCCCGTGCCGCGGGGATCGACCGCAGCACGCTCTCCCAATTGCTCGCCGCCGGTGCGGACCGCCTGCCGCGGGTAGAATCCATCGCCGCCATCGCCCAGATCGGCAACGTCTCACTCGACTGGCTGCTGGGCCTGAGCCAGGGCGACAAGCCGGACGCCGGCATGGTGGATGAGAGCCTGCAGATCGAAGGCGACGCGCCCAGCCCGCTCGACGAACGCCTGCTGCGCTGGCACACCGAAGCGGCCGGCTACCGCATACGGCACATCCCCACCACGTTCCCCGACCTGCTGAAGACGGATGCGGTGATCGAGCACGAATACGGCCATTACGTGACGCTCAGCCCGCGCCGGCAGATCGGCATCACGCAGTCCCGCCTGGAATACCTGCGCCAGCCGGAGACAGAGATAGAATGCTGCACGAGCCTGCAGACTTTCGAAGCGCTGGCGCGCGGCGAGGATGTCTGGCGAGCCCTGCCGCTGCGCGTACGCCGCGCGCAGCTCGAACAGGTGGTGGCGCTGTGCGACGAGCTATACCCGCGCTTCCGGCTGTTCCTGTATGACAGGAAACGCCTGTTCTCCGTGCCGTTCACGGTGTTCGGCCCGATGCGCGCGGCGATCTACCTGGGACAGACGTATTTCGTGTTCCAATCGACGGACCACATACGTGCGCTGACGCGGCATTTCGACCAGATCGTGCGCGGGGCCTCGGTGCAGCCTACGGAGATTGGGGGGTTTCTGCAGGGGTTGCTCAGGCGTAGCGGGTAGGGAAGAAAGCAAGCAGTCCTTTTTTGAAAAAAAGGACCAAAAAACTTTTGCTTCCCCC
>CAXTCL010000294.1:0-3618 GCA_964242035.1 uncultured Acetobacteraceae bacterium | reverse complement strand
CGCGCGCGCGACGGCTACCGGTTGGGCCACGGCCGCGTGCTGGACCACATGTTCCTCGACGGGCTGGAGGATGCCTACGAGACCGGCCGGCTGATGGGGAGCTTCGCCGAGGACACCGCGGAAAAACTGCAATTCACCCGCGTGGCACAGGATGATTTCGCATTGCGGTCGCTGGAGCGGGCGCGCGCCGCCAGCGCGGAGGGGCGCTTCCGTGCGGAGATCGTGGCCGTTCCCGGCAAGACGGAGGTGACCGACGACGAGACCCCGGCAAAGGCGCGGCCGGAGAAGATACCTACGCTGAAGCCGGCGTTCCGGCCGGACGGCACGGTGACGGCGGCCAACTCCAGCTCGATCTCGGACGGTGCCGCAGCGCTGGTGCTGATGCGGCGTTCGGACGCGGATGCGCGCGGGTTGAAGCCGCTCGCGACGATACTGGGGCACGCGAGCCACGCGCAGGCGCCGGCCTGGTTCACCACCGCGCCGATCGGGGCGATGGAAAAGCTGCTGGAAAAGACTGGCTGGAAGAAGAACGACGTCGATCTTTACGAGATAAACGAAGCCTTCGCGGTGGTGACGATGGCGGCGATGCGCGAAATGGATCTGGGTGCGGACCGGGTGAACGTGAACGGCGGCGCCTGCGCGCTGGGCCACCCGATCGGCGCGTCCGGCGCGCGCATCCTTGTCACGCTGCTGGCGGCGTTGCGCGCGCAGGGGGCGCGTCGTGGGATGGCCGCCCTGTGTATCGGTGGCGGCGAGGCAACGGCGATTGCCGTGGAACTCTTATAGTCGAGACCACCAGGTTCAGGAACAACGTGGCACAATCACGAAAATGCCGCGCCCCTCTTTGTCTTAATGACGGTTTTATCTAGCCCCGAAAGGGTCAGCAGGCTTAACCTTGCATCAGCCGCTACGCTGAAGCCCAGGCTTAAACACGAAGGACACGAAGAAGAAACAACTCGCTTCACCTTTCTTCTTCGTCCTTCGCGCCCTTCGTGTTTAAACAACTCATCCGGCAAGCGCCGATCAACAAGTCCGCCGCGAAAAAAAGGGACCGCCTGCCTTGCCTTCCCCTGAAGACACCACCCTACGCACCCAAATCGAATCCCTCTGGCAAACCCGCGAATCCCTAAACCGCGAACAAGCCCGCGCCCCCATCGAACAAGCGCTACAAGCGCTAGACACCGGCCGCCTGCGCGTGGCCGAACCAACCCCGACCGGCTGGCAAACCAACGCCTGGCTGAAACAAGCCGTCCTCCTCTCCTTCCGCCTGAACGACAGCGCGCCCATGCCCAACCTCGCCTACGACAAAGTCCCCCTGAAAACCCAAGCCTGGACCGCCGAACACCACGCCGACGCCGGCTTCCGCGCCGTCCCAGGGGCCGTCGTCCGGCGCAGCGCCTACATCGCCCCAGGCGTCGTGCTCATGCCCTGCTTCATCAACGTCGGCGCCCATGTCGGCGCCAACACCATGATAGACACCTGGTCCACCGTCGGAAGCTGCGCGCAAGTCGGCGCCAACTGCCACATAAGCGGCGGCGTAGGCCTGGGCGGCGTGCTCGAACCCCTGCAGGCCGGCCCCGTCATCATCGAGGACGACTGCTTCATCGGCGCCCGCTCCGAAGTCGCCGAAGGCGTGGTAGTCGAACGCGGCGCCGTCCTCTCCATGGGCGTGTTCCTCGGCGCATCCACCAAGATCATCGACCGCGCTACCGGCGAAATCTTCGTCGGCCGCGTGCCGTCCTACGCCGTGGTGGTGCCCGGAACCCTGCCAAGCCGTGCGCTGCCGGACGGCTCGCCGGGGCCGGGCCTGGCCTGCGCGGTGATCGTCAAGCGGGTGGATGCGCAGACACGGGCCAAGACGGCGATTAACGAGCTGTTGCGGGACTGAAGCAAGAAAGGCCTTCTTTTTCGAAAAAAAGAAGCAAAAAACTTTTACTACCCGCCTGCACCCAGGCCCGCACACATCCTGCAGGCCACGACACTGGCAGGACCGACGCGGGCCGCCGTGCAGGCGCCAGGAGCAAAAGTTTTTTGCTTCTTTTTTGCAAAAAAGAAGGCCTTCCTTCCTTCCTGCCACACTCGCTCACGAATCCGTGCCCACCCGCTATTCCCCCCCGTTCTAACCCTGTATAGCCCCCACAACGCTCCTGGAGGCTAAGTTTTGCGCATTGCGATGATCGGCGGCGGCTACGTGGGCCTCGTCTCCGGCGCCTGTTTCGCCGAACTGGGCAACGACGTGGCCGTCGTCGAAGTGGACGCGGCCAAGCTGAAAAGCCTGCGCGAAGGCGGCATCCCCATCTACGAGCCAGGCCTGCAGCCCCTCGTCGCAGACAACGCAAAAGCCGGCCGCCTCACCTTCGGCGACGACATCGCAGCCGCCGTCGCCGGCGTGGACGCGGTGTTCATCGCTGTCGGCACCCCCACGCGGCGCGGCGATGGACACGCGGACCTGTCCTACGTGTTCGCCGCCGTCGAGCAGGTGGCCCGTGTGCTCACCGGCTACACCGTCATCGTCACCAAATCGACCGTGCCCGTAGGCACCGGCCGCCGTATACGCGAGATCCTCAAGAGCGTCCGCCCGGACCTCGAGGTGGACGTCGCCTCCAACCCCGAATTCCTGCGTGAAGGCAGCGCCATACCGGACTTCATGCGTCCGGACCGCGTGGTGATCGGCGTAGAGACGGATCGCGCGCGTGAGGTGCTGCGCCAGCTCTACCGCCCGCTCTACCTCATCGAGGCGCCGATCCTGTTCACCGGCCTGGAGACCGCCGAGTTGGTGAAATACGCGGCGAACTCCTTCCTCGCCATGAAGGTCACCTTCATCAACGAAATGGCCGACATCTGCGAACGCGCCGGCGCGGACGTGCACGACGTGGCCCGCGGCATTGGCCTGGACGGCCGCATCGGCCGTAAATTCCTCCACCCCGGCCCGGGCTTCGGCGGCTCCTGCTTCCCGAAAGACACGCTGGCCATGGTGCGCATCGCCCAGGACCACGGCGCGCCCTCCCGCCTGATCGAGGCGGTGGTGGCGGTGAACGAGGCGCGCAAGGCCGGCATGGGCGCGCGCGTCATCCAGGCCGCCGGCGGGTCGGTGCGCGGCAAGACGGTCGCCATCTTCGGCCTGACCTTCAAGCCGGAAACCGACGACATGCGCGACGCGCCGAGCATCCCCATCGTCGGCCGCCTGGCCGAGGACGGCGCCCAGATACGCGCCTTCGATCCCGCCGGCATGGAGCAGGCCCGCCCGATGCTGCCCCCCAGCGTCACGTATTGCACGGACGCCTTGGACGCCGCGAAGGGTGCGGACCTGCTTGTGGTGGCCACCGAATGGAACGAGTTCCGCGCCATAGCACCGGAGCGGCTGCGCGAGGCGATGCGCGGCGACCTGGTGGTGGACCTGCGCAACATGTATGAAAAGGCGAGCATGGAGGCGGCTGGGTTCCGCTATCACAGCATTGGGCGGCCTTGATGCTGCAAGGAAGCAAGGCCTTCTTTTTTAAAAAAAAGAAGCAAAAAACTTTTGTCTCCACGCTGCTGCAGCGGCTTCGGTGTTTCCTGACAGCACACGGCATCGGCCAATGCGGGGAGACAAAAGTTTTTTGCTTCTTTTTTTGAAAA
>CAXTCL010000293.1:0-3640 GCA_964242035.1 uncultured Acetobacteraceae bacterium | reverse complement strand
AGTGCGGGACTGCTAAAAAGCCTTAACCGCATTAATCACCGGACGCATACCCTGACTGTGACACATCCCCGACTGTAACATGCCTTTGACAGCCGACCTGAGGACCGTGCGCCGCGACCTGGAGCTGGCGACATACCTGACCGAGCGGCACGGCGCGCCGCACAATCTTTGCGCGTCGGAATGCGAGCCGACGCGGCTGGCGGAGCTGCTCAGCCTGGCCGACGAGGCCGACACAAGAAGCTGGGCGGATCAGGCGCTTGGCTATACCGATCCGAAGGGCGATCCGGCGCTGTGCGCGGCGGTTGCGGCACGCTACACGGCGCTGTCCACGCAAGACCTGGCGTTGTTCGGCGGCGCGCAAGAAGCGATCTTCGCCACCGTGAACACGCTGCTCGCCGCAGGCGACCGCGCGATCGTCGTCGTGCCCGGCTACCAGTCGGCCGAGACGCTCTTCGCGCAGCACGCGCGTCTTTTCGACTTCGAGACGCCGGAAGCGGGCGTCGTCTGCTTCCGCGCTACAAGGGGGCGGACGGGGTGGACCGGTTTGCGGCGCGCCTGCTGCAGCAGGCGGGCGTGCTGCTGGCGCCGGGTCGCCTGTTCCGCTCCGAGTTTGCGGACATATCGTTGGACCGGTTCCGCGTCGGGTTCGGGCGGCTAGGGGTCGCGGCAGGGTTGGCGGCGCTTGGGGCGTTCCTGGAAAGCAAGGAAGGCCTTCTTTTTTGAAAAAAAGAAGCAAAAAACTTTTACTCTCCCGCATCTGTATCCGTCGGTTCTGTCAGGACACACCGAGGTCGCTGAACCTGCGCAGGAGCAAAAGTTTTTTGGTTCTCTTTTTCAAAAAAGAACTGCTTTCTTCCTTTCCTATGTAGGCCATTCCCCTGATCCCAACATGGCCCGAAACACTGGCGCTGGCGGCCGTAGCGGCAGCGTTCTGCACGGCTTGCGGGCTGCCGCTGGCGCGCCTATTCGCACCGGCCGGCTTTCCTGCCCTCGGCCTCGCCCCAGCTCTAGGCTGGGCGACGTTCAGCGTGATGGCACTGCCTATGCTGACCGCCACAGGGTTCGGCAGGCCGCAGACCTGTCTGCTTTGCCTGACCTGGCTGGCGGCGACCTGGGGCCTGGTGCCGCGCGCGCACGCGGTGGTCCGGCTGCCCGCCTGGGCCGCGATCGCGGCTGCGCTGATGGCGATCCTGCCGATGCTGGCGCTGATGCCGAAACCCGCCGCGAGCGGCCTGGTGCTGGCGGCGCCCATGTTCGACCACGTGAAGGTGGCAATAATCGACGGCATCGTCCGGAGCGGCCTGCCGGTGCGCAACCCGTTCATCTCCCTGCCCGGCACGGACAGGCTGGCGTACTACTACCTCTGGCACTTCAGCGCGGCGGTGCTGGCGCGCGCTTTCCGCGTGGGCGGCTGGACGGCGGACGCGGCGATGGCGGGCGCCACGGCCTGGGCGTCGCTCATGCTGGTCATGGGTCTGGCCAGGACGGTCGGGCGGCGCGATCTGGCCTGCGCTGTCGTGGTATGCCTTGCTCTGGCCGGCACGTTGCGGCCGGTGCTGAACGCCATGCTGGGCTGGCGTCTGGCAGCGGGAATCATCGTGCGCGATTCCGACCTTGGCGGATGGCTGCTCCAGGCAGCCTGGGTGCCGCAGCATCTGGCTTCGGCCGGTTGTGTGGTGCTGGCGGTGCTGCTGCTGAAGCGTTTGGCGGAAGGCGGTGGGTGGCTGGTGGCGGGCATGCTGGGCCTGGTGGTGGCGGCAGGGTTCGAGAGCTCGGCCTGGGTCGGCGGGGTGACGTTCGCCCTGGTGGCGCCGGCTGTTTGCGTGGTGCTGTTGCCTGGCATGGCGCGGGAGCGGCTTGTGGGGTTCGCCCTGCGCGCTGGTGCGGCGGCGGTGGTTACGGCTGCGTTCATCCTGCCGTTCCTGAAGGTGCAGGTGGCGGCAGTCGCCGCACGGCATGGCGGATCGCCGGTGGCGCTTATACCGTACAGCGTGCTCGGGGGGGCGGTGCCGCCTGGCTGGCGGGGTGTGCTGGACGTTCCTGCATTCTGGCTGCTTGCGCTGCCGGCCGGGCTGCCGGCGCTGCTGCCCGGTTCTGTCCACCTGCTGGCGGCGATGCGCCGGGGCGGGCGTGCGGGCGCGGGAATTTGGGCGGCGACGGCGGTCGCAAGCCTGGTCGTGGCCGCGCTGTTGCGCAGCGTCATCGACAACAACGATCTGGGTTGGCGGGCGGAACTGCCGGCGGTGCTGGTGTTGATGGGCGTGACGGGCGGCGTTACGGCCCGTCTGGTCGCCGGGCGGCGATGGAGGGCGGTGACTGCGGTGGCGGCCTGTTTTCTCCTGTCGCTGCCAGATGGGGCCGGGATGGTTCGGGCGTTTGCATCGGGGTACCACTCCGATGAGGCGGGCGCCTTGGCGGCCTCGCCCGCGCTGTGGGCCGCCGTCCGGCACGCGACGGGCAAGCAGGAGCGTGTGCTGGACAACCCGGCTTTTCTGGCAGGCGTGACGCCCTGGGAGGACAACATTTCCTGGGCCCTGTTTTCCGACCGGCCCTCATGTTTCTCGGGCTGGCAGAGCGTTGTGGCCTACGGCGCGCTGCCGCGGGCTGGGCTGGACGGCCTGGATGCAATGGTGAAGCGCGTGTTTGCGGGCAAGCCGCGTGCGAGCGATCTGGCGGTACTGGTCGGTCAGTTCGGGTGCCGGATCTTTGTGGTGTCGCCGGGCGATGGGGCCTGGTTGGCCGATCCGTTTGCGGGCCAGGCGGGTTTTGCCTCGGTAGAGGACAAGCCGCAATGGCGGATCTATCGCTGGGTCAATAACCAGTAGTACTCGCCCGCTGTCGCACCGGTCGCGCGACAGCGGACCAAAAATCTATTGCTTCTTTTCTTCAGAAAAGAAGGCCTTTCTTGCTTCGCCCAGCCAAACACATGCCTCGCTGCAACCGAGCCACAGCCAAGCCGTAGCACAACTGGCAGTGGGGAGTTACGGCGTATGGCGAGCGATGTTCAACCGTCGGGTGACCTGACGGCAGGCCTGAGGCGCTCCATTCACACGCACTGGCGGGCGTTCATGGCCGAGGGCGTGCTGCTGGTGGTTCTAGGATTGGCAGCCATAGCCTTGCCGCTGTTCGCCGGGCTGACGACGGCGATACTGCTCGGGTGGGTGCTGCTGGTTGCCGGTCTCGTGGGGTTGGTAGCGACGGTGCGCACACGGGGGGCGGGGGCGTTTGCCTGGTCATTGCTGTCGGCATGCGTGGCCCTGATTGCAGGCGTGGTGCTGCTGGTCAATCCGGTAGCCGGGCTGGTGACGCTGACCTACGTGCTTATCGTGTATTTCGTGGCTGACGGGGTGTTTTCCGTCGCAGGCGCGCTCTCCCACAGGCGAGAGCTGGCGGGGCGGTGGGAATGGATGCTGATGAGCGGACTGGTGGATTTCGTGCTGGCGGGCGTGATCATCTCCGGCCTGCCCGGCAGCTTTCTTTGGGTCGTGGGCATGCTTGTTGGGGTTGACCTGGTGATCGGCGGTGTGTCCCTGATAGGGATGGCATCCGCATCCCGCCGCGCAGTCCAGAGCATTTCGCAACGTTCGTGAGTCGATAAACAGCCGGGAAACGCTCTAGGTGTTTGTCACGACGAGCTATT
>CAXTCL010000292.1:0-3707 GCA_964242035.1 uncultured Acetobacteraceae bacterium | reverse complement strand
AACGCCGGATCTTCCGAGGCGCGCTGCCCCTGTTCGGCATCCTGGTCCTTGTGCTTCAGGTGATGGCGGAAATGGTGCGGGTCATGCGGCTTGAGCGTGTGTTCGGTGACGTCATGGGAATGGATATCAATGTGGAATATTCGCGCCTCATGGTGTTCGATGGCGACGATCATGTCAGGGGCGTTTGGGTCAGTTTTCATGCGTTTTGAACGGGGGGTGGGGTGGCGGAGTTCCGCGCGGGCCGCGCTAGGCCGGACGCGTGACGAACAGGCCGGTGGCTTGCATCGTCATCACCGCGTCGCCGTCCTGGTTGCGGAAGACGTAGTCTCGTTTGGCGGAACCCATTTCGGGGCGGCTGCGGGAGACGCGGACTTCCTTGGTTTCGCATTCCAGGGTCAGTGCGTCGCCGGGGTAGACGGGCTTGAGCCAGCGTATGTTGTCGATGCCCGGCGAGCCTAGCGACTGGATAGCGCGCGCCTGCATGTCGTCCACCATCAGGCGCATCGCGTAGCCGCAGGTCTGCCAGCCGCTGATCGAGAGCTTCTTGAAGAAGGGGTGGGCGGCGGCGGCGGCGTCATCCAGGTGGAAGGGTTGGGGGTCGTATTTCCGGGCGAAGTCCAGCGCTTCCTCTCGGGTCACGTGTATGGGGCCCAGGACGCTGGTGTCGCCCTCGTGCATGTCGTCCAGGTAGATCATGGGGTTTCTGCCTCCTCGTCTGGCCGGGCGCCGGCCGGCGATACAGGTGACAGGGCGGAGCCGCCCAGCACAAGCGTGCCGGGTTTCTGCCCTGTTCCTACCGCCTGCAGCAGGCGCAGGTTCATCAGTTCGGGGTTGCCGCGCAGCAGGCGGGCGGCGTTGGCCAGGGCGCGCAGGGCAGCGTGCTCGGCGCGGGCGCGCTCCAGCGACGCCGCGCCCTCGCGCCTGGCGCGCTCCACATCGGTGAACATCCGGCGCACTTCGGGCGGCAGGACGAGCGAGGTGACCTGCACCGGCGCCAGGGTGCAGCCGGGCACCTTATCTTCCACATGCGCCGCGGCGGCGGCAGAGATCGCCTCACGGCCAACGACGAGATCCTCGAGCGGCGCCAGCGCTGCCGCGTGCACGGCGGCGGCGGCCAGCGCCAGTTTGGCGCGCACGAGGTGGTCGGCGTCGAACGCCAGTTTGGCGTCCGTCACCAGGCACGAGGCGGACAAAGAGAGGCGCAGCGGGAAGCGGTCGGCGCTGGCGCATTCCACGTTGGTCTCGGTGATCCATTGCCGGCGCGCCAGGCGCCTGACGGTCACCTCCTGGAACAGCGAACCGACACGGTGCGCGCCGGGCGCCAGCGTGCCCTCGTAACGGCCGTCTCTGAACAGCAGCGCTATTTCCCACTCGTTGACGACGATACGCACGCGAAACTCCTGGTTGGACGGGGAGAGGCGTCCTGCTGCTTACCCGACCATCCGCGGCGGGGGCACTGGACCCTCAGAGCCGATGGATGGCTGTCGTATCGGGCGGGCAGCAGGAACAACCCGTCAACCGCGGAGATGCGCCTCCGATAACCCGCTGACCGCACCGAGAACGCGGCGTCGCGCGGACGCAGAGGCGCGTCGTTGGGGAGTCGAACCCCGGGGGTAGGGTGCACGCTGTAGGAGTGGGCAAGCAAGGCCTTCTTTTTTGAAAAAAAGAAGCAAAAAACTTTTACTACTGACGGCTGCATTCGGGCGCGCGCTGGTTCTGCGGGCGTGCGTGTTGGCAGGACCTGGCGAGGCCATGGTGCAGGCGGGGTAGTGAAAGTTTTTTGCTTCTTTTTTTCAAAAAAGAAGGCCTTGCCTTACTCGAGCTTAGGCCACCGGACCGGCGGGCGGAGCTGCGATTCCAGGTGCGGCTGCAGGCGGAAGCGGTCCGGTTCGATGTCGTACGCCTGGCAGATGCGGGCGAAGTTGGCGGAGAGGTGATCGTCGGGGTGGGCGGTTAGGGTTTCTTCGATGATCTCATCGAGGGTTTCGCAGATTTCGGCGTTGTTTGGGTGGGCGGCGGCAAGGGTGCCTACGGCTTCGTGGAGGTTGCCGCGGTCCAGCTCGCAATAGGCGGGTTTTTGAGTTTGGGGATGGTTGCAGAGGTCGTCGTAGAGGTCCGGGTCCGGGTCGAAGTTCGAGGTTTGGGTCTGGGTCTGGGTTCGGCGGGCGAACGTGTTGCTGGTGATCTTTTCCCAGAGCTCTACGGATTGGCGGACGCTGCGGGAGTGTCGCGCGAAGGCCAGGTCCGGATCAGCGGGTTTTGGGGTGGGGGTGGCTTCGGAGGGTTCGGTTTGTTCGTGGGCGGCCAGCGCGCGGGCGGCGGCGGCTCGGGCGAGCTGCAGGCCGAGGTCGCGCATTTCCAGGCAGGCGGCGAGGTTTTCGGCCCGGTGCTGCGCTTGGGCGGGGTCGGTTGGCTGGGTTGGGATGGCGTTCAGGGGTGCGGGCCCGGGTTTAGTTTGGGGAACGTTTGTAGAACTGACGGGGGAGGCTGGGCAAGTTGTTTTGGCGGTGCTTCGAGAGTGGGTGGATTGTTGGCGCTTGTGCCCGCGCCTTGCTGGCGCGGGACCGATGCGCATACTCTGCGCGCATGCATGTTGAGGCTGCGCCGATGCCCCGGACCGGACCTTTGGACTCGACGGCCGCTTCGCGACGCGCAACGAATGTCACGCCTCCCGAGAGGCTGGCGGAAAATCGGCACGCGTTTGTCGCGCGGAACGAGCATGTCGAGACGCATGGGCTGCCGCTGGCCGCATACCGGCAAGTTTGATGGCGTGCCTCGATCTTTAATCCATGCCTGACGCTGGGCGTTCGGGTTTGCGCTCGATGTTCAGGCCGGTCTTCTGTCCCATCTTGCAACCCGCTGCTGCCGATGACGGACGCGCCAGGATGAAGCGCAGCCTGCGTTTGCTGATCCGTCTGGTTTGGTTGCCTGGCGTGATCTGGCTGGCTGTTTCGCACGCGGCACTGGCGGACGGGCCGCGGGATTTCAATGCGGACACGCCGGGCAAGAGCTACACGCCCTACACGGTGGCTGAAGGATACTTCCAGATCGAGAGTGACCTGGTTCATGTGACGTCGGGCGCGGGCACGGTGACGGTGCAGAGTCTGGACCCGGTGTTCAAATACGGTTTGACGGACGATGTGGAGATCGAGATGCAGACGGGGGGGTTGGTGAGCCTGTCCGGCGTGGGCGGGGGACGGACCGGGTATGGCGATACTGTGCCGGCGATCAAATGGAATTTGTATGGGAACGACTGGCAGGTGTTCACTGCGGCGGTGAGGTTCGGGGTGAAGCTGCCGACGGCTGCACGTGGGATCGGTAATGGGGCGGTGGAGTTTGCGATTACCGCGCCGGTGCAGGTGGCGTTGCCTTACGCGCTTTCGCTTCAGGTGCAGGAGGAGGTGGATGTGCTGAAGAACCAGAACGATACCGGGCGGCATTTCGATTATCAGGAAGATGTTTCTGTGAGCAGGAGCTTTGGCAAGACGACGGTGTCTTTGGAGATGTTTGCGGAGAGTGCCACGGATCCTAATTCGCACGCGCTTTATACTGCGGATGTTGGTGTGGGTTATGCGGTGAGCTCGACGGTGGTGGTGTCGTTTGGGATGTATGTGGGGCTGAACAGGTTCGCGCCCGATATCGAGGGGTATACGGGGTTTGCGTTTCGGTTTTGAGGCGGGCGGGGGATGGGGTTGGCGATGGGTGGG
>CAXTCL010000291.1:0-3719 GCA_964242035.1 uncultured Acetobacteraceae bacterium | reverse complement strand
AGAAGCAAAAAGCTTTTATCTGCGCTGTCGCGGACCGTTGAAGCGTACGTTTCCGAAACGCGGGCCCGACGGAGACAAAAGTTTTTTGGTTCTTTCTTTCAAAAAAGAACTGCTTCCTTGCTTTTCGAAGTTTCTCCATACCGGCTATTGAGTTTTCGCGAGGACGACCGAAACCCGGGCGGCACAAAGGTGCCGTCCGGGTCTTGTCTTCAGTTTGGACGGCTGGCCAGGCAGGTGCTGTTCGTGCCGTTGATGCCGGCGGCAGAAAGCGGCCCGGGCGAGCCTGCGGCCGTGCTGTAGAGCAGTGCGGCGACAGTCTGGTTGACGTTGTAGGTGATCGGCGAGAAGCCGGACGCGGTGATGATCTTGCCCGCTTCCGTCTGCAACGTGGTGGACTTCGCACCTGAGTTCGGGATCAGCGCGATCAGGGCGTTCTTGAGGTCGGTGCCCTTCGCCTTGGTGCCGAGCAGGCCGCCGTCGAAGCTGCTGGAATAGCAGCCGTAGGCGTAGAGGAAGGTGTAGCCGACGATCGGATACCCGGTGCCCGCATACGTGTTCGCGGCGAGCAGGTCGTTGAGCTGGGCGCCGATGTTGTTGCTGTAGGTGGTGGGGTACGTGCTGGCCGAGGTGATGGCCGTCACGTGCTTCTGCGTGTTTGCAACGCTCGGGGCCACTTCCTTTGCGGCGGTCAGGCCGACCGCGGCAGGATATGCGGCCCGGCTGGTGACGATCGGCTGCACGTAGTCGGGGCTGACATAGCCGATGGCGTAGCTGGAAGCGGCGACCGCGTTGGCGATGCCGCCGCTGCCGCTGACGGCGGTGATCGTGGACTTCGTGCCGACCTGGGCAGCAGACCAGCTCGGGGCGGTGCTGGGGAAACCGTTCGCCGAGGTGAAGGCGTAGCCGGCTGACGTCGGGCAGTTGTCGGCAAGGAACTCGCTGAAGATGAACGAGGTGCCGCTGCCGTCCATGCGCACGTAGATCTGCTGCGTGCTGGCGGTGTTGCCCTTGATGATCTCCTTGCCGCTGAAGATCTTGCAGACGTCGCTGATCAGCAGCTTGGTGCCGCTCACCTGGCCGACGGGCAGGGTGATCGGGGTGGCGACGGTGGGGATGGCGAAGATCGGCGTGCCGTTATCGACCGCGTTGGCTTCGCTGATTTGCGTGGCGCTCAGATAGGCGTCGCTGCCGGCGAACTCGACTTCGGGATACGGCGTGGCGCTGGCGGCGACGGTGGCGCTGCCGTTCAGGTAGGCCACCGAGTTGGTGGTGGCGGGCGAGCCGAACGAGGCCGGGTTGCCGGTGGTGAAGGCGGCCTGGCCGGCGCCGCTGCCGACCGGCTCGTAGGCGATGGCGAAATCATTCTTCGCTTCGGCCGTGCAGGCGGCGTTCTGGCTGGTGGGATAGGTGACGTTGCTGGGGTTATCCGGCGACGTCGCGAAAATGGCGTAGGTTGACGCCGAATAGCAGTTGAACAAGTCACGATACAGCTTGGCGGCCAGCGTGCCGCCGCCGCCGAACACGGTGGTGGTCGAAGCTGCATGTGCCGCGGGCATCGCCGTTGCACAGACGGCAAGTGCTGAAGCCCCGACGAGTATGGTTCTCAACGACATCTCTTGATCCTTCACATGATCTACTGGCGCGCGAATGCGCGTCGCAGGTCAGGCTTTACTGCAGACAGGATCAGCTGTTTGCCAGTATCGCCGCCCTGCGGTGCACGTAGCACCACGGCGGTGACTTGTCCCGACGGTCAGTGTTACATGTGCATGAATATCATTGCGGCCAGAACTGTCGCTATACTGACTTCAATTTGCAATAAACGCGGCGAAGCTTGGCTATGAGCAATTCCCAGACAGCAAGGAAGCAGTTCTTTTTGGAAAACCAAAGAACTTTGTCTCTCTCGAGCGCGCTGTCGCGGAGACGCACGCTTCAACGTTCCGCGACAGCGCAGATAAAAGCTTTTTGCTTCTTTTTCTCGAAAAAGAAGACCTTGCTCCTTCCAGCCTGATTGAAAGTTCCAGGTTGAATGTTCGGGTCGCGACGAGCATTGCGCATATATTTTACCATTGCCGGTCGTCGGGCGCTGGCGCCGTTGTTTGAGAGGCAGTCAGGATGGGTGCGCGTTCCACGAAGCCCCTGCCCGATGCGGCGAAGCTGTATTGGCAAGGACGCGGCGCGCTGGAACGCGGCGAGTGGCGTCATGCCGCAGAGTCGTTCCGGCAGGCAGTGCGCGCCAGTCCGGGCGACGCGGAGTTGCGCCGCCTGCTTGGCCTCAGCCTCGCCCGCCTGGACCGGTTCGACGCCGCGGTGGCGATATTTCGCAGCGCGCTGGCCATCACGCCCGGTTCGGCGCGTATCCAGGCCGATCTCGGGGTCACGCTGCTGAAGATGGGCTGCGACGCCGAGGCCGCGCGCGTGCTGGAGCAGGCACTGACGGCCGAGCCTGCGCTGCAACAGGCCAGACTCTGTCTGGGCATGGCGCTGGCGCGCACCGGCGAGGCGGACCGCGCGCTCGCCATCCTGGAGCCGGCGGTGCGCAACAGCACCGATCCCGAGCTGCACTCCGCGCGCGCCTGGGCCATGCTGGCGCAGGGCCGCGTGGCGGCGTGCGTCAGCGCACTCGATCTTGCGCGGCAGCTCGATCCGAACGATGCGACCGTGCAAACCAACCGGCTGTTCGCCTTGCAGCATTTGCCAGGCATCACTGCCGGCAGGCTGCATGCGGAACATCTCGCCTACGCGGCAAGGCTGCAGGACAATACGCCTGCCGCAGTGAAGGGCAGCCTGCACGAGGGTTCGGACGCACCCGTCATCGGCATCGTTTCGGGCGACCTGCGGCGACATGCAGTCGGCGTGCTGACGCTGCGGGCGTTCGAGGCGTTGGCGAGACAAGGTTGCAGGATCGTCTGTTTCGCCAACCAGCCGGAGCATGATGATTTCTCCGAGCGCTACCGCGCTGCGAGTGCCGCCTGGCACGTCGTGCATGCGTTGGACGATGACGCGCTGCACGCCCTGATCGTGCGCGAGCGCGTGGACATCCTGTTCGACCTGAGCGGCATCACCGCACGCAACCGGTTTGCGGTGTTTGCACGGCGCGCGGCACGGTTGCAGGTCAGCTGGGCCGGCTACACCGGCACCACGGGGCTTGCGAACATGGACGCGCTCGTGGCCGACGCACGCGAGGTGCCTGACGGCGAGGATGGCTTCTACACGGAGCAGATCCTGCGCCTGCCCGATTGCTACGTGTGTTTCGAGCCGCCCGCCTGCGCGCCAGATCCCGCGCCCCGTATGCTGCCGGATGCGGCACCCATCCGGTTCGGCTGCTTCCAGCGCGCGGCGAAGATCAACGCCGGCGTGCTCGTCCTGTGGGCGAGGATCGCACAGGCGGTTCCGAACGCATGCTTCGTGCTGCGCTACGGCTGCTACGCCGAAGGCCAGACACGTGCGGTCATATGCGAGATGGCCGTGCAGGCCGGGCTGGATACGGCGCACATCGTCTTCGAGCCGGGCGGCCCGCAGGCGCACCTGCTGGCCGGCTACACGGACATAGACGTGGCGCTCGACACCTTCCCCTACTCGGGCGGCGTCACCACGCTGGAGGCCATGTGGTGCGGCGTGCCGGTGGTGACGTTGCGCGGGCAAACCTTTGCGGGCCGCCACAGCGCGTCCCATCTTCACGCGATCGGGCTGCACGAGCTGATCGCGGAGACCGAGGCGGA
>CAXTCL010000290.1:0-3778 GCA_964242035.1 uncultured Acetobacteraceae bacterium | reverse complement strand
CAAAACCAAACCCCACCCAGGCCCAACCCCCCGCCAGGCCGCGCGACCCAAACCTCCCCTTCACCCGCGCCGCCCGCATCGTCCTGCACGCCGTCACCCTCTCGGCCCAGCTCGCCGCCGGCACCTTTAGCCGCGCCGCCACCGCCCGCACCCCCGCACCCGACGACGCCACCCAGCCAGACCCCCAGCTCCAGCACCTCTTCGGCGCCATAAACCGCGGCCTGATCTGCGACGGCCTGCACCGCATGACCGAAACCCACCCGGACCACGAAGCCCTCTACGACACCATCGAGGACACCGTAGAAGACTCCCTGGCCGAACACCCCGAAGACCCGCTCCCCGCGCACTTCGCCCGCGCCTGCAAGATCCTAGGCCTGACCCCAGACCTCACCGGCTTCCCCGCCCACCTCGTCGAAGCGCTCATATCACCGGGCGGCCCCGTCCCGGACGATTGATTCCTGCCGCTCCGGGCATGGCAAGAAGACAAGCGATCCTCTTTGAAAGACTGCTTGCCTACTTGGGTTCGGCCCCGACGCGGACTGGCATCGCATGGCAACCCGCATTCAGAGCCTGACCGTCCATCCGGGCGGCCAGATGCGCGGCGCGTATTCTGGATCCGCACGCCACCTTGCCACTTCCTGCCGCCACACAGGCCCTTGTGCATAGTCGGCGCCCTGCGGACGCAGTGTCTGCCAGACAGACACGATGAGAAGCCAGGCCACAACCGTCCTCGCTCCGCGGGCAACCCATCGGTGGGTATCCGTGCACAACGATGTCACTGTGAGAGCAAACAGCAGAGATGGCGCAAAAGCATAGCGCTGGGCCCCCTCGACCGTAATCAGATCGATGCCGCCGCCAATCGCACCGTTGTAGGACAGGATCGACAACGCCAAGCCGGAGCCTAGAAGGGAAATCGTCCCTTGCCGCCTGCTCTGCGCCGCAGCCCACACGAGAGCAGCGCCCACTATGATGACCGCGAAGACAGGAGCAGTCGGAACATGACCTGCCCGGATAGCCGCAGACCAGGACGGGGTCATTTCGTTGGCCATATCCTCGCCCAGGAATGGCGCCGCCAGATGTTTTGCGGCGAAGATGCAAGCCAGTATCGTCGGCCCGACGAGCTTGCCTCGCCCATGCAGCGGTGCCGAAGCCATGACGACGAGTTGCGGCGCCACACCTGCCAGAAAGCAGGCCGCCTGCAAGGTCCGCGCGCGCTGGCGTTCCAAGGCGGCCCGAAACACGAAAAGCGGCGCCAGCGCGATGCTGGTGGGGCCACAGATGGGTGCAAGGAACAGCAACATGCACCGCAGGCGCCCGGACCACCCGGCAGGCGCTTCCAGCGCCAGGCACAAGGCGGCCGCCAGGGCGATGTGAAACTGGCTGTTTGCGGTATTGAGCCAGACTTCGTCACAAAGCGGCGGCATGGCGATGATCAGGACAGCAGCGAAGATCACCGGTGCCGGCCGCAACCAGCGGTCTCTGGCGGTAACCACAACCAGTATCGGCAGGCATTGCGCCAGCAATGCTGCGCCTGTTGTCAGCCGCGGCGCTTCTTCCAGCGGGACGCAGTATCGCGCGAGAAGCGCCGACATGTTCGCGTACAGGCTGAGGTATCCGTTTTCAGGGCGGAACAGCACCTGCCACCAAGGCAGACGCCACGCGTTCCGGAAGTAGAGCCTGCCTTCCTCAGCCCAGAATCTTCCGTGTTCCGAAACGACCGGAAGCCGGAGCACAACCAGGACGATAAAAATCAGCAGCGCGCATGCACGAACAGCCGCCAACGAGCGCCCGGAACCGGCACAAGCTTGACCGCAGCCGCTCACCATTGTCCTTTGCCCCCGCCGCAACAATGCCCGTCTTCATTCCAGCAGGGTGGGCTTCAGCCCACCATCGCCGCCACCCGAATAGCACTTGCAATCGTGGCCCGAAGCCCGCCCTGCGCCGCGCACGTCGCCGTACGTTGCACGTCCTCCAGCCATCATCTACCGCGCAGGCTCGGCGACCAAAATTGTCCCCCACGGTTCTTGTCCGCCCCAACGACGCAACCGAATCATCTGCGACCCGCATCCGCACCGCGCAAAGACACCCCGCCCGACTCCTGCTATCCCACCAACATGCCAACCACCACCCGGCCGCACACACGCGCCGCACACATCATCGCCGCCGGCTTCGGCGCCGGCGCCGCGCCGCGCGCCCCGGGCACCGCCGGCTCCCTGGTGGGTCTCGCCCTCGGCGCCCTGCTCCTGCAAGCCTCGCCCGCCCTGCTCCTCGCCGCCATTCTGCTGGCCACCTATGGCGGCCTGTGGGCCATCATGGCCGCCACCGGCCTGCCCTTGCGCGCCACGCAGGACGGAGCCACCCACGCGGACCCCGGCTGGATCGTCATCGACGAGATCGCCGGCCAGATGCTGGCCCTCGTGGCGCTGCACCGCCCCTCCCTGCTCGGCCTGGCCGCCGCTTTTGCCCTGTTCCGCCTGTTTGACATCGCCAAGCCTGGCCCCATCGGCTGGGCGGACCGCCAGGGCGGGGCCGCCGGCATCATGGCCGACGACCTCCTCGCCGGCTTCGCCAGCGCGCTCTGCCTCCTCCTCCTGCAAGCCGTGCTGGGCCACATGCTATGAGACACCCGACATGAAGCATCGGCCCCAACCAGGCTGGACGCCGGAGGCCGGACGCGCGGCACCGGTGGCGATCATCGCCGGGCAGGCTGCCACAAGGCTGCCGGAGCTCCTCTCCCTGCGCTACGACAGGATGCGGCAAAACCCATTCACCTTCTTCCGCGGCGCCGCCGCACTCATGGCCGCCGACCTGGCGAGGACACCCGGCGAAGCCCCCGTGGTCCAGCTCTGCGGCGACGCCCACCTGGCCAATTTCGGCGCCTACGCCTCGCCGGAAGGCAACCCCGTCTTCGACGTCAACGATTTCGACGAGACCTTCCCAGGTCCGTTCGACTGGGACCTCAAGCGCCTGGCCACCAGCCTGGTCCTTGCCGGCCGTGAGCACGCGCTGGCGCCCAAGGAATGCCGCGCTTTGGCCGCCCGCGCCGCGCGCCACTATCACCGCCACCTGCGCCATTTGGCCGAACTACCGCCGCTGCAGGCCTGGCACAGCACGATAGACCTGCACGCCGCCATACACGCCGTGCCCGGCCACAAGCTGCGCCGCCGGCTGGAGCGCCGCCTGCGTGCCGCCACCGAGGCCAGCCTGGACCATTACGACCTGGTCGGAAGCGACGGCGCCCAGGCCCACATTCGCGACCAGGGCAACACCCGCCACCTGCCCGCTTATGCCGCCACCATAGACGCCGCCTTTGCCGCCTGGCCGGCCACGCTGCAGCCGCAATTCGCCGACCTCGCCGCCCGCTACCGCCTGGTGGACCGCGCCTTCAAGGTGGTAGGCATCGGCTCGGTCGGCACGTTCTGCGCCATCGGCCTGTTCACCTCCGCCGAGGGCGCGCCGCTGCTGTTGCAGCTCAAGGAAGCCCAGCCTTCCGCGCTCGCCGCCCCGCTGGGTGCGCCCACGCGGGACTGCCAGGGCGAGCGCGTCGTCACCGGCCAGCGCCGCCTGCAGGCGCAGAGCGACATCTTCCTCGGCTGGACGCCACAGCCGGTCGATGGGCGGGATTTCTACGTACGCCGCCTGAAGGACAGCCGCCTCGCCCAGATCGGCACCGCGCTGGAGGCCGACCAGCTCGCCTTTGCCGCCGCCCTGTGCGGCCGCACCCTGGCGCGCGCCCACGGCCGCGCCGGCGACGCCGCGCGCCTGGCCGCCGCCATCG
>CAXTCL010000289.1:0-3780 GCA_964242035.1 uncultured Acetobacteraceae bacterium | reverse complement strand
TTGGAAAATCGGCGCCTCTTCATCCTTGTTGATGGCGACGATGATCTTGCTGTCCTTCATGCCGGCCAGATGCTGGATCGCGCCGGAAATGCCGATCGCCATGTATAGCTCCGGCGCCACGATCTTGCCGGTCTGCCCCACCTGGTAGTCGTTCGGCACGTAGCCCGCATCCACCGCGGCGCGCGAGGCGCCCACGGCCGCACCCAACTTGTCGGCAATCGGATCGAGCAAATGGAAGTTCTCGCCGTTCTGCATGCCGCGGCCGCCGGAGATCACCACGCGCGCCGCCGTCAGCTCCGGCCGCTCGCTCTTGGACAGCTCGGCACTGACGAAGCGCGAAGACCCCGTGTTGCCTGCGTCCGCCGCGTCCTCGATCGTGGCGCTACCGCCCTCTGCGGCCACCGGATCGAAGCTGGCCGCACGCACGGTAATCACCTTGATCTTGTCCGACGAGCGCACGGTGGCCATCGCGTTGCCCGCGTAGATCGGGCGCACGAACGTGTCGGCATCCTCCACGCCGGCGATGTCGCTGATCGGCTGCACGTCCAGCAACGCGGCCACGCGCGGCATCACGTTCTTGCCGGTGGCGGTCGAGGCCGACAACAGGTGCGTATAGCCAGGCGCGAGGGCGACCAGAAGGGCAGCCAGCGGCTCGGCCAGCGCATGCTCGTAGCCGGCGGCGTCCGCGCGCAGCACCTTGGCAACGCCGGGCAGCTTGGCGGCGGCTTCCGCGGCCGGCTGAACGTTCTGGCCCACCACCAGCGCGTGCACTTCGCCCAGCTTGGTGGCGGCGGCGACGGCGCTGCGGGAGGGCTGCTTCAGCAGGCCGTGTTCGTGATCGATCAGGACCAGGACGCTCATTATTCTACCTTTGGTCGTGGGGCGAAAAGGAAGGTAAGGCCTTCTTTTTTAAAAAAAGAAGCAAAAAACTTTGGTCCCTGTCGGCGAACGCTTCAGCACCCGCCGACAGGGAGCAAAAGTTTTTTGGTTCTTTTTTTCAAAAAAGAACTGCTTGCTTGCCTAGATTACCTTGGCCTCGCCACGCAGCTTTTCCACCAGCTCGGCCACCGATCCCACCTTCTTGCCAGCCATGCGCTTGGCCGGCTCCACCACTTTCAGCGTGGTCAGACGTGGCGCCGGATCGACGCCCAGATCGGCCGGCTTCATTGTCTCGATCGGCTTCTTGCGCGCCTTCATGATGTTCGGCAGCGACGCGTAGCGCGGCTCGTTCAGCCGCAGATCCGCCGTCACGATCGCCGGCAGGTTCAGCGCCACCGTCTCCAGCCCGCCATCCACTTCGCGCGTCACCGTGGCGGTGTCGCCCTCGATGCTCACCTTGCTGGCGAAGGTGCCCTGCGGCCAGCCCAGCAGGGCGGCGAGCATCTGGCCGGTGGCGTTCATGTCGTCATCGATCGCCTGCTTGCCCAGGATGATCAGCCGCGGCTGCTCCTTGTCGGCGATCGCTTTCAGCATCTTGGCAACCGCCAGCGGCTCCGGCGACGCGTCCGTCTCCACGAGTATGCCGCGGTCGGCACCCATGGCGAGCGCGGTGCGCAGCGTCTCCTGGCAGGCGGCGACACCGATCGAGATGGCCACGATCTCGGTGGCGATGCCCTTCTCCTTCAGCCGAACCGCCTCCTCTATGGCGATCTCGTCGAACGGGTTCATCGCCATCTTCACGCCGGTGAGCTCGACGCCGCTCTGGTCGGACTTCACCCGCACCTTCACGTTGTAGTCGACGACCCGCTTCACGGGGACGAGCAGCTTCATCTGTGTCTCTCTGGGTAGGTGGCGTTTTGTTCACGCAGATAAGGGGCCGGAGTTTGGCCTGTCAAACGCGCGGCAGGACAAGCAGGCGGTCCTTTTTCGAAAAACTTCGCGATCGCGCGCGGGCTTCGGCCGGCTGGCTTGGGACGAAGCGGCGCGACCGGGTCGTCGAGGCCGAAGCTGGGATCGGTTGCCCAGGTCTGGAACGCCCCGGGGTTCTTCCTGGATGTCCGACAGTCCCGTCCAGAACCGGTCTGCGCCGCCCCATACCATTTTGGCGTCCTTGGCGCTCCTGGCTTTACCGCTTCACGCACTGCTGTCAGGGCACCCGGGGGCGTGTCAGCGCCGCTGGGGTCCGGACGTGAGAACGCCTGTTCCGGCGTGTCGTGGACAGGGTTGCTGTCCGGCCCTCACTGACTGCTGACATGCACCCCCAGCAACTGTGCCCTCTGCATCGCCGGCGCCTGCGCCACCTGGCCCAGCGTCATCTTCTCCGGCGGGTTCAGCGTGACCGTCAGCTGGTGCGGGTTGTCGAGGAAATGCGTGAGCTGGTCGGCCGCGTCCGGCTGCTCCGGCAGCAGCACGCCTAGCGCCAAGAGCGGTATCGCCAGTTGCGCGCGTACCAGCGCCGGCGTGGTGTGCGACTGGTCGGCGACCACCTTGAAGATGCGGCTGGTCAGACTGCGGTCATCCCACGCGAGCGTGGCGTTCTGGATGGTGGTGCCCATCAGGCCGGCAATGGCGGCGGCCGGCGAGGGTGATGCCCCGGCAGGCGCCACGTAGCCGGACATGCTGCCGCTCAGATGCAGCGTGCCCAGGTCGTGCAGGGTTATGTCGTCGCGAAAGCCGGTCGAGCCGTCTGCGCGACTGGTGCGCGCGGCGGTGATGTCCATCGTGATCGCGTTCATGCCGAAGGCGGCGATGCTCGCCGCGGTAGAGGGCGGGATCGGCATGTCGCCCACGCCCAGCGTCATCCCAGTCAGCACCCCATGGGCTTCGGACGCGCCTGCGCTGTCCGGCGCGCCCTGCACGAGGTGGAAGTCATGGATCGACAGGGCAGGGCCGGGGCTCGCCTGCAGCGCGATGCCCGAACCATCCGCCGCGCCGTAGCTGAATTTCGTCAAGGCGGAGGACGCCCCACCCGCCTGTATGGCCGCAAGCAGGGCGGTGGCGTCGGCGCCCTTCAGGCCGAGCGCGCCTATGGTCAGGTGCGCCGGCGTGTGCTTGGGCCCCGTGCTGCCATCAAGGGTCAGCGACTTCACGTCGAGTGCCGCCAGCTTGCCGGCATCGTAGCCGCTGCCGCCCGCCGAAGCGATCGACATCTTGACCGGGTTCGAGCCCTGCAGGGACACCGCCACGTTGGTGACGCTCTCGCTGTCATAGGCGAACGCGAGCGCCGCATCCGCCGCGAAGCCTGGCTGCGCGCGGTTCTGCGCCGTGGGCGGCAGCGCGAACGGGCGGCCGCGGAGGCCATGCAGCTCGGCCTTGCCGATGGTCAGCTCGCCCGGCTGGTCGCCCGCCATACTGACCCGCACGGTGTTCAGCGTCACGTCGCCCAACAGGCGGCGCCGGTCCGTCCAGGCCGGGTGGCCGTTCGGGTAGTTGGCAGGGTCGAACACGTCGCGCAGTGCTGCGGCGTGCACGCCGGACAACACCATGGTGGCCGCCGTCCAGCTCTCGCCGCCTGCCCGCGCCACGGACAGGTCGTGCACCGTAGCCGTGCCGGTCAGCCCGTCTTCCACGATCGGGCCGTGGGTGATGCTGGCGCCGGAGAGCAGCTCGGCGAGCTCGTGGTCCACCTTCTGCTCGGCCGCACCGGTGACCTGGTGGTGGCTGACGGCGCGCAGGGCGACCGCGCCACCGGCGATCAGGATGATCGCGCCGGCACCTAGGAGGAGGCCACGCTGCATGTGGGGGATGCTTTCGGTTGTTTCGATCATGAGGCTAACGCCGGCCAGGTAGGCAAGGAAGCAGTTCTTTTTTGAAAAAAAGAACCAAAAAACTTTTGTTCCC
>CAXTCL010000288.1:0-3787 GCA_964242035.1 uncultured Acetobacteraceae bacterium | reverse complement strand
CGGCGACAGCGGAGTAAAAGTTTTTTGCTTCTTTTTTTCAAAAAAGAAGGCCTTGCCTTGCCTTCACCCCGCCTGACGCGCCAAAGCCCGAGCCCGCCGCTCGTCTTTCTTGGAGTTCCCGCCTCCACCTTTCGCAGGCCGCGCCTTTTTCAGCAGCAGCGTGCGGTAATCCTCCATGTCGCCCTCGTAGGGCGAGACCGTTCCGCCGTCGACGATCCACAGCGTGTCGGCTACAAGCTCCACCAGATGCGGGTCGTGCGTGATCAGCAGCACGGCGCCGGCGAAGGCGGCGAGCGCGCGGACCAGGGCGTCGCAGGCGTCGATGTCGAGGTGGTTGGTGGGCTCGTCGAGGATAAGGAGCTGCGGAGCGTCGCGGGTGGCGAGTGCCAGGAGCAGGCGGGCGCGTTCGCCGCCGGAGAGCGAGCCGGTGGGGGTGAGCGCGCGGTCGCGGTCCAGGCCGAAGCGGGCGAGCTGGCTGCGCTGGTGGGTGGGGGGTGCGAGCGGCAGGGCGCGGGCGATATGGTCGAGGGCGGTCTCGCGCGGGTCCAGTTCGGCTTCCTGGTGCTGGGCGAAGTAGCCGACGCGCAGTTTGCCCGGGCGGCGGAGGCGGCCTTCCATCGGGTCCAGCCGGCCGGCGAGGAGTTTGGCGAAGGTGGATTTGCCGTTGCCGTTGGCGCCGAGCAGGGCGATGCGGTCGCCCATCTCGAAGTTCATGCCCAGCGCGCGCAGGACGGGCGTGTCGTTGTAGCCGACGGAGACGCCGTCCAGCGACAGGATCGGCGGGGGCAGGGGGTTCGGTTCGGGGAAGTTGAACACGGTGGCGGCGTCCTCGATGACGCTTTCCATCGCCGGCATCTTTTCCAGCGCCTTGATGCGGCTTTGCGCCTGGCGGGCTTTGCTGGCCGAGGCGCGGAAGCGGTCCACGAAGGCCTGCATGTGCGCGCGCTGGGCCTGGATCTTCACCGCGGCCTTGGCCTGCAGCATGGCCTGCTCGGTGCGTATGCGGACGAATTCGTCGTAGCCGCCGGGGGTGACGTTGAGGCGGCGCTGGTCCAGGTGGGCGATCGCCTGCACGCAGCGGTTCAGCAGGCCCTGGTCGTGACTGACGACCAAAGCGGCGCCGGGGAAGCGGGCGAGCCAGGCTTCCAGCCAGAGGGTGGCTTCGAGGTCGAGATGGTTGGTGGGCTCGTCCAGCAGGAGCAGGTCGGGGTTGCTGAACAGGACGGTGGCCAGGGCGACGCGCATGCGCCAGCCGCCGGAGAAGCTGTCGACCGGGCGGGCCTGCGCTTCGGCGTCGAAGCCCAGGCCGGCGAGGATGGTGGCCGCACGGGCGGGGGCGGAGTCGGCATCGATGGCGCCGAGGCGTTCCCAGATGGCGGCGACGCGGTCTGCCGGGATGTGGCCGAGCTCGGCCTCTTCGGCCTCGGCGAGCAGGGCCAGGCGTTCCTGGTCGCCCTCCAGCACGGTCTCCAGCAGGGATTGCGGGCCGGAGGGGGCGGTCTGCTTGACCTGGGCCATGCGGGCGCGGCTGGAGAGCGCGATGTTGCCGCCGTCCACCGCGAGGTCCCCGGAGATGGCTTTCAGGAGAGTGGATTTACCGGCGCCGTTGCGGCCGACCAGGCCGATGCGGCGGCCGGCGTCCACCGTGAGGTCGGCGCCTTCTAGCAGGGTGCGGCCGCCCATGCGCAGGGTGACGCCTTGGACGGTGAGGAGGCTCATGGCGGGGGTTATAGTGCGCTGCAGCAGGAGAAAGGAAGGAAGGCCTTCTTTTTTGAAAGAAAGAAGCAAACAACTTTTGCTCCCTGTCGCGAGTCTCCGGAGAGGTCCGCGACAGCGCAGTCAAAAGTTTTTTGCTTCTTTTTTTCAAAAAAGAAGGCCTTCCTTTCTTCCTTCGCAGTTGCAGTAAACCCCCCAGCGCGTCAGAACACCCGGCCCCCTTCATACGAGCTGCCGCACTTGCCCGTTCCGTTCTCCTCCGAAGACCTCGGCCGCATCTTTGAAGTCCGTGCGCTGACCCGCGGCCGCAGCCTGGTGCTGATCGGCGCGGTGGAGGTGAAGCTGGACGGCGAGACAATCATCGGCACCGTCGAGGACAAGGGCGTGCGCCGCACCGCGCGGGTGACGCCGGCCGCCATGGGCCGTCGCGTGGTGTTCGAGAACCGCTGCACCTGCCGGCTGGTGAACTGCCCGCATCTGGCCGCCACCGCCTTCCTGGCGCTGGACCGGTTCCCAGCGCTGCGGCGGGCGGAGCAGGCGACGTTCCTGGAGCGCATGTCGGAGGCGCCGGCGCCGGAGAAACAGCGCCTGCTGGTGAATTTGGAACCGGGTATGCCACCGGATTCGTGCTTCGTCAGCTTCAGCCTGGTGGGTGAGCGCACCGCGCGGGTGGAACCCACCAACCCGGCGCGCATCCTGCGCGAGGGCACGGCGAGCGAGGCGGCGCTGGCGCTGGCGCATTTGCTCGGCGGCGGCGAGGCGGTGCGCACCGGCGTGCCGGCGCCGTCGGTGGCACCGCTTGTGGCAGCATTGCTGCGCACGGAGAACGCGCGCTGGGCGGCGACTGGCAAGAAGCTGGTGCATGGCGAGGAGCGCGTGTTCGAGGCGGATTCGCCGCCGCGGCTGCCGGCGCGCTCGGCGATCCTGCTGGGTGATACCGGGCCGTGGTACGTGGATGCGGCTACGGGGGCGGTTGGGCGGGTGAAGTTGCGGCAGAAGCGGCCCGCGCCGCCGCCGCCGATCAATGTGCGGCCACGGCTGGGGCGGCAGCGCGGCGTGTCCACGCTGGTGGCTACCGAAAGCGAGCGGGCGATCGTGGAGCGGCCGGTGACGCCGGTGATGCGCATGCAGCGTATGCGGGCGCCGGACGATTTCGGCCGGCTGGTTCTGATGGACGCGCTGATCCTTGATTTCGACTACGGCGGCACGCTGAGCGACGGCGATGACGAGCGGCAGTTCGTGCGCGTGGACGGGCCGGGCGGGGCGAGCTTCGTGCGGCGCAACGTGGAGGCGGAGGCGGCCGCGGTGGAGTCGCTGCGCCAGGACGGGTTCACGATGATGCGGGTGGGCGACGGCAAATCCGCGCGCGGCCGGCGGGTGTTCGTCTATCGCGGCCAGGATGCCGGCGAACGCTGGCACCATTTCGTGGTGGAGCGTGTGCCGGCCCTGGAGTCGCTGGGGTTCCGCAGCCTGATCGACAAGGATTTCGGCCCGCGCATGGTGGAGCGCGTGGGCGAGTGGGACCTCAAGATACGCGACGTGGCGGTGAGTGCGGAGACGCCCGGCAATTTCTCGCTGGATTTCGGCATCGAGATCGACGGCGTGCGCATACCGTTGCTGCCGGTGCTGAGCAACCTGCTGGCGCGCGGCGGCATGGATACCGCGCAGGTGGTGGGCGAGGATTTGATCACCACGCTGGAAGACGGCCGGGTGGTGAAGCTGCCGGCCGAGCGGATACGGCGGATGCTGGCGATCATGGGCGACCTGATCGAGGCGGCCGAGATACGCGAGGACACTATCGTGCTGCCGGACGCGGAGGCGGCGACGGTAGTGGAGCTGGAGCAGTTGCTGCTGACGCGCTGGCAGGATGCGGGCAAGATACACGCCTACACCGAGCGGTTCCGCGGCGAGACGGAGATACCGCACGTGCCGGTGCCGCCGGAATTCCATGGCGATCTGCGACCGTATCAGACACAGGGTGTGGACTGGCTGCAGCATCTCATGGCGAGCCAGCTGGGCGCGTTCCTGGCCGACGACATGGGGCTGGGCAAGACGGCGCAGACGATCGCGC
>CAXTCL010000287.1:0-3802 GCA_964242035.1 uncultured Acetobacteraceae bacterium | reverse complement strand
GGCAGAGCCCTTGGCCTTCTAGAGGAGTCAACACTTCAGCCCGTTGGTATTACTTCTCCAACATCCCCAGCAAAGCACGCGCCGCCGCCAGCCGATCCGCCCGGTTGTCCCGCAGGATCAACCGCCGCCCCTTGCGCTCCAGCCCCGCAATCTCCGGCGGCGTCACGCCCATGTCGGCCGCCACGCCCGCCGGCCCCACGTCCAGCCGCGCGATACGCAGCGTGCGGCAATGCGCGCGCAGGTCGGACAGCGCCAGCAGGTTGGCCAGTGGGTCCGGTAGCGGGCCGAAACGGTCTTCCAGCTCCTCGGTGAGCGCCGTGACGTCCGGTGCGTGGCCGAGGCGGACGTGGAGCGCGATGCGCGCGGCGGGGTCGGCCATGTAGGTGGCCGGTATGTAGGCCGGCAGGCCGGACACCAGCTCCGGCCGCACGCCGTCGAAATCCTCGCCGCGCTGCTGCGCCATGGCGCGGGCCAGGAGGTGGCGGGCGAGTTCCACGCCCAGGAGCTTGGCGTGGCCGGCCTGGTCGTCGCCGAGGAGGTCGCCGGCGCCGCGCTGGTCCAGGTCCGCGGCGGATACGGCAAAGCCGGCGCCCAGGCCGTCATGGGCAACGAGGGCGGCGAGGCGGCGGGCGGCGGCTGGCGTGGGCGGGTGCGCGGGATCGGTGAACAGCCAGGCCATGCCGCGGGCCCGGCCGCGACCGACGCGGCCGCGCAACTGGTGGAGCTGGGCCAGGCCGAACTGGTCCGCGCGCCAGACCAGCATCGTGTTGGCGCGCGGGATGTCCAGCCCGGCCTCGATGATGTCGGTGGACAGCAGCACGTCGCCATGGCCTTCGCCGAAGCCCACCAGCACGGAATCCAGCGCGTCCGGCTTCATCTTGCCGTGCAGGGTGACGACAGAGAGGTCCGGCACCAGCCGGTCCAGCAGGTCGGCCAGGCGGTCCAGGTCCTCGATGCGGGGGCAGACGCAGAAGCTCTGGCCGCCGCGCGCGTGCTCGCGCAGCAGGGCGGTGCGTATGACCGCCTCATCCTCCTCGCAGGCGGTGGTGCGCACCGGCTGGCGGCGCGCCGGCGGGGTGGCGAGCACGGAGATGGTCTGCAGGCCGGCGAGCGCGCCCTGCAGCGTGCGCGGGATCGGGGTGGCCGTGAGCGTGAGCGTGTGCACGCCGTCCGTGAGGCCGGCCAGCGTGGTCTTGGCCTTGGTGCCGAAGCGCTGCTCCTCGTCGATGATCACCAGGGCCAGCTTGGCGAAGCGTATCTTCCCGGACGCCAGCGCCTGGGTGCCGATGACCACGCGCAGGCTGCCGTCTGCCAGGCGTGCGGCTATGGCGCGTTCGTCCGCCGGGCGGGTGAGGCGGGACAGGGCAGCCACCTCTATGCCGAGGGCTGCGAAACGGCGGCGGAACGTGGCCAGATGCTGGCGCACCAGCACGGTGGTGGGGGCGAGTATGGCGACCTGGCGGCCGGACAGGGCGGCCGCTGCAGCGGCGCGCAAGGCTGCCTCCGTCTTGCCGAAGCCCACGTCGCCGCACAGCAGGCGGTCCATAGGATGCGGGCGGGCCAGGTCGGCGGCGATGGCGGAGAAGGCGGCGTCCTGGTCCGGCGTGGGGGTGAAGGCGAAGCCGGTGACGAAGCGGTCCATGTCGCGGCGCGGCGGGCGCAGGGCAGGGGCTGCGGCCTTCGCGTGTGCGTCGGCGGCCGCCACCAGCCCCTTGGCTGTCTCCTCCAGCGTCGCGAGTACCGCGGCTCGGCGCCGCGCCCAGCTCGTGCCGTCGGCACGGTCCAGCGACACGCTTTCCGTGCCCGATCCGTAGCGCCAGATGCGGTCGGTCTCGGTGCAGTCCACCAGCTTGCGCGCGCCGCAGGCGAAGCCAAGGACGAGGTGGTCGGCGGGGTGTGCCGCGGTGACGGTCTCGATGCCGTCCAGCCGTGCCATGCCGTAATCGAGGTGGATGATGGCATCACCTGGGCGGAGCGGCACGTCGAACAGCCCGTCTTGTGCCGCGCGGCCGTGGCGCGCCGCCAGGATCTCGGGTGCTGCGAGGAGGGTGGCCGCATCCGAGGCGAAACCGCGCGCTGCCCCGCCGGGCAGCACGGCGATCGTGCCGGGCGGCAACGCGTTCAGCTCGGCCCAGCCATGGCACGGCGGCGCCTTGACGCGCAGCGCGCGGGCGAGAAGCTGGCCGGAGATGCCGATGCGGCAGCCCGCTTCGGTGCGTTCGGCGATGTAGGCCCGCGCGGCTTCGGCCGGGTTGCGGCCGGCGCGGAACGCCGGCGGGCGGTGGGCTTGCGGCCAGTCCAGCGTGGCGGACTCCGCAGTGGCGTCCCGCCAGGCAGCGTGGTCCAGATAGAGACCCTCCGGCGGCAGGCTGCCCCCCTGCGCGCGGCAGAGTGCCACGCGCGTCGCACGCGCCTCGTCCACCTGTGCCAGGTGATCGGCCACGCGCTCGGCCGCCTGCGGGTCCAGCAGAACCGCGGCGCCCGCCATCAGCGTGAACACGTCGGCCAGAGGGCCGGCGAAATCGGGCAACCCGTGCTCCAGGCCCGGCACGCGCGACGGCATCTCCTCGGCTTCGTCGAACACGAGCTCGGAGGCGGGGCCGATTGCCTGCCTTGGGACCACGCCGGCGCTGCGCTGCGTCACCGGGTCGAAACGGTCAATCTCGGCGATGGTGCAGGTAGCGTCCGCGCCCTCCAGCCGGATACGCAAGGCGGGGCTTCCGTCGGCGGGAACCACGTCCAGCACGGCGCCCTGGCGGGCCATGTCGCCCGGCTGGTCGGCTTCCTCGGACGTGGCGTATCCCAGCCTGGCCAGCTTCTCGCAGAGCGCGCCCGGGTCGACGGCCTGGCCTGTGGCTATGTGCACCGCCCTGTAACGCTCGGGCTGCGGCAGGCGCTGCACGGCGGCTTCCGGCGAGGCGATGACCAGGCGCGCCGTGCCCGACGCCATGGCCCGCAGCGCCCGCATGCGCTGGCCCATCACGGCACGCGACGGGCTGGCGCGGTCGTAGGCCAGGCAGTCCCAGCCCGGCAGCAGCACGGGCGAGAGCTCCGGCACCAGTGCGGCCGCCGAGCCCGCCAGACGCGCCGCCTGCGCCTCGCTATGGGCGATCAGGAGAAGCCGGCCGCCTTGCGCGCGGGCCGCCAGGCCGGCCAGGCCGGCTTCCTCGCTCGGGTGTATGTCGTCGGAATGGCTGGGCACCGGATGCGTCTGCCTCGAAAAGGAAGGCGGAGAACGGGCAGGCCAGGCGTTCGTTCAGGGGCATGACATGACAGACCCGCACAATCTCGCGCGCTTTACCCAGGCCCAGGCGCCGGTCTACGATCAAGCCCTGGGCGAGCTGCGCGCCGGCCGCAAGCGAAGCCACTGGATGTGGTTCATCTTCCCGCAAATCGCCGGGCTGGGGATGAGTGCGATGTCAGGCCGTTACGCCGTCGCATCGCTGGACGAGGCCCGCGCCTACCTGGCGCATGCGGTGCTGGGGGCGCGGCTGCTGGCGTGCACGGAGGCGGTGTGCGCGCATCGTGGCGTGTCCGCGCTGTCGATCTTCGGTGCTCCGGATGACGCGAAGTTCCGGTCTTCGATGACGTTGTTCGCTCAGGTTGAGCCGCGGTTTGGCATCGCTCTGGATCAGTTTTTCGGTGGTCAGGCAGATGGTTTGACGGTTGATATCCTAAGAAAGCAAGGCCTTCTTTTTTGAAAAAAGAAGCAAAAAACTTTTGGTCCGGCTGTCGCGGACGCGTCAGCAGCCGCCGACAGGGAGCAAAAGTTTTTTGGTCCTTTTTTCCAAAAAAGGACTGC
>CAXTCL010000286.1:0-3836 GCA_964242035.1 uncultured Acetobacteraceae bacterium | reverse complement strand
GCGCGTCGAGCAGCGCCTGGGTGGGATGCTCGTGGGTGCCGTCGCCGGCGTTGATGACGGCGGCGTCCACTTTCTGCGCCAGCAGGGCGGGGGCGCCAGACTGGTCGTGGCGGACGACGAGCAGGTCGCATTGCATGGCGTTCAGCGTGGTGGCGGTGTCCAGCAGGGTCTCGCCCTTGTTCACGCTGCTGGCGGAGACGGACATGTTGATGACATCCGCGCCGAGGCGCTTGCCGGCGAGTTCGAAGCTGGTGCGGGTGCGCGTGCTGTCCTCGAAGAACAGGTTGATCAGCGTGCGGCCGCGCAGGAGGTCGCGCTGGGTTTTGCCGGAGCGGTTGAGCAGCGCGTAGCTCTCGGCGAGGTCCAGGAGCTGGCCGATCTCAGGGGGGTACATCCCTTCAATGGCTAGCAGGTGTTTTTGGAATGGCACGGGTCGGTGTTTAGCCGGTGAGTCGGCGGGCGCAAAGCTTCGGCGAGAAAAGCTTTTCCACGAAGACGGAGCAGAACAAAGGCTTGCCTCCCGCAGTTGCGCCGTCTTCGGCCCTGGCGATTGGCACCGGCTATGCAGGTGCGGGAGGCAAAGTCTCTGGTCGGTGGATCGCGCGTCGGAGCGAACGTCTGAGGATCACGCGGCGGCTACCTTCGACGCGCGATCGTTGCTTCGGCGGCCGCTACGCGAGCCTCGACCACGCTAGGCGGCCGAACGAGGCAACGCAGCCGCCTGAGAGACAAGGCTTCGGGCTTGGGAGGTGTTCCCCGCGAGACGTGAGCCTGCGGTCTTTCCCGGACGCGGCCGCCTGCTCTCATTTGTAGTAGACTTCCACCGTCACCTGGCTGGCCGTAGCCACGACGGCCGTATCACTGTCGGCCATGCTGCCCGACGTCACGTCCACCGCGATGCCCGAGCTGAAAACCAGGCCCACGCTGCTGGCCGTGCTTTGGCAGCCTCCGGCGGGCAGCAGCTTGCTGATCGCCGGCGTGCTGGTGCCCACCGTCGGCGCGGCGGCCAGGGCGAACAGCCGCAGGTAGGCGGCGGCGCTGCCGCTGTTGCAGGCTTCGTAGCCGTAGACCATCCCGGTGCTGGATTTCACGTTCGCCGCCATGGCGGAGGAAGCCGCGTTTATCGCCCGGTAGATGCTGGCGCCGCCGCTGCTGACGGCCTGCTGGTAGGTCGGCACGTTGTTCGCACTCGGCACGGTGACGACGTACAGGTGGCCGGAGGTGTCGCACGCCACCGCACCTTGCTGGCCCGCGTTGAAAGTGGGCAGTGTGGTGTTGGCAAGGCAGCCCATGACCACGGACGAGGTGGCGGTGGCGGCACCCGGCGTCACGGGTGCCAGGGGCGAGACCTGATTGACGGCTGTGGCCGCACCTGCCGGCAGCGGCAGCGCCGCCGCGGAGACGGCCTGGGTTGCCGGCAGGTTGGAGACCGACACCGAGCCCACGGCGTTGCTGCCGGCCGACAGGGATACGGTGGCCGGGAAGTTGGATACGGCGACCGTTCCGATGGCGTTGCTGCCGGCCGGCAGCGCCACGGCGGCCGGGAAGTTGGAGACGGCCACGGTGCCGATTGCGTTGCTGCCTGTCGGCAGGGCGGGCAGGGAATTAATGTCGACGAAGCCGATGTCGTTGCTGCCGGCCGGCAGTGTCGGCAGGGAGGACACGCCCACCGTGCTGCCCGTTGCCAGACCGACCGTCCAGCTTCCTGCCTGGCTGACGCTGCCCGACACGCTCTGTATGCTCGGGAAGTTGGCGATGCCGACAGTGCCGATAGCGTTGCTGCCCGCGGCGAGGCCCACGGTCCAGTTGCCGCTCTCGGTGACTGCGCCGCTGGAACCGCCGCCGGGGTTCGCCACCGTGACCGTGCCGATCATGTTGCTTCCGGTGCCGAGTGCGACCGTGGCGCCCGATGCCAGCCCCACGCTGGCGCCGGTGGCCAGGCCGACCGTGCTGCCCGCCGCCAGACCGACCGACCAGCTGCCCGCCTGGCTGACGCTGCCCGACACGCTCTGCACGCTGGGGAAGTTCGAGATGCCGACTGTGCCGATCGCGTTGCTGCCCGCGGGCAAGGCCGGCAGCGCGGACACGCCGACGCTCGTGCCTGGCGTCAGCCCGACCGTCCAGCTGCCGCTCTCGCTGACCGCGCCGCCCGAGCCGCTGCCCGGATTGGCCACGGTCACCGTGCCTATCATGCTGCTGCCTGCACCGAGTGCGACCATCGCACCCGATGCAAGCCCCACATTGGCGCCGGTGGCAAGGCCAACCGTGCTGCCCGTGCTCAGCCCGACCGTCCAGCTTCCCGCCTGGCTCACGCTGCCCGACACGCTCTGCAGGCTTGGGAAGTTCGAGACCCCGACCGTGCCGATGGCGTTGCTGCCGGCGGGGAGCGCGGGCAGGGACGAGACGCCCACGACGCCGCCGGTGGCCAGCGCCACGGTCCAGTTGCCGCTCTGGCTGACGGCGCCGCCGGAACCTGCGACCGTCACCGTGCCGATCAGGCTCGTGCCGGCCCCAAGCGAAACGCTGGCCCCGCTCGCCAGCCCGACCGTGCCGATCGTGCTGCCACCAGACCCCAGCGAGACCGTCCAGGGTCCCGCCTGGGTGACACCGCCCACGGTGTAGGTCCCCGTGCCAAGGCTTACGGCAGGCGTGCCGAGAAGGGCCACGGAGCCGGTGACGCTGAGCGCCCCGCCGCTGATCAGTGCGTCGAGCGCCTGGTCCGTCACCGGGAAGCGGTTGCTGGCGGACACGGCTCCTGCGTTGCCCAGGTTGACCGTGACCGCGCCGCCGCCACTCCCGCCGGAGCCACCGCCGCCGAACACGCAAGGGGCCACGCCATTGCCGCTTGGGCAGAAGATCGTGACGCCCGGGTAGCGGTTACGTCCGTCCGGCGCGATGAAGCTGGTCTGCGCTCGCGCCGCCGGCGTCAGGCACGTGGCCGCCATCAGCGCGGCCAGACCCGGAGCACAGGCAAAGGTTTTCTGCTTGCGAAACGACATCGCGAATTTCTCCCCGGGCGCGTTGGTTTGGAATAGGCGTTCCGGCCGCGTTTCACGACCGGCTGCACAACCTGTTGGACGACGGGCAAACTACCCGCCCGCCACAGACCTGGGCAACAAAATGTTCGCGCTTCGTTCTTGTAACGGAGAGTGCTCGCCGGTAGTCTGCCCCTTGTGTTGGGCCAGTCTGCTCAATACATCCGGCAACATCGAGATTGAGGGCCGCGTGCGGTGCTTCGGGCCGCACCCGGCCGCTGAACAGGAGTTTTTCGCGTATGAGTAAGGTGATTGGTATCGACCTGGGCACGACTAATTCGTGCGTGGCGATCATGGAATCCGGCGACGTCCACGTTATCGAGAACAGCGAGGGCGCCCGCACCACGCCGAGCATGGTTGCGTTTACGGAATCAGGCGAGCGTCTGGTCGGCCAGGCTGCCAAGCGCCAGGCCGTGACGAACCCGTCCAACACGCTGTACGCGGTCAAGCGCCTCATCGGCCGTCGTTACGATGACCCGTTGGTCGCCAAGGACCGCGACCTCGTTCCCTACAAGATCGTCAAGGCCGACAATGGCGACGCTTGGGTCGAGGCCCGAGGCGAGAAATACGCGCCAGGCAAGATCAGCGCCGACATCCTCGGCAAGATGAAGGAGACGGCCGAGGCCTATCTCGGCGAGAAGGTGACGCAGGCCGTCATCACCGTGCCCGCGTATTTCAACGACGCGCAGCGCCAGGCGACCAAGGACGCCGGCCGCATCGCCGGCCTGGACGTGTTGCGCATCATAAACGAGCCGACGGCAGCGGCCCTGGCCTACGGCATGGACAAGAAGAACGGCGGCA
>CAXTCL010000285.1:0-3993 GCA_964242035.1 uncultured Acetobacteraceae bacterium | reverse complement strand
CATGCGGCCAGGCAAGCCGATGATCTTCGGCGATCTGGACGGGCTGCCGGTGCTGGGGCTGCCCGGCAATCCGGTGAGCGCGTACGTCTGTTCGGTGCTGTTCCTGCTGCCGGCGCTGGCGCGCCTGGCCGGATTGACGGCGTGCGGGCCGCTGGAGGAAACGGCGGTGCTGGGCGCTCCGGTGCGGGCGAACGATCATCGGGCGGACCATCTGCGGGCGACCCTGGCGCCCGGCGCGGATGGGGGATGGGTGGCCACGCCGTTCGAGCGGCAGGACTCGGCCTTGCTGCGGGCGTTGGCCGGTGCGGACGCTCTGGTGTTGCGGGCGCCGCATGCGCCGGCTCTGGGCATGGGTTGTTCGGTGCGGATTATTCGGCTTTAGCGCAGGAAGGAAGCAAGGCCTTCTTTTCTAAAAAAAGGAGCAAAAAACTTTTGCTCCTGGCGGTGGGGTGCGCGCTCCCAGTCGTTTTGAAACGCTGGCCGTGACTTTTGGATCGGCCTCACATCTGGCTTACCCGCGCCGAACCTGGATATGGGCGCCGAGTTGCTTGGCATGCCGCGCGAACGCGGTCCGGAGCACAGGAGAGAAACCATGGACATGTCGGTTCAGAGCGCGGGCGCAGATGTCAAGACCATGCTGCAGGATGCGATAGTTGCGGTGCAGGCTGCCGGCGCCTCGGGCAAACACGCCACGTTGAAAATCCAGGAGCATGCCACCGACGCCGAATTGAAAGAGCTTCTGCAACTGGGCTCAAAACATGCAGAGGCCTGGCAGGAACGGCTGTCTCAGGCGAGCCAGACCATGGGCGGCGCACGGGCTGAGACGGCGGGAAACCCGATCATCGACGCGATTCAGCAGGTCGGCGGCAAGATCATCAGCAAGGCCACGGACGCCACGGCACGCGACCTCGGCATCATCGCCAGCGGCCAGCTGGCGCTACATTACTACATCTCTGCGTTCGGAACGATGGCGTCCTACGCGAAGATGCTGGGCATGGAAGAGGTGGCGCAGTCGCTGCACAAATGCCTGCAAGAGGCCAAGATGGGCGACGAGCGCTATACGGAGCTTGCCGGCAAGATAAGCAAGTAGTCCTTTTTGGACAAAAAACTTTTGCTTCCCCGCATCTGAAAACGGCAGGTGCACCAACATCAAACGAGGCACCAGCCGCAGCGGAGGAGCAAAAGTTCTTTGCTTTTTTTAAGAAAGAAGGTCTTGCTTCCTTACTGCGCCAGGTCATTCAAACTCAGCATAGCCAGCAGCAGCGAACTCACGATACCTGCCACAGCCACGCCCATCGTGAGGATAAGCACAGGCACAATCAGGGCAGTCACGCGCTGTATGCCTATACGCGACTGCTCCTCATGTATTTCCGCGGCACGTAGGGACATGCCGCCAAGCTGGGCGGTCTCCTCGCCCAGGCGAAGCAGATACACCGTGCGGATCGGGAAAATGCCGGATTGCTGCAACGGTTTGGCAAGGCCGGAGCCACCCTTGGCACTCTCGGTGGCGGCGCGCACGGCACCGGTGGCGGCGGTGTTGCCGATCACGTCGGAGACGATGCCGAGCGCTGCCACAAGCGGCACGCCATTTTGCAAAAGTGTTCCAAGCGTACGGGCGAACCGGGCCGCGAGAAGCTCGCGAGAGAGGGTACCCAGGACCGGCAGGCGGAGGATCGTGCGGTCCCACAGAAGCCGGGGTCCGGGACGCGAGAGCGCCTGGCGAGCGGCCAGGAACGCCACGACCAGCAACGCGGCAGCATACAGGCCATAGCCCGACACAAAGGCGCCTATGGCGATGACGATCTGCGTGGCTGGTGGCAGTGCGGCGCCGGCCTGCTCGAACATCGGCACGAACTGAGGCAGCACCTGGGTAAGCAGGAGGACGATGGCGCCGATGCCGGCGACAAGCAGGATGGCCGGATAGATGAGCGAGGAGATGACGCTGGCGCGTAGCGCGCGCTGCTTCTCCAGAAGGTCCGCCATACGGTCGAGCGTGCTGGCCAGGTTGCCGCCGGCCTCGCCGGCGCGGATCAGGCCCACGTAGAGGTTTGGAAAGCTGGCGGGGTGCTGGGTAAGCGCGGTGGCGAACGGGCTGCCGTCACGCACGGCGTCGCGTATCTGGGTGAGTATGGCGCGCACGTGTTTCTTCGGCGCGGTGTCCACGAGGAAGCGGAGCGCGCGGTCGAGGTCCTGCCCGGCGCCGAGCATGACGGCGAGCTCGCGGGTGATTTCCGAGAGGTCTTGGCCGGACAGGCGCTTGCCGCCGCCGAACTCGGCGCCGAGCAGCGAGGCGAAGAAGCCGCGGCTGCGGTCGGCGGGTTCGGCACGCATGGGAAGGCTGCCCTGGCGGCGCAGGATCTCGATCACGGCCTGTTCGGTCGGGGCCTCCATCAGGCCGGTGGCGGTCTCGCCAGTGGGGGTGATGGCGGTGTAGCGGAAGCTTGGCATTTAGGTGACCGAAGAAAGGAAGCAGTTCTTTTTTGAAAAAAAGAACCAAAAAACTTTTGCTCCCTGTCGGCGGCGGCCGAAACGCGGCGCGACAGCGGAGTCAAAAGTTTTTTGCTTCTTTTTTTCAAAAAAGAAGGCCTTGCTTGCTTCCTTCACGCCAGAAACTCACGCAGCGCCGCGTCAAACTTCGCCGGCTGGTCGATGAAGATGAAATGCGCCGCATCGTCTATGCGTACGAGTTTCACGCCTTTGAGCGAGGCGTAGATGGTGCGGAACAGCGTGTCCGCCTGCGCCGAGGTGTAAGGGTCCGTTTTGTTCCAGGCATAGAGGACTGTCGTAGGCACCGTGATCTTCGGCAAGTCGGGTGTCAGGTCGGTTTGCACCAGTTCACGCATGGCGTGGCCGGCGACAAGGTGGTCGCTTGCTATGGACTGGCGGACGATTTCGGGACGCGCAGCTTCGGTGAGGATTTCGCTGGCGATGACCGGCTCGACGTTCTTGCGATAGTCGGCGGCGTCAGCGTGCGCCATGCCTTCGCCGATTGCTTCCGCCGCGGCGTCGATCTCTTGGCGGGTGGCGCCGGGGTGGGTCATGACGATGGCCAGGGCCGGGAACATGTCCACCACCATGAGGCGGCCGAGTGCGGCCGGGTGGCGTTCGGCGATCATGAGACCGATCGTGCCGCCCATGGAGTGGCCGACATAGGCGGGTTTCTGGAGGTTCTGCTGGGTGATGTAGGCGGCGAGGCCGTCGGCTGCGTCCGCGCAGACGGGTCCTTGCGCGTTTGCGCGTGCCGGCTCGCCGGCGAAGCCTGCGATCTGGACGAGGTGGACGCGGTATTTGCCGCCGAGTGCTTCGACGACGGGGCTCCAGACGTCACGCGAGCAGGTGAGTCCCGGGACGAAGATGACGTCCGGCCCGGTGCCTTGGATGATGACGGAGAAACGATCCGAGGTGATTGTCGCGGGCGCCGCCTCAGCGCGGCGCGTCAGCGCAAGTGCCGCCGCCGCAACCGTGATTGTCAAACAATGTCGCCTGCGCAAGAGCGTGTCAGGCAAGTCCGCGACAGCCGGATCAAAAGTTTTTTGCTTCTTTTTTTCAAAAAAGAAGGCCTTGCTTCCTGTCATTTCGCTCAAGCCTCAGCCCGGATACTACGCACCACTTCCTCGATAGTCGTAGTCCCGGCCAAGGCTGCCTCCAACCCCGCATTGAACATCGTCACCATACCCGCCGCCACGGCCGCGCGTTCGATCTCGCTCTGGTCGGCTTTCGAGAAGATGAGGTGCTCGATCTCCGCGTTTGGCTGCAGGAACTCGGCGATCGCCTGGCGCCCGCGATACCCGGTGCTGCGGCATTGCGCGCAGCCGACGGGGTGCCAGAGGTGCACAGGCGCGCCGCCGGTCCGGCGTTCGAGGTCGAAGCGGGTGATCAGTTCGGCCGGCGCCTCAGCTTCGCGCTTGCAGTGGTCGCACAGGCGACGGACCAGGCGTTGCGCCAGCACGCCGCGCAGCACGGCGGTCATCAGGTAGTCCTCCAGCCCCATGT
>CAXTCL010000284.1:0-4048 GCA_964242035.1 uncultured Acetobacteraceae bacterium | reverse complement strand
AAAAAAGAAGGCCTTTCTTCCTACCGTGCAGCGGATTCTCTTCATCACGGCTACCCGGCTAGGCGACGCGGTCCTCTCCACCGGCCTACTCGCCCACCTCGCCGGCAACTACCCGAGCGCGCGCTTCACCATCGCCTGCGGGCCCGTCGCCGCCGGGCTGTTCGCGCGTTTTCCGAAGCTGGACCGCGTGATCGTCGTCGACAAGAAACGCTACGACCTGCACTGGCTCCGCCTGTGGTGGCAGGTTGCCTGGACCAGATGGGACCTGGTGGTGGACCTGCGCGGCTCGGCGCTCAGCCTGCTCGTGCCGGCGCGGCACCGGGCCATCATGCGCGGCGGCAGACGCGCCGGGCATCGCCTAGGCCACATTGCCGGCGTGCTGGACCTGGCCACGACACCGTTGCCGGTCGCCTGGACGGCGCCCGCGGACCGCGCGCGTGCCGACATCCTGCTGCCGTCCGGCAAGCCGTTCGTGGGGCTGGGGCCGACAGCGAACTGGCCTGGCAAGATGTGGCCGGCCGAGCGCTTTGTGGCGCTGGCGGCAGGATTGGCGGGCCGAATGCCGGGCGTGCGCTTCGCCGTGTTCGGCGGGCCAGGCGTGGCAGAACGGGCGGCCGCCGCGCCCGTGGTGGCGGCGCTTTCCGGCGCGGTCGACCTGGTGGGTATGCTGACGTTGCCGCAGGCGGCCGCGTGCCTGGCGCGCTGCGTGCTGTTCGTCGGCAACGATTCCGGGCTGATGCATCTGGCCGCGGCTTCGGGCACGCCGACGCTCGGGCTGTTTGGCCCCACGCCGGCCAGCGAGTATGGGCCGGCCGGGCGCTGCACGTCCGCGGTGCTGGCCGATGGCGAGCCGGGGCGCTCCGGGATGGACCGGCTGCCGGTCGAGGCCGCACTTTGGGCGGCGTTCGACCTGCTGGAGCGGGATGGGCGCCTGGCGCCGCCTTTGCCGGTATGAAGGAAGCAAGGAAGGCCTTCTTTTTTGAAAAAAAGAAGCAAAAAACTTTTGTCCCCCGCATCTGCGGCAGCCGTGCCTCTCCAGAACCAGCGCGGGCGCTGACGCAGCAGGTGATGAAAGTTTTTTGCTTCTTTTTTGCAAAAAAGAAGGCCTTGCTTCCTTGAGAGTCGCCCACCTCATGGCCGGCGCCCCCGCGGGCGGCGCCGAACTCTTCTACGAGCGCCTGTGCACGGCCCAGGCCACCGCCGGCGACGACGTGCTGCCCGTGATACGCCACAACGAAGCCCGCGCCGCGCGCCTGGCCGAAGCGGGCCTGGCCCCCGCGCAGCTAGGCTTCGGCGGCCTGGCGGATTTCTGGACGAGACCCCGCCTGGCGCGCCACCTGCGCCGCTGGGCGCCCCGCGTGGCGGTCGCCTGGATGGGCCGGGCAGCGCGCCATGCGCCTGCCGGCCCGTGGGTGCTGGTCGGCCGGCTGGGCGGCTACTACGACATTCGCCAGTTCGCCACTTGCCACCACCTGGTGGGCAACACGCAGGGCATGGTGGCCTGGATACGCGCGCAGGGTTTCCCGCCTGACCGGGTGCATCACCTGCCAAACTTCTCGCCCGACCTGTCCGGTGCCGCACCCGCCGCGCTGCCCACCCCGCCAGGCGCCCCGGTGGTGCTGGCGATGGGCCGGCTACACGGCAACAAGGGGTTCGACGTGCTGATAGCCGCCGCCAGCCGGCTACCGCAGATCCACGTGGTGATCGCGGGCGAGGGGCCGGAGCGCGTGGCGCTGCAGCGGCTGGCGGCCCATGCCGGCGTGGCGTCGCGGGTGCATTTCCTAGGCTGGCGCACGGACACCGCTGCCCTGCTGGCCGCGTGTGACGTGCTGGCCTGCCCCAGCCGCAGCGAGCCGCTGGGCAACGTGGTGCTTGAGGCGTTCTCCGCCGGCCGTCCCGTGGTGGCCTCCCTGGCGGATGGCCCGCGCGAGCTGATCGAGAGCGGGCGCACGGGCGTGCTGGTGGCAGGCGAGAGTGCCATCGCGCTGGCCGCCGGCATAGAGGGCGTGCTGCAACGGCCGCACCAGGCGGCTTCGATGGCAGCGGCCGCGCGCGCGCGTTTCGAAGAGGCGCATGCCGAGGCGCCGGTGCTGGCCCGCTGGCGGCGTTTCCTCGACACAGTCGAGAAGCCGGCCTGATGTGCGGCATCGCCGGCCTCGCTTTGTCGCAGGACGCGCCGCCGCCCGACCCGGCGGTGCTGGCCGCCCTGGCGCGCGGCATCGCCCATCGCGGGCCGGACGGTGGCGGCACCTTGATGCTGGGCCAGGCCGCCCTGGTGCACGCCCGCCTGGCGATCATCGACCTGCCAGGTGGCGCGCAGCCGTTGCATGCCGGGCCGGCCGCGCTGATCGCCAACGGGGAGATCTACAACTACCGCGAACTGCGCGCTGCGATGCCCGGCACCGCCTTCGCCACGCACAGCGACTGCGAGCCGCCGCTCCACCTGTTCACCGCAGACCCAGACGGCTACGCGCTACGCCTGCGCGGCATGTTCGCCCTCGCCATCTACGATCGCGCCGGCCACACGATGACCCTGACGCGCGACCCGTTCGGCATAAAGCCGCTCTACTGGACACAGATCGCCGGCGGCATCGCGTTCGCCAGCGAGCCGCAGGCGCTTCTCGCCGCCGGTCTGGTAAGCCGCGGCGTGCGGACGGCGGCGCGGGCCGAACTGCTGCAGATGCAGTTCACCTGCGGCGCGGAGACGATCTTCCCCGGCATCTTTCGCGTGCTGCCAGGGGAGAGCCTGCGCATCGCCGACGGCAGGCTTGTGGAGCGCAGCCGTGTTCCCGCCCTTCCCGCCGGTCCGCCCGAGACCATCGGCGAGACGGACGCACTGACGCGGCTGGACCGCGCCCTGATGGAGAGCGTCGAGCTGCATCAGCGCAGCGACGTGCCCTACGGGCTGTTCCTGTCCGGCGGCATAGACAGCGCGGCTATCCTGGCCACCATGGCCCGCCTGAATAGCCGCCCGGTGCTGGCCTTCACCGCGGGGTTCGACGTGCCTGGCGCGGCCGACGAGCGCGCGCAGGCCGCCGTGATGGCCGGCTCGGTCGGCGCCGAACACGAGACGGTCACCATCACCCGCGAGATGGTCTGGCGCGAGCTGCCGCAGATCGTTGCCTGCATGGACGATCCGGCGGCGGACTACGCCATCATCCCTACCTGGTTCCTGGCGCGCCTGGCCCGCCAGCGCGTGAAGGTGGTGCTGTCAGGCGAGGGCGGCGACGAAATATTCGGCGGCTACGGCCGCTACCGCAGCGCCATGCGCCCGTGGTGGCGCGGCGGCCGGCTGATGCGCGGCCGCGGCACTTTCGACCGGCTGGACGTATTGCGCGCGCGCGCCACCGGCTGGCGTGACGGCCTGGCCGCCGACGAAGCCCTGGCCGGCACCGGCGGCCGCACCCGCCTGCAGGCGGCGCAGGCCAGCGACATCGCCGACTGGCTGCCGGCCGACCTGCTGACCAAGCTGGACCGCTGCCTGATGGCCCACGCCGTGGAAGGCCGCACGCCGTTCCTGGACCACGGCGTGGCCGCCGCCGGTTTCCGCCTGCCGGACGCGCTGAAAGTGCGCGATGGACGCGGCAAATACCTGCTCCGCCGCTGGCTTGCGGAGGCGGCACCGGCCGCCCGGCCGTTCGCGCCGAAACAGGGCTTCACGGTGCCGATTGGCGCCTGGATCGCGCAGGACGGGGCGCGGCTCGGGCGCCTGGTGGCGCGCCAGGCAGGGGTAGCGGAGATCGCCCAGCCCGGGCGGGTGGAGGCGCTGTTCCGCACGGCGTCTGGCAAGCGCGAGGGCACGGCGGCATGGATGCTGCTGTTCTACGCGCTCTGGCACCGAGCGCATGTGGAGGGGTTGGCGGCTGAGGGAGGCGTGTTCGAAGCGTTGGGGTGAAAGCCAGCCGTTTGAGAAGTTGTTGCGTTAGTTCTTACGCACTCACTCTGTTTGCGCCGGCGATTAACACGAGGGCGCGAAGAACACGAAGGGCCAAGAAGGAAGCAAGCAAGGCCTTCTTTTTTGAAAAAAAGAAGCAAAAAACTTTTGCTT
>CAXTCL010000283.1:0-4075 GCA_964242035.1 uncultured Acetobacteraceae bacterium | reverse complement strand
GTCCCGTTCGTCTAGAGGCCCAGGACAGCGCCCTCTCACGGCGCTAACAGGGGTTCGAATCCCCTACGGGACGCCAATCCGCCTCTGCGGCTGCCGCTTGCGTAAGCAAGAAAAGCCTTCTTTTTTGAAAAAAGAAGCAAAAAACTTTTTTCCCCGCACAGGTTCGGCTGCCTCGATCTATCCCAAGGCAGCCGCTTGCTGTGGCAGGTCGTGCTCAGCTCTGCGCAGCCGGCATAACCAAGGGGGCGGGTGTCCCCGCCCCCCTAGAACCTACTTCCGCGCCACGGCCGAAGAAGCCGCACCCACCGTGTAAGTATAAGGCAACCCAGCCACCTCATTGCCCGCAAGGGTCCCGCCAGGCGGCACCGCAGCAAGCAGGTCATCCAGGTACAGCGTGCCCGAGACCACCGTGCCGGGCGTCCCGGTCGGCGTGATCGTCACGTCCACCGTCATGGACTGCCCCGGGTTCAGCACCACCGGCGCCAGGGTCGAGCTTCCTCCCGTGGCAAAGACCCAGAGATCGCCCAGCGGCGTGCTGACGCTCTGGTCGAAATCCTTCATCCTGGCCAGCATCGTCATGTTGACGAACCCGGCCGCCGCCCCATTCGGATACGGCCCCAACTCCGAGGGTGCAGCAAACCAGTAGCCGGACTGCACCACGCCCAGGCTCGGCGTGTAGGACCCTGCCGCGTGATCGGCCGTCGTCGGCTTGCCGAACAGGTCGGGATCGCCCTGGAACGCGCCGTAGTCGAACTCGATCGGCAGCGTGGCCTTGGCGGTCGTGGCGATCGCGGACGTCTCGCTGGGCACCAGCCAGATGGGCTGGGCCGAAGTCAGCGGCAGCGTAAACCCTTTCGGGCTCTGTGGTGCCGATTGCAACGCGAGCGGCATCGTCACGACCGTATCGAGCCGCGCGTCGAAGAAGAACTGGTCAGGTGCCGCGCCCTTGTTGGTGATCGTCACCGGCACGGTGACCGGCACGCCGGCGGGCAGCATGACGCTGGCATCATCCGGCAGCGCAGGCGCGCTGGCGGCCACCTGGTTGAGCAGGATCTTGCCGGTGAACGGCAGAGAGACCGCGTCGCCCACGACCGGGCCCTCGAAATCCACCACCAGAGTCCAGGCGCCGGCAGGCGGGTTGATCGTGTTCACCGTCAGCGATGGCCCGTTGATACCGCCCACATTGTTCTGCCCGAAGCCGCGCGCCGCGCCGTCCGGCCCGATCAGGTAGGCGCCCACGTTCTGGCCGAAATCCTTCGTCAGCGTCAGGTTCGCCGTGATCGCGCTGTAGCCCGCGGCCAGGTCGAACGCGTAGTACGATACCTGGCCCACATTGCCGGCCCGGCCGTTACCGCCGGTCAGCACGCCGCTGAAATTGCCGCCCTTGGCGAGCGACACCAGGCTGCGCAACGTGACACCCACCGAGCTGTGTTCCGCCCCGATCGTGGCATCGGTGCCATCGGCGGAAGACGCGAACACGATGGAGCCGACGGCGTCGCCAGGGGTAGCCGGTGTGCTGGCCGTCACGCTCACCGACTGGGTCTGGCCGGGTGCCAGGGTCAGCGACGATGGCGAGACGGTGGCGAAGGGCACGAAGCTCTGGGTGTAGCCCTTCCATTGCACGCTGCCCTGGAACGGGCCGCTGGCGTCGCCGCGGGCGAAGATCACACCGGTCCACTTGCCGGGCGTCGGCGCGCGCACGTCCACGGAGCCGAAATTGCCGATTCCCTGCGGCAGCGTGTAGGCAGCGAACCGGCCCTTCGGATCGATCAGGCTGAGCTGGGCCGCCCGCCCGTTCACCGACTGGTAGGCGATCGAGGCATACAGCCGGTCCGCACCCGCCGGCACGTTGATCGCGACCGTCGCGTAATTCTCCGGCGCGCCCGTCAGGCTCAGGAACTGCGGGTTGGCGCCGGGCGCCAGCACCACCGCGCCGTGCTGCACGTTCTGCGCCGCACCAAGCGTGCGGCCGGCCACCGAGACGGTCTGCGCGGAAGCCCCGGTGTTGGTCACGCCCACGCTCCAGCTCTGCGTGCTGCCCGGCTCGCCCACCGCGTTCAGCTGGTTCTTGGACAGCAACAGGCCCGGCGCCACCGCCGCCGGCGCGCCGTCCTTCGTGTGCAGGGATTCGGCGATCACCACCGCCTTGTAGGTGTTCAGTATGCCCGAGCCCTGCTCGTCGGCCGGGATGCCCAGATCGTTCGCCGCACTGGTGATGATGGCCTTCACCAAAGCCGGCGTGGGCGAATTGCCATTATGCGTGTTGCGATACGCCTCGATCACCAGGGCCGCCGCACCCGCGGTCAGCGGGGCGGCTTCGCTGGTCCCACCGCTGTCGGTAAAGCCGGAAGGCTGGCCGAACAAATTCGTGCAGCTAAACGACGAGCCGGGTATCGCCGTGCAGGAGATCCAGTTGAGGTCGCCAGGCGCCACCAGGTCCACGGTGCGGCCGGATTGCTCGAAACCCGCCGAGCTTAGCGCGCTGATGTTGTCGTCCAGCCAGCCGCTGGTGGCGAACACGCGCGAGCCGGCATAGCCGGTCTGGGCGTATTCGCGCAGCGTGGTGCTGGCGCCGGCGGCGATCACCAGCGGGTCGCTGGCAGGCGAGCCGATCGTGTTCGTCGTGCCCGAATCGCCGCTGGAGACGGTCACGGTCACGCCGGCGGCCACCGCCGCGTCGTTGAACATCTTGTTCACGTCGAGCGAGGTGACATCGGGAAACGGGTTGCTGCCGTAGGATTCGTTGAGCACGTCCACATGATCGACGTTCACCGCATAGTCGATCGCCTCGAGGAAGTTGGACGTCGTGGTGTCCTCGTACATGCCGAACACGTCGAGGCCGACAAGCTGCGCGCCCGGCGCCACGCCCTCGATCTTTATGTTGCAGGGACCCGACACGCTGAGCGGGCCGTACTTGCTGATGTCGTAGATCACCGTGCCCTGGCCGGCGATTGAATTGGCGTCCAGGATCGCCTCGTCATCCCCGGGCTGCTGCACCGGGCCGTCGCCGGTGAAATCCTGGTAGTCGATGAAGACGGACTTGCCGTCGGTGCGCACCAGGTTCGGGCTTTTCGGATCGATCCCGTCGGCGATGTAGGCCACGCGAACGCCGGCGCCGGTGATGCCCAGCGAGCGCGCCGTCTTCAGCGCGGGGTTGGCCGAGGCGGTGCCCGTGGTCAGCAACGCTTCCGGATTGAGCTGCGGGGTACCGGCATGGCAGCTCCCGGGCAGCGTGTTCAGGCCGCCATTCGTGGACGCCTTGGCAAACTCGGTGCGTGCCTTGCTGGCGTGGTGGATGACCACGTCTGGCGCCACCGCGGCCACGCCAGGATTGGCGCGCAGCCGCGCCAGCTCGCCATCGGACACCGTGGCGGCAAATGCATTGACCAGCCGGAACGGCTTTATCCGCTGGGCATTCACCTGGTGCAGCTCGCTCATGACCCCAGCCTGGTCGCTCTCGGCGCGCGCGCCCTGCGCGGCATTGCGCATCAATACGATGACCGGACGGTTCACGTTCTGCGACAGCTGGCTGGCCAGCTCCGGCGTCATCGGGCCTGTCACGGCCGGCAGCGCCTGCGCGTAAGCCGCAACGGCTATCAGTGACGTGCTGACGGAAAGGCCCGCCATCAGTGCGATACGCATCTCATTCTCCTACCCAAACGTTAAATTACGATAACAAGAGTATGTTGCGCGCGCAATGGAGCCATGCGGCAACTTCGAAGAAAGAATGCTCCCCGAGATACGGTTATAAGAAAACACGCGAAGAAGGTTGATCGACCGGACATCGTTACAACCGGAAGATGTAACGCTAGGCCAGGCCCATACCGATCGGCGCGGATGCCCAGGCAAAGAAAGCAAGCAGTCCTTTTTTGAAAAAAGGACCAAAAAACTTTTGACTCCATAGTCGCGCGTCTGTGGAAAAGTCCGCGACAGCCCAGCCAAAAGTTTTTTGCTTCTTTTTTTCGAAAAAGAAGGCCTTGCTTGCTTCGTAACGGTCGACGTCCCGCGCCTCAGATCGATCGGCTGACGACTTCCTTCATGATCTCGCTGGTGCCGCCGAAAATGCGCGTCACCC
>CAXTCL010000282.1:0-4093 GCA_964242035.1 uncultured Acetobacteraceae bacterium | reverse complement strand
GAGGAGATCCCGGCCGACATGATGGAGAAGGCGAAAGAGTATCGCCAGCTCCTGCTGGATACGGCCGTCTCCGTCGATACGGTGGCGATGGAAGAATATTTCGAGAAGGGCGACGTGGACGTCGCCACCCTGAAGAAGTGCATCAAGAAGGGTGCGATTTCCGGCGAGTTCCGCCCCGTACTGTGCGGCACCGCGTTCAAGAACAAGGGCGTGCAGCCGCTGCTGGATGCCGTGCTGGACTACCTGCCCAGCCCGATCGACGTGCCCGGCATCAAGGTGGCCGCCGAAGAGGGTGTGGAAGAGCGCATCGACGACGACCGTCGCGTGATCCCGGCCAACCCTACGGCGCCGTTCGCCGGCCTGGCGTTCAAGATCATCAACGACAAATACGGCACGCTGACCTTCGTGCGCGTCTATGCCGGCACGCTCAAGCAGGGCGACATGGTGCAGAACACCACCAAGGACCATCGCGAGCGCATCGGCCGCATGTTCCAGATGCACGCCGACAAGCGCGCCGAGATTAAGGAGGTTTTCGCCGGTGACATCGCGGCCTTTGTGGGGCTGAAGGACACCGGGACCGGCGATACACTGGCGTCATCCGACGACCCGGTGATCCTGGAGCGCATGGCCTTCCCGGTGCCGGTGATCGACATCAGCGTGGAGCCGAAGACCAAGGACGGCGTGGAGAAGATGACGCTCGGCCTGCAGAAGCTGGCGGGCGAAGACCCCAGCCTGCGCCTGAAGACCGACCAGGAGACCGGCCAGACCATCCTGTCCGGCATGGGCGAACTGCACCTCGAGATCATCATCGATCGCCTGCGCCGCGAATACGGCGTGGACGCAAACGTGGGTGCCCCGCAGGTGGCCTACCGCGAGACGATCTCCAAGAGCCACACCGAGACCTACACCCACAAGAAGCAGTCCGGCGGCTCGGGCCAGTACGCCGAGGTGAAGATCGTCTTCGAACCGCTGGAGCGGAACGCCGGCATCGAGTTCCAGAACAAGGTCGTCGGCGGCACCGTGCCGAAGGAATACATCCCGGCGGTGGAGAAGGGCATACGCGTTCAGTCCGACACCGGCGTGCTCGCCGGCTTCCAGACGGTGGACTTCCGCTACACGCTAATCGACGGCAAGTACCATGATGTCGACTCGTCGGCGCTGGCCTTCGAGATCGCGTCCAAGGCGTGCTTCCGCGAGGGCATGAAAAAGGCCGGCCCGGTGATCCTGGAGCCGATCATGGACGTGGAATGCACCACGCCGCAGGATCACGTGGGCGACGTGGTGGGTGACCTGAACCGCCGCCGCGGTATGATCCAGAACCAGGAGAGCTCGGGCTCCACGGTGATCGTCCGGGCGCACGTGCCGCTGAAGGAGATGTTCGGCTACATCTCGCACCTTCGGTCGATGACCAAGGGACGTGCTTCGTTTACGATGCAGTTCCATCATTATGATCCGGTGCCGCGTAACGTGGCGGATGAGATCATGGCCAAGAGCGCGTAAGAAAGAGAAAGAAACGCCTTCTTTTCTGAAGAAAAGAAGCAAAAGACTTTTGGTCCCTGTCGGCGGGTGCTGAAACAGCCGCTGACAGGGAGTGAAAGTTTTTGGTCCTTTTTTCTAAAAAAGGACTGCTTGCTTGACCTTACTTCTTAACCTTCTCTGGGTGCTCTTCGGCGGCCTGATCATGGCGATCGGCTGGTTCCTCGCCGGCGTGCTCGCGGCCATCAGCATTGTCGGCCTGCCCTGGGCGCGCGCGTGCTTCAACATCGCGTCGTTCTCGTTATGGCCGTTCGGGCGAGAGGCGGTGTCTCGCCGGGAGCTGACCGGCCGTGACGATCTCGGCACCGGCGTGTTCGGCCTGATCGGCAACATCGTCTGGCTTGTGGTGTTCGGCGTGTGGCTGGCGATCGGCCATCTCGTGGCGGCCGTGGCCTGCGCCGTCACCATCATTGGCATCCCATTCGCGTTGCAGCACATCAAGCTCGCGGCGATCAGCCTGGCCCCTGTGGGAATGACGGTTGTGGAGCGGCGATAGGGGCGACGTAGTTTCTCAGGACACCGGCGTCAGGCTTCTCCCCGCAAGGCAATCCGTTTGGCGATCCGGAACGCCTGGTCGCCCAACTGGGTAAACACCGCGATTTCCGTCACGCGCCGCTTCACGGCAAGCGCCGCAGCGAGATGCAACTCTGCCGCAGGCATCAGGCGGGCCATCTCCGCATCGGTGAGGCGGCGGGACAGCGTCACGTGGAAGCGCCACTCCTGCAGGACGTAAGGGTAACCCCAGCGTAGCAGCATCTCGTCCTGGCGCGCTGAAAGGCGTGCTGTGCGCCGGCGCGCCAGTTCGGCGGCATCCGGCCGCAGACGATGCCTGTCCGTCCCGCGCACGCAGGCATCGGCGAGGCCTTGCAGGAGGGGGCTGCGCGCTGTCTCCCGCAAGGCCAGGAAGCCGTCCATGCCGGCGACTTGCAGGCGTGGCAGGTCGAAGGGCGGGACGGCTTCGGCGACCGCGTATGCGGCCTGGATGAACTCTTCCCATCCTGTGGCCAGGCGCATCGGCGGGCGTAGCGTGGCGTGGAAGCCATAGAGCCTTGGCGCCGCGGTGACCTCCGGAAGCCCGGCGATCGGCGGCTGCGGGACCTCGGTTGCCAGTTCGGCGTCGCGGCCGAGCCAGGCATTGCCGGCTTGGGTGAGGGGGTCGGATATCTCTGAGGTCCAGTAGAGGGCGACGCGCTGCGTGGTCATCAAAGGCAAGGAAGGCCTTCTTTTTTGAAAAAAAGAAGCAAAAAACTTTTGACTTCGCTGTCGCGCTTTCGTGGAAAGGTCCGCGACAGCGCAGACAAAAGTTTTTTGCTTCTTTTTTTCAAAAAAGAAGGCCTTGCTTTCTTGACCTTAAATCACCCGCTCCCCCGCCCGCCAAACCTGCCGTACAACCGGCAGCCCGCCATGCAGGCGGACCCGTACCAGATCGGCACGCTGGCCAGCGGCGATCGCCCCGCGATCCTCCAGGCCGGCCATGCGGGCAGGGGTCAGGCTGATCATGCGCACACCGGCTGGCAGGTCCAGGCCTGGCAGGACAGATGCGAGGAAAGCCGCGTGTATCAGGCTGGCGGGCACGTAGTCGGACGCCAGCGCATCGACCAGGCCGGCCGCGAGCAGGGCAACCACCGCCACGTTGCCGCTGTGACTGCCGCCACGCACCAGGTTCGGAGCACCGGCGATCACGTGCATGCCGCTGGCCTTTGCCGCGCGTGCCGCTTCCAGGCTGACGGGAAACTCGCTGGTGCCTATCCCGTCGGCGAGGTTGGCGGCGATGTCGGCTTGCGTTGCATCGTCATGGCTCGCGAGCACGGCGGCGCGGCCGGCCATGCGGGCCAGGAGCCCGGCACGGTTTGGGCCCCGCCACTCTGCCTGCTGCGCGCGCAGGAGCTGCAGGCGGGCGTCGATGGCGGGCGGATCGAGGCCGTCCTTCCGCTGCATGGCGCGCCAGCTTGTCACGTCGCCGAACTGGCCGGAGCCGGGCGTGTGGTCCATCAGGCTGACCATTTGCAGCTCGGCGTGGCCTAAATAGGCATCCAGTTGCGCCAGCATGTCTGGCGCGGGGAGCTCGCAGCGCAGATGCAGCTTGTGGTCTGCCTTCAGCAGGCCAGTGGGCGCCAGGGCTTCCAGGTCGGCAACACCCTCGGCGCAGGTGCGTGGCCGGTCGTTGTCCCACCCGGCCTGGCCGGTGCACAGCGCGTTGAACACGGTGGTGATGCCGGCGGCCGCGCATTGGGCGTCATGCGCCAGCAGCGCCGGCAGGCTCGGCCAGCGGGCGTTCTGCCGCGGCTCCACCTGACGCTCCAGGTTGTCCGTATGCAGGTCCACTACGCCTGGCAGGAGGTAGTCGCCCTCCATGTCCGTGCCGGACGCGCTGCCGGTCTGGACATCGGCGATCAGACCGTCGCGCAGGACAACATGGCCGTGCAGCACCTGGTCTGGCAGGACGAGGGTCGCGTTGGTCAGGACGTGCATCATCGGTGGCACCGCCTGGCCGGGTATTCAGGGAGGGGAGGCTGGCTCCCGAAGTAGGACTCGAACCTACGACCGAGCGATTAAC
>CAXTCL010000281.1:0-4108 GCA_964242035.1 uncultured Acetobacteraceae bacterium | reverse complement strand
CTCGCGTCGTGCGAAGGCACGCTGTCGCTCGGGCCAAGTTTTGCAAGCAGCTCAGCAAAAAACTTTTGTCCCCACGCCTGCACCAAGGCCCGCGCAGTTTCCGCCAGTGCGCGCGCCGGCAGAACCTGCGCGAGCCGTGGTGCAGGCGGGGGGACAAAAGTTTTTTAGTCCTTTTTTTCAAAAAAGGACTACTTTCTTCCTTACCCTAATGCGTCGGATACACCTTCGGATACGTAATCTGATCCGCAGGCCCAGGCTGGCTAGGCGCCCCCACCTTCCCACACGCCGCCACCCCCAGCACCACCAGCACCGCCAGCCACCGCGCCGCCTGCGCCGCCACGTTTGCCGGTGCCGTGCCGCCATGGCTGGTGCGCGAAGCCACCGACGCGTCCACGCCCAGCACGCCGAACACATCCTCCGTGATCGCCGGCTCTTCCGCCCGCATCTCGTCCAGGCTCAGGCCGGCCAGATCCACGCCGCGACCTTCCGCTTTCGCCACCAGCCGGCCGGTCACGTGATGCGCGGTGCGGAACGGCAGGCCGGCCACGCGCACCAGCCAGTCCGCCAGGTCCGTGGCGGTGGCAAACCCCGCGCCGGCCACCGCGCGCATGCGGGCCGGGTCCGGCTGCATGTCGCCCACCATGCCGCCCACCGCGGCCAGCGACAAAGCAAGCGCCTCGGTCGCCTCGAACACCGGCTCCTTGTCCTCCTGCATGTCCTTCGCATAGGCCATCGGCAACCCCTTCATCACGGTCAGAAGGCTGACCAGCGCGCCGGTGGTCCGCCCCGTCTTGGCACGCACCAGCTCGGCGGCGTCCGGATTACGTTTCTGCGGCATGATCGAGCTGCCTGTCGTAAAGGCATCCGACAGCCGGATGAAGCCGTAGGGCGCGCTGCACCACAGGACCACCTCCTCGGCGAAGCGGGACAGGTGCACCGCACAGATCGCCACCGCGGCCAGGTATTCCAGCGCGAAATCGCGGTCGCTGACCGAATCCAGCGAGTTGTCCGTAGGCCCGTCAAAGCCCAGTGCGCGGGCGGTCATGGTACGGTCGATGGGGAAGCTGGTGCCGGCCAGTGCCGCGGCGCCCAGCGGGCAGCGGTTCAGCCGGGCGCGGCAATCGGCGAAGCGCCCGCGGTCGCGCGCCAGCATCTCCACGTAGGCCAGCAGATGGTGCCCGAAGGTGACGGGCTGGGCGGTCTGCAGATGGGTGAAGCCGGGCATCACGGTGGCGGCGTGCTCGGCGGCGCGACGCGCAAAGGCGGCCATCACCGCAGCCAATTGCGCGTCCAGCGCGTCGATCGCGTCGCGTACCCAGAGGCGGAAATCGGTCGCCACCTGGTCGTTGCGGCTGCGCGCGGTGTGCAGGCGGCGGCCGGCATCGCCTATGCGCTCCGCCAGCCGCGCCTCTATGTTCATGTGTATGTCCTCGAGTGCGGCGTCAAACGCGAAGCGGCCGGCCGCGATCTCGGCGGCGATGCCCGCCAGGCCCGCATCGATCGCCCCCTGGTCGGCCTGCGCGATCACGCCCACATGCGCAAGCATGGCGGCATGGGCGCGCGAGCCCGTGATGTCTTGCCGCCACAGCCTGTGGTCGAAGCCGATCGACGCGTTGATGCGCTGCATGATCTCGGCCGGCGCCTCGGCGAAACGGCCGCCCCATTGGGCGTTGGCTGCGGGCGTCGTGGGTATATCGGAGGACATAGGGTGGCTTTGCTGACACGCCGCACGCTGCTGGCGGCGACCGGGACCGTACTAGCCACCGCCGCGCGCGGCAAACCCGCTGGCGCGCAGGAGCCGACGGCGCCGCAGGTGGACATGCGTCCGCTGTCCGCCATCGTGCGCGCGGACCCGCCGAAAGCACTGCCGCCGGCGCGCTTCACCACGCTGGACGGCGCGCCAAGAACCCTGGCCGACTACGCCGGCAAACCGCTCGTGGTGAACCTCTGGGCCACCTGGTGCATCCCCTGCGTGGCCGAACTGCCCGAACTGGACCGTCTGGCGGCGTCCGGCGCGGTCGTGCTGGCCGTCTCGGCGGATCGCGGCGGTGCGGCCACGGTGCGGCCGTTTGCCGCCGCACACCACCTGGACCACCTGACGCTGCTGCTGGACCCGAGCAACGAGGCGGTAAGCGCCTTGGGTGTGGCCGGCTTCCCGACCACCTTGCTGATCGGCGCGGACGGCAAGCTGCGCGGCACGATGGAGGGGCCGGCGGCGTGGGGCGACGCAGGGCCGGCGATCGCGAAGCTCATGGGATGAAGGCGAGCCCACGCGGCGCAACGGTTGAAGACGAAAACTGACGCGACTAGCTTGATGGCATGGCAAGTGACTCCATCACATCGGACGACGCGTCGGCCTCACCTCAGACGGAATCCTCGGCTGAGAAGGCACTGCGGGTCGAGCGCGAGAGAGAGGTTATCGCCGAAGGGCGATCACAGCTTGATGCTGGACAAGGCATCCCGTTGGCCGCGTTAAATACGTGGCTGCGCGAACACAAAGCAGGCCCTGATGCCCTGCTGCCGGCAAGCAGCGTTCGGGGCGAGCCGAACTAGGCCTGTAGACTGGCCCATGCCGCGTGAAGTCTTCACGGCTCCCAGAGCTGCGCACACACTTGCCGAGGCTTTAGCGTGGTTCTCGCAGCAGGGAGCAGGCTCAAGCGCGAGGAGAATATACGACCGGCTCGAGGCGGCAGCTGCATACCTTCGAGACTTTCCCTTGGCAGGGTATGAAAGCCCGGATCACGATGGCTACTATCAGCTTGTCGTAGCCGACCACCGGTTTCTTTACACGTTCCGACCTAAGCCCGGCGGCAACGATGATACCGACACACTCGGCGACATAGAGATCGTCGCAATCTTCCGCCCCGGTCAGCCTTGACCAGCGTCAAGGCGCCGACCTCCCTTCCTGTTTGCTACACCGATCCTATACGCGCGCAGGCTGTCGACCTTCTCCGCCTGTCGTTGAGCTGAGCCTCACCACGTTGCCTATGCTGATAAGGCCCACCAGTTGGCCGCGATTTGGGTCGCTGGCTGCCTGCCATCACCTTGATATAGAAGGTCCGGGTTGACCCAGAAGACCGAGGACGCCGTTCGCAGCTGCGTACTTGCCGACGCCCATGATCCTCGCCGGGCTCACCCTTCCCTGGCCCCGCTACTGGTCGCGGTCGTTCGTCACGTGCCAGGCGAAGCAGGCGGCAAGCGGGGCGGGGATGCCGGTGGCATGGGCAAGAGTCCAGGCTTGTATCTCACCCTCCTCGGTGGCGGCAGCGCCGCCGCTCCAGCGGGTCACGAAGGGCTTGGCGGCGGGGTCACCTGCAAAAAAGAAGAACGTTTCGTCGCTGTTGCCGGTCTGGACATACAGGATGCGCCATCCTGCGAAGTGGAAAGATTGCAGCACCTCCACCGATCCCACTTGGAGGCCAACGGCCACGGCACGGCCGTAGGCATTGTCGCGCGATTGCCACCGTCGACCGTTCAACCAGGCCGGCCAGCCTTTGTCTCAGGTGTGGGCCGAGCGGGAAACCCGAGCGTCTGCGCCCTACACCGACCCCGCCACATACGCGCGCAGGCTGTCCACCTCCTGCGCCTGGTCGTCGAGCTGCGCCTTCACCACGTCGCCTATGCTGATAAGCCCCACGAGCTGCCCGTCCTCGATCACCGGCAGATGGCGGATACGGCTGCTCGTCATCAGTGCCAGCACCTCGCTCGTGCTCGTGGCCGGCTTCACGGTGTGGAGCTGGCTTGTCATGAGCTGGGCGGCGGTCATGTCCAGGCAGGCGGGGCCGCTGCGGGCCAGGCAGCGCACGATGTCGCGCTCGCTGACGATGCCCAGGAGCTGCCCGGCGGCGTCACGCACCAGGACGGCGCCGATGCGGCGCTGGGCCAGCGCGGTGGTGACCTCGGAGATGCGCGCGGCGGGGGCCACGGCGGCGATGTCGGTGCCTTTGGTGCGGAGGATGGCTGCTACGGTCATGGCTGGGCTCCCTCGGGTGGCGGACCGGGGAGCTTGGGCCTTGCGGCCGGGCGATTGCAAATTGTTGGTGTGCGATGCGGCAAGGAAGGAAGGAAGGCCTTCTTTTTTGAAAAAAAGAAGCAAAAAACTTTTGCT
>CAXTCL010000280.1:0-4155 GCA_964242035.1 uncultured Acetobacteraceae bacterium | reverse complement strand
GGAACAAAAGTTTTTTGGTTCTTTTTTTCAAAAAAGAACTGCTTGCTTCCTTCCTGCAATGACCCGCCTGGTCCTAGGCGTCATAGGCCACGTAGATCACGGCAAGACCGCGCTCGTCCGCGCGCTGACCGGCATGGAAACCGACCGCCTGGCCGAGGAGCAGGCGCGCGGCATCTCCATCGCGCTGGGCTTTGCCCACCTGCGTATCGGCACGGACGAGGTGGATTTCATTGACATGCCCGGTCATGAGCGCTTCGTGCGCACCATGGTCAGCGGTGCCACCGGCATCGACGCCGTGCTGCTGGTGGCCGATGCGCGCGAAGGCGTGATGCCGCAGACGCGCGAGCACGTCGACATCGCAGTGCTGCTGGGGGTGCGCCGCGCGGTGATCGCGGTCACGCGCATCGACCTGGCGGAGCGCGCGCAGGTGGCGGAGACGGCGCGTGTGGTGGCCGCGCTGGCGGCAGGCGCAGGGTTGGAGGCGGCGGTGCCGGTTGGGTGCTCGGCGGTGACGGGGGAGGGGTTGGCGGAGGTGCTTGCCGCGATCGGGGGCGAGTTGGCCCATGCGGAGGCGAGGCCGGACGACGGGGCGCCCTGGCTGCCGGTGGACCGCGCGTTCTCCATGGCGGGGCACGGCACGGTGGTGACCGGCACGCTGCGTGGCGGCGTGCTGGCGTCTGGCGACACTGTCGAGATCGTGCCGGCCGGAGTGCCAGCCCGCATACGCGCCCTGCAGGTGCATGGGCGGCGGGTGGCCGCGGCCTATCCCGGATGCCGGGTGGCGGGGAATTTGCGCGGCATCGAGCCGTCCCAGGTGCCGCGGGGTGCGGGGCTCGCGGCACCCGGGCTGCTGGCGCCGGGCACGTGGCTGTCCGTGCGGCTGCGCGCCGTGGCGGACGCGCCGGCGCTGGCCAATGGAGCCCGCCTGCGCCTGCTGTTCGGCACCGAGGATGTCGGCGCCCGGCTGCGCTTGCTGGATACGGACACGCTCGAGCCGGGGGCGGCCGCATTCGGGCAACTGCATTGCGACACGCCGGTCAGCGTGCCGGCGCGCGCCCGTTTCGTGCTGCGCACGGCGTCTCCCCTGCGCACCGTGGCGGGCGGTGCGGTGCTGGACCCGCAGGCCGGCCGGGAGCGGCGCCATGCGCCTTTTGTCCTGGCATGGCTGGGTGGGCTGGCCGATGCGGCGCCTGCCGGCATCATCGCAGGCGAGCTGACGCGCACGGGGCCGGCGGGGTCCTCGCTTGCGCGTCTGGCGCGGCTGTCCGGCCTGGGCGCGGCTCAGACCGCGGCCGCGCTGGAGGATCAGGGCGCGCACCTGGCCAGGACCGGCGAGGCGATCAGCCAGGCGGCGTTCGCCGAAATGCTGGCCCTGATGACGCGCGCGCTGGCGGCCCATCCGGACGGCCTGGCCCGCACGGCCCTGGCCGGCCTACTGCCCGGCACGCCGCCGGCCCTGCTGGACGAAGCCGCCAACCGGCTGCTCGCCGCCGGCACGCTGGCGCGCGACGGCGCGCTGCTGCGCGTGCCGCGCCCTGACCAGGATGCCGGCCGCGCGCGGGACCTGGCCGCCCGCGCCGCCAGGCTGGCGATCACCTTGCGCGAGGCGGGCCTTACGCCGCCGGACCCGGCGAGCCTGGCACCGGACGTGGCGACGCGGCGGCTGCTGGACCAGCTCGTGCGCGCCGGCATCGTGATACGCGCGCCGGACCGCGTGCAGAAGCGCGAGATACTGTTCCACCGCGACGCGATCGACCAGGCACGCCGCACCCTGGCGCCGCTGCTCGGCGGGGAGGGCCTGCTGGTGGGCGACATCGGCGCCGCGCTGGGCATCTCCCGCAAGTTCAGCGTGCCGCTGCTGGAGCATCTGGACAGCGTGCAATTCACGAAGCGGGTGGCGGAACGGCGCGTGCTGGCGGGCGGGCGCTAAGCGGGGCATAGGTGGTTGCGGAGGCGATTGGGGTCTGGTGGCCCCCCTGGTCTTCAAAACCAGCGGCCCGCCTGAAGCGGGCGGTGGGTTCGATTCCCATCCGCCTCCGCCGAGGTTAGGCAAGCAAGGCCTTCTTTTTTGCAAAAAAGAAGCAAAAAACTTTTGCTCCCCCGCATTTGCGACAGCCGGATGTGTCCGGATAAACCGAGTGGTTGCAAATGCGGGGGAGTAAAAGTTTTTTGCTTCTTTTCTTCAAAAAAGACGGCCTTTCTTCCTTACCGGATATGAATGTTCAGACCCACGCCCGGCCCATACACCACAGGCGGCGGCGCGTAATAAGGCGGCGCATATACGACAGGCGGCGGAGCGTAGTAGCCGCCCCCATACCCGTATCGGCGATGCCAGCCCCGGTGGTCGTAATAGCGGCCGCCGCCGTGATAGCCGCGGTCATAGCCGCGCGGCTGGGCGTAGGCGGGCGCCGCCGTACCCGCGATGCAGACGATGGCGAGCGCGGCCAGCCCTGGCTTCAGGTAGGCTCTGGTTTGGCGAAGCATGATGTGATTTCCTTGGAGACGGCGGGTTCAGCCCTGCTTGTTCGGTGCGGCATCCTGCTCGTCATGGTGCGAGCGAGCGAACACCTGGTCGGCCAGCTTTTTCTGCTTGGCGGGCATGGTGTTGTAGAGCGTCGCGAAGGCGCTGGTGAGCTTCTTCAGATGGTCGACATGGGCCTGCGCAAACGCGCTGTAGGTCTGCAGGTCCTGCACCGCGGTCATCGTCGAGGACTGCGACCCTTTCTCGCCGGCGAGCTTCTGCATCGCGTCCACGTTGTCGCGCATGGTCTGGGCGACGGCCTTCCAGTCGGCTTCCTCGGCCGGGGTGATCTTCAGGGATTCGTGCAGGCTGGCGATACGCTGTTCGATGGTGTCGGCGGCCTGGTCGGCGCGGGATTCCTGGTGCGTCGAGCTGCCGCCGGTCGTGGAGGGATCACCGGCGGGTTGCGCGCTGGCGGCGGGGGCGGCTGCGAGCATAGCGGAGACGGCCGCCGCGCAGAGCGCCGGCAGGATGAAGGTCTTACGGGTCGAGTGGGTGGGCGTGCGCATGGGGTTCTCCTCTGAGGTCTGTCGCGGACGAATGATGGGCCGTCGCGTGTGGTGTGTTTGCATACGTGAGGCTGCCTGGGGGGTTCCGGGCGGTAGGTGTCGCTGCGGTTAAAGCCAGGAAAGGCCTTCTTTTTTGAAAAAAAGAAGCGAAAAACTTTTGCTCCTGACGCCTGCATAAAGGTGCGCTGGTTCTGCCGGTGCGGGCGCTGGCAGAACCAAGCGAGGTCTGGATGCCAGCGGGGGAACAAAAGTCTTTCGCTTCTTTTTTTCAAAAAAGAAGGCCTTGCTTCCTTCGCCTCACCTGCAATCCGAAACCTTGTCCAGATCAACCAAGATATCGCCCAGGAAATCCGCGTCGAACGCGAAGCGCACCGGCACCGCCGGCCCGCCAGGTGCCACCGCCGCCAGCCACGCCTTGCTGAAATGCGGGCGCGCCTGACGCGCCTCCGACTGGTTCTTGAGGAATCCTGCGAGCATCACCGACTCGGTGTCGCACCGCAGCGCCTCGCCGGAAAACACCGAGCGTCCGCTAGGGGAGAGCACTTCCTGGCCCGCCGTGTGCGTGGTCAGCCGGCGCAACTGTCGCCCGTCGAACACCAGCGCCGAGCCCTGGCAGGCATGCGTCTGCGTCACCACCAGCGTCTCCAGCGCGATCGCCGTCATGCCGTCCACGGCGCCGGCCAGACCGGATTGCGACACCGGCTGGCGGTATTTCGCGGCTGGCGGCGTGATCTTCTGCACCATGGGTGCGCCAGTCGGGTAAGCGAGCGTCAGCTCGTATTCCTCGCCGGAGATGCGGCCGTGCTCGGTGTAGCCGTGCGGCACCAGCGTGTTTCCGGCGACCGCACCCTGCGCACGGCCTTCCACACGGCCGTGCACCAGGAAATCGGCCAGGCCCAGCGTGCGGGCGTTCAGCGCTGCGTCGTAGGATGTGGCGTCGAGACGGAGGCAGTAATCCACGTCGAAGAAGGCGATGCCGCGCAGGCGGGCGGTGTAGTGGAGGAGGGTGGCGGCATGGGCGGGCGCAAGCAGGCAGAGCAGAATTAGCGCTGAGCGCATTGGGGAATCCTAAGGAAGGAAGCAAGGCCTTCTTTTTTGAAAAAAAGAAGCAAAAAACTTTTGCTC
>CAXTCL010000279.1:0-4172 GCA_964242035.1 uncultured Acetobacteraceae bacterium | reverse complement strand
AAAAGAAGGCCTTGCTTCCTGCCCCTTAGAAAACCAGCTTCCCCCCCACCAGGAACAGCACCGCCGCTAGCACCGGCCGCAATCCCCCTTCCGGCAGCCGTGGCGCCAGAAAGCTCCCCAGCAATATGCCCGGGATCGAGCCGATCAGGAGCTGGCCCAGCAGATGCGTGTCCACGTCGCCCAAGCGCCAATGGCCCAGCCCGGCCAGCAGGGTCAGCGGCACCGCATGGGCGATGTCCGACCCTACGATCTTGGCCAGCTTGATGCGCGGGTAGAGGATGATGAGCGCCGTGACCCCCAGTGCGCCGGCGCCGACCGACGAGACAGAGACGAGCACGCCGAGCACCACGCCGCTGACCGTGGTCAGCACGGAGGCGGCATGTTCGGAGGGTTCGCCAAGCCAGCGCGTCAGGCGATCGACGATAGCGCCGCGGAACAGGATGGTGATCGCCGTCAGCAGCAGCGCCACGCCGAGGCTGAACGTAATGGCGCGCACGACGCGCGGGCTTTCCGGGCCGAAATAGCCCAGCAGGAGGAGCGTGGCCGCGGTGGCTGGCACCGACCCGTAGGCAAGGCGGCGGACGATGCGCCAATCGACCGTGGCGCTGGCGCTGTGCACCATGGTGCCAACGGTCTTGGTGGCGGCGGCGTAGAGCAGGTCCGTGCCGACGGCCTGGGTCGGGTGTATGCCGAACAGCAGCACCAGCAGCGGCGTCATAAGCGAGCCGCCGCCCACGCCGGTCAATCCTACCACGAGGCCGACGGCAAAGCCGAGGAAGGGATAGGCGAGTGCTACCGGTATCAGCATCGACGACGTCCCCACAAAACGGCCGCACCTTACGTTAGCGAGAGTTTCTGCCGTGACGTATAGCAAACTTCAAGCGTGATTATCCGCTACTACGCAATCCTAGCGTGGTAACCAAGTCGCGCGAGAGCTGCCGGCTGTCTGACGAGGTGCGAAGCTTTTGATCCTTTTTGCCAAAAAAGGACTGCTTGCCTTCCCTGCCCTTCTCCCGCCAATCACCTTCCTAGCCATGCGAACCGACCCAACCCCGCGCATCCTCCAGGTGCTCCCCGCCTTGGACACCGGCGGCGTGGAGCGCGGCACGGTCGAGATGGTGCAGGCCATTGTCCAGGCCGGCGGGACGGCGCTCGTGGCCAGCGCCGGCGGGCGGATGGTAGCGCAGGTGGAGCGGGCCGGCGGCCGGCACGTGACGCTCGCGCTGATGACGAAGGATCCGGTCAATGTCCTGATAAATGCCGGCCGGCTGTGGCGCCTGATCAGGACGCAAGGCGTGGACCTGGTGCATGCGCGTTCGCGCGCGCCGGGCTGGTCGGCGTGGCTGGCGGCGCAGCGCGCGCGCGTGCCGTTCGTCACCACCTGGCATGGCGTGTATGGCGAGAACCTCCCCGGCAAGCACACTTATAATAGTGTGATGGCGCGCGGCGAGCGGGTGATCGCCATCAGCCGCTATGTCGGCGCGCGTGTGGCGGCTGGTTACGGGGTGGGACCGGCGCGGTTGCGGGTGATACCGCGCGGCGTGGATCCGGAGGTGTTCGACCCTGGGCGCGTGGTGGGCGACAGGGTGCACAAGCTGGCGCAGGCCTGGCGCATTCCCACCGGCGCGCGGGTGGTGATGCTGCCGGCGCGGCTGACGCGCTGGAAGGGGGCAGAAGCCGTGCTGGACGCGGTGGCGCTGCTGGCGCGCAAGGACACCTACTGCCTGCTGGTGGGCGGCGACCAGGGACGCGCCGCCTACGCCCGTTCGCTGGAGCAGCGTGCGGGCCGCCTTGGGCTGGCGGCCAGGCTGCGTCTGGCGGGTCATTGCGACGACATGCCGGCCGCACTGATGCTGGCCGATCTGGTGGTCAGCGCGAGCCTCAAGCCCGAGCCCTTCGGCCGCAGCGTGATCGAGGCGCAGGCGATGGGCCGACCGGTGGTGGCGTTCGACCATGGCGGCGCGGCAGAGACGGTGCAGCAGGGGCACACCGGCTTCCTGGTGCCGCCCGGCGACGTGCCGGGTCTGGCCGCAGCGATCGGCGCCGCGCTGGACCTGCCGGCGCCTGAACGCGAGGCGCTGGGCTCGCGGGCGCGCGCGGCGGTGCTCGGCGGCTTCACCACGGCCTCCATGCAGGCGGCGACGCTCGACGTCTATCGGGAGGTCCTGGCCGGGGGGGCACTCCGGTGAGCCGGCGGATACTGGTCATCCGCCTGGGCGCGCTCGGCGATTTCGTCCTGTCGTTTCCTGCCTTTGCCGCCGTGCGGGCGCATCATTCGGGCGATCACGTCACGCTGCTGACCACGGCGCCTTTTGCCGGGCTGGGCGAGGCGGCGCCCTGGTTCGATTCGGTGCGCGTGGACGCCCGGCCGCGCTGGACGGAGCTGGCCGGCCTGGTGCGGCTGCGGCGGCAACTGACCGGCTTTGATTTCACCTATGACCTGCAGACCTCTGGGCGCAGTTCGCGCTACTTCCGGCTCGCCGGGCGGCCTGCCTGGTCAGGCATCGCCCGCGGCTGCTCGCACCCGGATGCCAATCCCGGGCGTGACGCGCTACATACGGTGGCGCGTCAGCTTGGGCAGCTGGAGGCGGCCGGCGTGCCTGGGCGCGCTAGGTTGGCGGCCGCGGACCTGGCCTGGCTCTGGCGTGACGGGCCGATTATCACCGAACCCTATGCCCTGCTCATACCGGGCACCTCGGTGGCACATTGGGGCGCCAAGAAATGGCCGGTCGAGCGTTATGCGGCGCTGGCAGGCGTTCTGGTGGCGCAGGGCATCCGCCCGGTGGTGGTGGGGACCGCGGCGGAGGCCGATGACGCGGCAGCCATCCTGGCCGCCTGCCCCGGGGCGATAGACCTGACGGGACGCACCAGCATCCAGGCGCTCGCAGGCCTGGCGCATCGGGCCTTGCTGGCCGTCGGCGGCGACACCGGGCCGATCCATCTGGCGGCCATGGTGGGCTGCCCTGTCGTGGCGCTGTTCTCCCGCTTCAGCAATCCGGCCCTGGCGGCGCCGCTTGGGGATGTGCGGCTGGTGCACGCGGAGCGGTTGGAGGCGCTGTGTGCGGAGGAGGTGGCGGGGGTTGTTTTGGCGGTGTTAAAGGAGAGGAAGCAAGCAGTCCTTTTTTGAAGAAAAGGACCACAAAACTTTTGCTCCCTCGCATCTGCAACAGTCGTGTGCTTCAGGAAACGCCGAAGCTGTTGCAAATGCGTGGGAAGCAAAAGTTTTTTGGTCCTTCTTTTCAAAAAAGGACTGCTTGGTTACTTACCTACGGCCCCGCAACGCCGAAGCGCCGCGGGGCAGCAAAACGTCTCAGTAATTATAAAGCAGGTTGGTCACGTTAACAGAACCCAACCCAGTCGCCAGGTCGTAACCGGCCGTGGTCGGAAACGCGTCTATCGAGTTGGAGTAGGTGCTGGAGCGCATCGTGCCGATGCCTTGCGTGGAGTTGCTGTCGGTGAAGCAGTCGATGGTGCCGGCGATGCACGAGCTGGCGTTGTTGCCGGTGGTCACGTCATTGAACACGCAGGACGTGCTGATCTTGTTGCCAAGAGTGGAATTGCACTGCTGCACCAATAGCGGGAGGCTGTACTGCGCCGTGGCGATCTGGTAGAGCCGGGGCGCCGGATTGCCCTGGCGCGCCCCACCATAGGATTGCACGACCAGGGCTTCGATGCCGGCGAAGGCAGGCGCCGCCACCGAGGTTCCGCCATAGGCGTTGCCGAGCGTGTCGGCGGGGACCCCGTAGTTACACGGTGAGCCACCCTCGTTCGGGTCGGACATGCAGATCACGTAGAAATGGTTCCAGAGTCCGTTCGCCGCGAACAGCGACACGTCCGGCTGGTCACGCACGCCGTCATTCGGCACGCCTGGCGCACTCTGCCAGCTCGGCTTCTGGAACAGGACGCTCTGGCCGCCTGTGCCGCCGATGTTCTGCTGCTCACCAAGGTTCTTCCCTTTCGGGTTGGTGGAAGAGTTGCAGCTCGTGATCGGGTCGGCGAAGCCCAGATAGTGATAGATGACCGAGCTGGCGCAACCGTTGTTCCACGGCGTCTCCGGAATGTAGGAGAGCGCAGAGCTATGCGCAGCGCCGTTCTTCTTGCTCCAGTACTTGGCGTTCTGGCCGAGCGAGGTGTCGAGGAAGTCCGTGCCGCCCACGGCGGTGTCGTAGGGG
>CAXTCL010000278.1:0-4194 GCA_964242035.1 uncultured Acetobacteraceae bacterium | reverse complement strand
TCTCCAATATCCAGTTCGTCACGTTGTCGAGGAAATACCGGTCGTGAGTCACGACCATGACGGTGCCTTCATAGTCGCGCAGCGTCTTCTCCAGCCAGGACACGGACTCCGCATCCAGATGGTTCGTCGGCTCGTCGAGCAGCAGCAGGTCCGGCTTCTCCAGCAGCAGGCGGCACAGCGCCACGCGCCGCCGCTCGCCACCGGAGAGTTTGGTGACGTTGGCGTCAGGCGGCGGGCAGCGCAGCGCGTCCAGCGCGATCTCTATGCGCCGGTCCAAATCCCAGCCGTCCTCGGCGTCGATCTTCTCCTGCAGCGTGGCCTGCTCGGCCAGCAGCGTCTCCATCTCGGAGTCCTCCATCGGCTCGGCAAAGCGGTCGGAGATCGCGTTGAAGCGGGTGAGGGCGGCCTGTAACGGGCCAAACGCCTCTGCCACGTTCTCCGCCACCGTCTTGGTGGGGTCCAGGTATGGCTCCTGGCTGAGATAGCCGACGCGGGCGCCCTCAGCGGCGAAGGCCTCGCCGCCGTACTCCGTCTCGATACCGGCGATGATCTTCATCAGCGTCGATTTGCCGGCGCCGTTGACGCCGAGCACGCCGATCTTCACGCCTGGCAGGAACGACAGCGTGATGCCTTTGAACACCTCGCGCCCGCCCGGATAGGACTTCGTGAGGTCCTTCATGACATAGACATACTGGTAGGCGGCCATGGCGGGGCTCCGGACGGCGGACGGGAGGGGTGGTGTCTAAAGGCGGTAAGGAAGAAAGCAAGCAGTCCTTTTTTGAAAAAAAGGACCAAAAAACTTTTGCTCCGCTGTCGCGCCTTGTCTCAGCGTTCGCCGACAGGGACCAAAAGTTTTTTGCTTCTTTTTTTCAAAAAAGAAGGCCTTCCTTGCTTCGCCTTTAGCCCGACATCTCCCCCATGGCCCGTATATCAGACCTGGACCCAGCGATGTTCGACAAGGCGGATTCTTCCCCGGACGGCCTGTTCTACGAACAGCCACGCTTCGTGGCGCACATAGATGCCGGCGCCATCGCCGCGGTGACTGCGGTGTATCGGGAGTTGCTGCCGGCAGGCGGCGACATACTGGATCTGCAGAGCAGCTGGATCAGCCATCTTCCGGCCGACATCGCTTACGCAAGCGTGGTCGGGCACGGGATGAATGCCGCGGAGCTGGCGGGCAATCCGCGCCTGGCCCGGTGGTTCGTGCAGGACCTGAACGCCAGCCCACGCCTGCCGCTGGCCGATGCCAGCTTCGACGGGGCGTGCGACTGCGTCTCCGTGCAGTATCTGCAGCAGCCGGTGGCGGTGTTCCGGGAGGTGGCGCGCGTGCTGCGCGCGGGCGCGCCGTTCGTGGTGTCGTTCTCGAACCGGTGTTTTCCCACGAAGGCGGTGGCGATCTGGCGGGCGCTGGACGGCGCGGACCAGCAGCGCCTGGTGGCAGCATATATGGAAGAGGCGGGACTGGTAGGGGTGGCAGGACGGAGCCATGTGCCACTGCGGGGTGATCCGCTTTTGGTGGTTTCGGGTCGCAAGGCAGGCACAAGAGGTTAGGAAACAACCGTAATCCAGCGCCTGCCAACAGCCGTGATCTCCCGGAAGCATCAGGCGGCTTCAGGTGCAGGGAGCAAAAGTTTTTTGGTCCTTTTTTCAAAAAAGGACTGCTTGCTTTCTTCGAATTTCAATTGCGGAACCGGGCTTTGCGCCCTGCCGCCACATGGTATATCGCCGCGAATGCGCCCGGCAGGACTTGAACCCGCAACCTAGCCGTTATGAGCGGCCCGCTCTAACCAGTTGAGCTACAGGCGCCTCTGGCCAGGGCCTTGCGGCCCGGAGTGCGGCAGAGACACCAATTCGCCGGCCGATGCAACTAGGTGCGTGCGGCGCGCAGGAGATCGGTGACCAGAAAGCCGTCTATGGTCATGCCGGTCAGCGTGGCCCGGGTGATGGCCACGCCAGAGAGGTTGGCGTTGGTGATGGTGGCCTCTGACAGGTTCACGTCCGCCAGGACAGCGCCGCCCAAATTGACGTTCGTGAACCGGCTGCCGGCAAGATTGGCGTTGGTGAAGGCCGATCCGGTCAGGTCGGCGTTGGTGGCCTCGACAGGGCAGGCTTCGTTGTCGATCTTCATGCGACAGCTCCTTCTCGCAAGGGACGCCGGGCTTATACACGCCGGGCAAGGCCACCGGCATCTGCGCAAATCCGGGCCGGACGCCCAGATGTGCCGTTGGACAACGCGGCAAGGCTGCATTAACCCGCCGATGCCGCCCCTCCCCTTTCCGCTACGACGAGGACCGCATGAACGTCACCGACACAGAGACCGGCCGCGACGTGCCGCACGACATCAACGTGGTGATCGAGATCCCGCAGGGCTCGTCGGTGAAATACGAGGTGGACAAGAGCACCGGCGCCCTGGTGGTGGACCGCTTCCTGTTCACCCCGATGAGCTACCCCGCCGCCTACGGGTTCATCCCCAAGACGCTGGCCGATGACGGCGACCCGATGGACGCGCTGGTGCTGGTGCCCTCGGCCATCGTGCCCGGTGCGGTGATACGCTGCCGGCCGATCGGCGTGCTGCACATGACGGACGAGGCCGGCCTGGACGAGAAGATCATCTGCGTGCCGCACGACAAGGTGCACCCGCTCTACAAGGACGTGCGGACCACGGCGGACCTGCCGGAGATCGTCCGCCAGCAGATCACGCATTTCTTCGAGACCTACAAGGATCTGGAGCCCGGGAAATGGGTGAAGGTTACCGGGTTCGGGTCGCTGGAGGATGCCTGCGGGATCATCATGAAGTCGGTGGCGGCGGTGGCGCCTAAGTAAGGAAGCAAGGCCTTCTTTTTTGAAAAAAAGAAGCAAAAAACTTTTGCTACCTCGCCTGCGCCACGGCGCGCTCTGATTCCGCAAACGCACGTACTGGCAGGATCTGCACGAGCCCTCGTGCAGCCGTCGGGAGCAAAAGTTTTTTGCTTCTTTTTTTCAAAAAAGAAGGCCTTCCTTGGTTGCCTTGCCGATTGACCGAACCGTTCAGTCAGCTAATGTGGCCGGGCGCAACGAAGGCCGCACACCATGGACAACCATGTTCATCCGGAGCTGATCGGTATCGACAGGCCGGCGGAGAAGCCGAAGCGGCGCTGGCCGAAGCTGGTCCTGGGCCTGCTCGTGGTGGCCGGGCTGGTGACGGCGGGCGTGCTGTACTGGCTGGACGCACGGCACTACGAGTCGACCGACGACGCGTTCATTGACGGGCACGTGTCCCAGGTCTCGGCACAGATCAGCGGCCGGGTGATCAAGCTGAGCGTAGAGGACAACCAGGCGGTCCACGCCGGCCAGGTGCTGGCCGAGATAGACCCGCGCGACATGACGGTGCGGCTGGACCAAATGCAGGCGCAGCGCGACCAGGCGCAGGCGCAGCTGATACAGGCGCGCGCCACCCTGCCCGCGCGCGAAGCCGACGTGGCGCAGGACGCGGCGCAGGTTCGCGTGGCGCAAGCCACGCTACTGCAAAGCCAGCAGGATCTGGGGCGCTACACGCGCATCAACCCGCGCGCCATCACCGCGCAGACGGTGGACCAGGCGCGCGCCACGACCGACAGCGCAAAGGCGCGTCTGGATGCGGCGCGCAGCACGGAGGCCAGCGCGCGGGCGCAGGTGGCGATCGCGCGCGCTCAGGTGGTGGCGGCCGACGCCGGCGTGCGCACGGCAGACGCCAACATCGCGCAGGCGAAATTGCAGCTCAGCTACACGCATATCGTGGCGCCGGCGCCGGGTTACGTGGCGCGTCGCACGCTCGAAGTGGGGAATTACGTGAATGCGGGCCAGAGCCTGCTGGCGATCGTGCAGCCGGCGTGCTGGGTTACGGCGAATTTGAAGGAAAGCCAGCTGACTCATCTGCAGGTCGGGCAGCCGGCGAAGGTGACGGTGGACGCGTTTGCCGCACATGCGCTGGATGCGCGGGTGGATAGTTTGCAGCGCGGCACTGGCTCACAGTTCAGCAGCCTGCCGGCGGAGAACGCCACGGGTAATTACGTGAAAGTGGTGCAGCGGCTGCCGGTCAAGCTGGTGTTCGACGATGCGGGCGCGTGCGAGCGGCTGCATCTGGCGCCTGGGATGAGCGTGGAGCCGCTGATACGGGTGCGGTAAGAAAGCAAGGCCTTCTTTTTTGAAAAAAAGAAGCAAAAAACTTTTGTCCCC
>CAXTCL010000277.1:0-4247 GCA_964242035.1 uncultured Acetobacteraceae bacterium | reverse complement strand
GCATGCTCGTGCGGCACGCCGTCAGCGCCAGTTCGCCGTTCTCTGCTTCCTGCACCGCGAAGCCGCAATCCTCCAGGATGCGGCGCGCCACCCGGCGCACCGTCCGGCTGTCATCGACGATAAGGAAAGGCGTGGGTGCGGGCGCGTTCATGCGGCCATCTCCAGTTCGAGGCGAAGCAGCATGGCGATGTCGAGCACCACCAGCAGGCGGTCGGCCACGCGATGTATGCCGCGGCTATGGGCGGCCCAGACATGCGGCAGCGTGGGCGGGTTCGGCTCCAGGCTCTCGGCGGGCAGGGTCACCACCTCGTGCACCTGGTCCACCATCAGCGCGTAGAGCTCGCTGCCGTGCTCGGTGACCACCGCCATCTGGCCGGTCCGGTCCGGCGGTGCCGGTAGCTGCAGCCGGCGGCGCAGGTCTATCGCGGTGACGATGCGGCCGCGCAGATTGAGGTTGCCGGACACTTCGGGCGGGGCCAGCGGGATGCGGGCGATCTTCTGGCCGGCGAGCACGTCGCGCACCGCCATGACAGGCAGGCCGCAGAGCTGGCCATCCAGTGTCAGGGTTACGTAAGCGGACTCCATCGCGGCGCTCCTCAGACTTGTTGTTGGGCGCGTGCGGGCGCCGCCACGCAGTCGCGCAGCGCCTCGATCAGGGCGGTGCGCTGGGATTTCTGCACGTAGGCGGAGAAGCCGGCCGCCAGCGCCTGCGCGCCTTCGGCCGCGCCGTCATGCGCGCTCAGCGCGATCATCGGCGTGGTGGCCCAGGCGCCGCCCTGCCGCACGATGCGGGCGAAGGCCAGGCCGTCCATGTCCGGCATCTCTATGTCCGACACGATGACGTCCACCGCCAGCCCGCCGTCACGCAGGGCGAGTGCCGCCGCGGCGCTGCCAGCCGCCGTCACCTCGTAGCCGGCGGCGGACAGGGCTGGCACGAGGAGCTGGCGGAAGAAGTCACTGTCCTCGACGACCAGCACGCGCCGCCGGCCACCTTCGCGCGGGGCGGCGGCGAACCAGTCCCGCCACGCCAGAGTCAGCCAGTGCCCGGTGTCGAGCACGTCCGCCGCCTGGCCGGCGACGATGGCGGTTCCCAGCACGCCGGCGCGGGCGGACCCGAGCTCGATGTGCAGGCGGCCATGCACCACGTCTATGATGCTGTCGACCATCAGGCCCATGCTGCGCGGGCCGTCGGCGAACACCAGGACGGGCTGGATCTCCTGCGGCTCCATCGCCTCGTCCATGCCGATCAGCTTCATCAGCTGGCCGCGATACTGGGTGACCAGGCCGCCGTTGGAGCGTTCGATCCGGCTGGCGGGGATCGTCTCCAGCCTGGCCACCAGGTGCAGCGGCACGGCGAACCGGCCACCGCCGGCACCTGCGCGGAACAGCAGCAGCGGCACCTGCTCCTCCGAGCCGGACCTGGCGGGGGCTGCCTCCGCCGGGCCGCCGGAAGCGGCGCGGGCGGCGATGCCGGCGCTGCGGGCCACGCCATTCGGGTCCAGGATCATGATCACCGAGCCGTCACCCAGTATGGTGTTGCCGCTGAACATCGTCACGTGGCGCAGGATGGGCGCCACCGGCTTGACCACGATCTCCTCGGTGTCGAACACCTCGTCGACCACGATGCCGAGCTTGATGCTGCCAACGGCGGTTACCACGACGGTGAGGTCCGGCCGCGGGGCGGCCACCGGCTCCAGCCGCAGCAGGCCGGACAGGCGCACCAGCGGCAGCAGCTCGTCGCGCAGCCGCAGCACGTCCGCGCCGCCTACGTGTTCCACCGTCACTGACTCGCGCGCGCCGGCATCGGGGGCGGCGGCTTCGGCTGGGGCATCTATCGTCCGTCCGGCGGCGGCTTGCTGCCTGCCCACCCGGACCAGCTCGCGCACGGCGATCTGCGGGATGGCGAAGATCTCGCCGCCCGCCTGCACGATGACCGCGGCGATGATCGCCAAAGTGAGCGGGATCTTCACGGTGAAGCAGGAGCCGGCCCCTTGCGTGCTGGCCAGCTCGATCGTGCCGCCGATACGCTCGATGTTGGCGCGCACCACGTCCATGCCGACGCCGCGGCCAGAGATGGAGGTCACCGCCTCGGCGGTGGAGAAGCCGGCGCGGAAGATGAAGGCGCGTATCTGGGCCTCCGTCATTGCCGAGAGCTCGGCCTCGGTGGCCAGGCCCTGGGCCAGCGCCTTGGCGCGCACGCGGGCCACGTCTATGCCGCGCCCGTCATCGCTGATCTCGATGAGGATGTGGCCGCCTTCGTGGTAGGCGTTGAGCAGGATGCGGCCGGAGTCCGGCTTGCCGGCGGCGCGTCGCGCGGCGGTGTTCTCCAGGCCGTGGTCCGCGCTGTTGCGCACCATGTGGGTCAGCGGGTCCCGCATGAGCTCGAGCACCTGGCGGTCCAGCTCGGTGTCCTGGCCGCGCATCTCCAGCAGGATCGTCTTGCCGGTCTCCTGTGCCAGGTCGCGCACCAGGCGCGGCAGCTTGTTCCACGCGCTGCCGATCGGCTGCATGCGCGTCTTCATCACGCCGTCCTGCAGGTCCGACGTGATCTGCGACAGGCGCTGCAACGGCGCGCTGTAGGCGCTCGCCGCGCGCTGCGAAGCGGTCTCGGCGCGCGAGATCTGCAGGAGCTGGTTGCGCGTGAGCACCAGTTCGCCCACCAGGGTCATCAGCTCTTCCAGCACGTCTACGGTCACCCGTATGGTCTGGGTGGCCGGCTCGGGCGCGCCAGGCGCTGCGTTGTCGGGGACCGCGGCGGCGGCGGGGGCGGGTTCGGCCGGGGGCGCTTCGGCTGCGGGGGGCGGCGCCTCTGCCGGCGTGTCCGCCTTGACGCGCGGCTTGCGCGCCGGCTTGGGTCTGGCCGGCGCCGCTGGCGGCTCGCCGGAGGCCACGCGGTTCAACTGGGCGATCAGTTCCTGGTCGGAGCCGTCCGGCTCAGTGCCGGTCGCGCCCAACGCGGTGACGATCTCCTTGATCCGGTCCAGCGCGGCCAGCACCAGGCTTATCACCGCGGCGGTGGCCGCCAGCTCGCCGTCCCGCACGCGGCCGAGCACGTTCTCGCCAGCATGCGCCACGCGCTCCAGCCGCGGCAGGCCCAGGAAGCCGCAGGTGCCCTTTATGGTGTGCACCAGGCGGAAGATCAGCGAGAGCGTGGCGCGGTCACCTGGATCGCGCTCCAGCTTGACCAGTGCGAGATCCAGCTCGGCCAGCGCCTCGTTCGTTTCGGCGAGAAATTCGGGCAGCAGATCGTCCATGGAGCCTCCGTTTGGCAGGATGACGGAGGGGGACGAAGAAAACGTAAATTGGGGACTCCCCGCCTGCACGCAGGCCGGCCTGATGCGGCAGGCGCGCGCATCTGCAGGACCAGAGCGGGCCCCGATGCAGGCGCGAGGACAAAAGTTTTTTGCTTCTTTTTTGCAAAAAAGAAGTCTTTTAGACTGCCTCCAGCTCAAACTCGGACCGCAGGCGAAGCACCACCCCCAGCGACTCCGCGCGAAGCCGTGCCATGGCGACAGCCACGCCGCGCGGCTCGACAGCGCCTTCCGCCACGCCCAGCAGACCGGCGGGCCAGGCGGCGCGGCGCCCCTCCACGCGCAGCGACAGGCGCGTGCCGGCGCCGCCCAGCCGGATGCTGCCGCCGAACGGCAAGGCGCCGGCAGCCACGAGCAGCAGGCAGGCGGCGAACTGGCGGGCTGCGTCCTCCTCCAGCGCTGCGTCGTCCAGGCTCACGCGCAGCTTGGCGGCGTTGGGCAGGCCGGGCAGCAGGGCGGCGAGATCCTCCACTTCGGTCTCCGCACCCCAGGCGGCGCGCAGCAGGCGCAGCCGGGCCGTCAGCTCCCGGGCGCAATCCTGCGCCAAGGCCAGCGCCTCCGGATCGGGCGCCTCCGCCACCATGTCCAGCATGCCGGCCAAGGCGCCCAGCGTGCCGGCCATGTCATGGCAAACCCTGGCGCACACCATACCTGCCAGGCCTAACGCGTCTGTCTGTTCCACGTCCCATCCTCCGGAGCTGCCGATGTCCGCCTACGGTGCAACCTACGAGCCCGGCCAGATCGTGAGCCACCCCGGGTGTCCCGGCTGGGGGCTGGGGCAGGTGCAATCGGTGGCAGGCGCACGGGTCACGGTGAACTTTGAGAATGCGGGGAAAGTGCTTATTAATACTGAAGTTGTGGGGCTGGTGGTGGAGGTGGGGCCTCGGGCGCCGGCGTAGGCAAGGCAAGCAAGGCCTTCTTTTTTGAAAAAAAGAA
>CAXTCL010000276.1:0-4250 GCA_964242035.1 uncultured Acetobacteraceae bacterium | reverse complement strand
AAGGCCTTCTTTTTTGAAAAAAAGAAGCAAAAAACTTTTGCTCCGCTGTCGCGGAAACGTGGAGGCGTGCGTTTCGACACGGCGCATCCGACGGAGATAAAAGTTTTTTGGTTCTTTTTTTCAAAAAAGAACTGCTTTCTTGCTGGCTAGCTCAGTGCCTCGATCATGGGTTGGGTGATCAGGCAAATGCCTTTCGGGGAACGGCGGAAGCGTGCCGCGTCATGCGCTGCGTCTTCGCCCACCGTCAGTCCGTCCGGGATCACCACACCGCGGTCGATCACCACGCGCTTCAGCCGTGCGCCGCGGCCGATCTGTGCGTAGGGCAAAACAACCGCCTGCTCCACGCACGCGAACGAGTGCGCGTGCACGCCGGTGAACAGCAGCGACTGCCGCACTTCCGTGCCCGACACGATGCAGCCGCCGGAGACGAGCGAGCTGATCGCCTGGCCGCGGCGCCCATCCTCGTCGTGCACGAACTTCGCCGGCGGCACGATCTCGCCATACGTCCAGATCGGCCATTTGTGATCGTAGAGATCGAGGCCGGGGATGAAATCGGTAAGGTCGATGTTGGCTTCCCAGTAGGCGTCCACCGTGCCCACGTCGCGCCAGTAGATCTGGCTGGCCGGCGTGGTGCGCACGCAGGATTTCTCGAAATGATGTGCCACGGCGCGGCCCTGGCCCACCAGATAGGGGATGATGTCATGGCCGAAATCATGCGTGGAGCCCGGCAGTTTTGCATCGCGGCGCAGGATGTCTATCAGGAACCTGGTCTCGAACACGTAGATGCCCATGCTGGCCAGGCTGCGGCCAGGCTTGCCGGGTATGCTTGGCGGATCGGCGGGTTTCTCCAGAAAGGCGGTGATCCTGTCGGCCGCGTCCACCGCCATCACGCCGAAACCCGTGGCTTCTGCGCAAGAGACTTCGATACAGCCGACCGTCACGTCCGCCTGCTGCTCCACGTGCTGCTGCAGCATCAGCTCGTAATCCATTTTGTAGACGTGGTCGCCTGCCAGCAGGACGATATAGCGCGGCGCGTAGCTCGCGATGATGTCGATGTTCTGGAACACGGCGTCCGCGGTGCCGGCATACCAGCCGGTCTCCGTCACGCGTTGCGAGGCGGGCAGGATGTCGAAGCTTTCGTTGCGTTCGGGACGGAAGAAGTTCCAGCCGCGCTGCAAGTGGCGTATCAGGCTGTGCGCCTTGTATTGGGTGGCGACGCCGATGCGGCGTATGCCGGAGTTCATCGCGTTCGACAGGGCGAAATCGATGATACGGGATTTGCCGCCGAAATACACGGCGGGCTTGGCGCGTATGTCGGTGAGCTCCATCAGTCGGCTGCCGCGGCCGCCTGCGAGCACATAGGCCATGGCGTGGCGGGCTAGGGGGGCGTGGTCCAGGTTGGTTGGCCTTTTTTGTTTGGGTACGAAAGCAAGGCCTTCTTTTCTGAAGAAAAGAAGCAAAAGACTTTTGACTCTGCTGTCGCGGACCTATCAGGAGACTCCCGCGACAGCGGAGCAAAAGTTTTTTGCTTCTTTTTTTCAAAAAAGAAGGCCTTCCTTCCTTATGCCCCAGATCTCGGTCGCATACTCCGCAATAGTCCGATCCGAGGAAAACCACCCGACATTGGCAATGTTTAATATGCTCGTACGCCACCAGCGCTCCGGCGTGCGCCACAGGGCCGCCACCTCATCCTGCTTGGCGCAGTAGCTGTCGAAATCCGCCGTCACCAGGAAGCGGTCGTAGCGCAACAGGTTCTCGATCAGCTCGCGATAGCGGTCCGGCTCGTCCGGCGAGAACACGCCTGACGAGATCGCCTGCAGCGCTTGTTCCAGCGGGTGGGAGGCGGCGACTGCCGCGTGGCCGGACATGTCGCCGCGCCGGCGTGCGGCCACGTCCTCGGCGGTCAGCCCGAAGATGAAGATGTTCTCCGCGCCGACGTGCTGGCGTATTTCCACGTTGGCGCCGTCAAGCGTGCCGATCGTCAGCGCGCCGTTCAGCGACAGCTTCATGTTACCCGTGCCGGAAGCTTCCAGCCCTGCGGTCGAGATCTGTTCCGACAGGTCGGCCGCCGGGATAATGCGCTCCGCCAGGCTCACGTTGTAGTTAGGCAGGAACACCACGCGCAGCCGGTCCCCCACGGCAGGGTCCGTGTTGATCGCATGGCCCACGTCGTGTGCCAGGCGGATGATCTGCTTGGCGGCCTTGTAGCCTGGAGCCGCCTTGCCGGCGAAGATCTTCACCTGCGGCACGCGGTCGCTCATCGGCTGGGCGCGTATCTGGTTGTACAGCGCCACTGTTTGCAGGATGTTAAGCAGTTGTCGCTTGTATTCGTGCATGCGCTTTATGTGCACGTCGAACAAAGCGTGCGGGTCCAGCACAAGCCCGAGCGTGTCGCGCACGAGCGTGCCCAGCGCCTGCTTGGCAATTTGGCGTTGCCCGCCCACCGCTGTCTGCAGGCCGATGTCGCCGGCGTGAGCCGCCAGGTCGGCCAGGCGCTCCGGCCTGGTGAGAAAGCCCGGCCCGATCGCGTCCACGAGCACCTGTGTCAGGCCGGGATTGGCGCGGTGCAGCCAGCGGCGGAAGGTGATGCCGTTCGTCTTGTTGCTTATCCTGTCCCCATACAGGCGGTGCAGGTCGGCGAACACGGTCTGCCGCATCAGGTCCGTGTGCAGGGCGGAGACGCCGTTCACCGCGTGGCTGCCGACGAAGGCGAGGTGGCCCATGCGCAGCCGGCGGCCGTGCGATTCGTCTATCAACGAGAGCGCGGCGAGCAGGCCGTCACTCGCGTGGTACTCGCGATGTGCGCGTTCCAGGTGCTGCGCGTTCAGCATGTAGATGATCTGCATGTGCCGCGGCAGCAGGCGCTCCACCAGCGGCACTGGCCATGTCTCCAGCGCCTCAGGCAGCAGCGTGTGGTTTGTGTAGCTGAACGTGGCCACCGTGATGCGCCAGGCCTGCGCCCATTCCAGGCCGTGGATGTCCACCAGCAGGCGCATCATCTCCGCCACCGCGATGGCGGGATGGGTGTCGTTCATCTGTATGGCGGCGTGGTCCGGCAGGGTGGCCAGATCACCGAACTGCTGCAGGTGGCGCGCCATCAGGTCCTGCAGGGAGGCCGACGCGAAGAAGAACTCCTGGCGCAGGCGCAGCTCTTGGCCCGCGTCGGAATCGTCGCCGGGATAGAGCACGCGGGAGACGGATTCCGTGCGCACCCTGTCGCGCAAGGCGCCGACGTGGTCGCCGCGGTTGAACTCGTCGAGGTGCAGCTTCTCGATTGCGCGTGCGGACCATAGCCGCAGGGTGTTGGCGTGATCGCCGCCGCCGCCCATGATCGGCGTGTCGTAGGCGACGGCGGAGAGCGTCTCGGACGGTGCCCAGGCAAACACCTGGCGGCCGTGCGCATCCAGTTGCAGCCGGCCCTGGGCGTCGTGGCGCGCGTGCACGGCGCCGCCGAAGCCCACGATGTAGGCCACCAGAGGGCGCTCGAACTCCCAGGGGTTGCCGACCGATAGCCAGTCGTCGGGCAGCTCGCGCTGCACGCCCTGGTCGATCACCTGGCGGAACAGGCCGTATTCGTAGCGTATGCCGTAGCCGTAGGCGGGTATGCGCAGGGTGGCCATGCTTTCCATGAAGCAGGCGGCCAGACGGCCCAGGCCACCATTGCCCAGCGCCGCGTCCGGCTCCTGCTCGCGCAGCACGTCCATGTCCACGCCGAGCGAGGCGAGCGCCGCGCGTGCCGGTTCCAGCAGGCCGAGGTTGCCGGCCGCGTCGAACAGCAGGCGGCCGATCAGGAACTCCAGCGACAGGTAATAGACGCGCTTGCCCGGGGCGGTGGCGGACTGCCCGGTCTCCAGCCAGCATTCCACCACGAAGTCGCGTATGGCGTGGGCAGTGGCGGCGAACCAGTCGCGCTGCGTGGCGTCCTCAGGCGTGCGGCCGATCTGGAATGTCAGCTTGTCGAGAATGCGGAGGCGCAGGGCCGCCTCGTCCCGTGCCCCCGGGTGGAGCCGGGGGGTGCTTTTGGGGATTTCGTCCATTGCAGGTCCTTGGTGCGTCTTTTTTGGCGTTGGCTGCTTCGGGCGAAGGCCAGGAAGGAAGCACTTCTTTTTTGAAAAAAAGAAGCAAAAAACTTTCGACTCCGCTGTCGCGGACCTCTCCGATTGGCCGCCGACAGGGAGCAAAAGTTTTTTGGTCTTTTTTTCAAAAAAGGACTGCTTGCTTGCTATCGCTCCGTTGGCTTGCACAGCCAA
>CAXTCL010000275.1:0-4251 GCA_964242035.1 uncultured Acetobacteraceae bacterium | reverse complement strand
GTGCAGGCGCGGGAACAAAAGTTTTTTGCTTCTTTTTTTCAAAAAAGAAGGCCTTTCTTCCTTCCTGAAACCCCGCCCCCACGCCCTCGTTACCTCCCTCGATGAGAGGCTTGAAAGCGGCAAGCCGCATCCTGTGCACCGGCGCCGCGCTCGTCACCGCCCGCGCGCAAGCCGCCGACCCGGTCACCTACACGCTGAAGATCGACCCGACGGGCGACGCCGCGCTGGATGCCGCCATCACCGGCAGCTCGCAGCTCGCCGCCCTGCGCAAGCCGGCGCCCGCCTCGCCGTTCGCCCTGGTGGCGCGGGCGCGGGCGGATGTCGGCCGCGTGCACACCGCACTGGACAGTTTCGGCTACTACCAGGCGCAGGTGAGCGTCACCATCGCGGGCCAGTCGCTGGATACGGCCACCTTGCCGGACACGCTCTCCGCGCTGCCGCAAGCCGCACCGGCTGCGGTCCTGGTGCATATCGACCGCGGGAAGCTGTTCCATCTGCGCCGCGTGGAGCTGGACGGTGCGGTGCCGGCGCAGCCTGCGCGCGCCTTTACCCTGAACCCGGGCGCGCCGGCGGTGGCGGCTGACGTGCTGGGTGCGGGGAGCCGGCTGCTGACGGCGTTGCAGGAGGACGGCTACGCGCTGGCCCGGGTCGATCCGCCTGTCGCCACCGAAGTTCCGGAGGCGCATGCGCTGGATGTGCGTTTCCACGTCACCACCGGACCGCGGGTGGACATCGGCCCGATCAGCATCACCGGGCTGGGGCGCACGCATGTGGGCTACGTGCGGCGGCGGCTGCTGCTGTCGCCCGGCGAGCTCTACCAGCCGAGCAAGATCGAGGCGGCGCGCCAGGACCTGGCCTCGGTCGGCGTGTTCTCCGGCGTGAAGATCAGCGCGGCGAAGAGCCTGGATGCGGCCGGGCGCATTCCGCTGCGTGTGGATGTCAGCGAGCGCAAGCTGCACGCCGTGACCTTCAACATCGCCTATTCCACCGATCTGGGCGGCAGCGCCGGCATCACCTGGACGCACCGCAATTTGTTCGGCAATGCGGAGCAGCTCAACCTGACAGGCACCGTGACCGGGCTGGGCGGCAGTGCGGACAAGGGTATCGGCTACCTGGCACGCGCGCAGTTCGTCAAACCCGACTACTACCACCGCGACCAGCAGCTCGAGCTTGATCTCTCCGCGCTGAAGCAGGACCTGATCAGCTACAACCAGACCGCGGAGATCGCCGGCGCGGTGCTGTCGCGCAAACTCTCCAGGCGGTGGTCGGTGAGCATCGGCGCGACAGCGACCCAGGAATCGATCCTGCAGGAGGGCACCACGCGCGACTACACGCTGCTGGCGGTGCCGGTCACGGCCAAGTTCGACAGCACGGAGGTGGCCACCCCGCTGGACGATCCGCTGCACGGGCTGCGCGCCACGCTGATCGGCACGCCGACGGAGAGCCTGTCCGGGCAGGACAGCACGTTCGTCGTCCTGCAAGGCACCGCCAGCACGTATTTCGACCTGCACACGCTCGGGCTGTCGGCGCCGGGCCACAGCGTGGTGGCACTTCGCGGCCTGGTCGGCAGCGCCCAGGGCGCCAGCCAGTTCGAGCTGCCGCCCGACCAGCGCTTCTATGGCGGCGGCTCGGCGACCGTGCGCGGGTTCCGCTACCAGTCGATCGGGCCCAGCTTCCCGGACAGCACGCCGGCCGGCGGCGCCGCGATCGACGCGGCGACGATAGAGCTGCGCCAGCGCGTGTGGCACAACATAGGCATGGTGGTGTTCGTCGATGCGGGCCAGGTGAACGCCAGCAGCGCGCCGTTCGGCGGCAAGCTGGAAGAGGGCGCGGGCATAGGCGCGCGCTACTACACGCCGATCGGGCCGATACGGGTGGACATCGCGACGCCGATCACCCGCATACAGGGCGGCGACAGCTACGAGCTGTATCTAGGATTGGGGCAGGCGTTTTGAGCGATCTGGCGTTTTGAGCGACTTGCCGCCACCGCGCCGTCACCGCCTGCGCAAGGTGCTGCTCTGGCTGGCGGGCGTGCTTGTGCTGCTGCCTATCGTGCTGGTGTCGGCGGTGCTGGCGCTGGCCAACACCGGACCGGGACGGCGGCTGATCGAGAGCCAGGCGGGCAGCCTGTCGGGCGGGATGGTGGCGCTGCGCGGGCTGTCCGGCCGCTTCCCGAACGCGCTGCGCCTGGCGCATCTGGAGCTGCGCGACACCAAGGGAACCTGGCTGACGCTGGACGGCGTGGCGCTGGACTGGTCGCCGCTGGCGCTGGCCGGGCGCACGGCAAAGATCGCGCGGCTGAGCGCCGCCGGAATGGATGTGCTGCGCCTGCCCGCGCCCGCCGCAAAGCCGGCGCCGCCGTCCAAAGGCGGGTTCCGCCTGCCGGTGCATGTGGATGTGCAGTCTTTGGACGTGGCGCGGCTGACATTGGGCGCGGCCGTGGCCGGTCATGCGGCGGTCCTGCATTTGGCCGGTTCGGCGCAGGTCGCGTCGCTGGACGACGCGCGCGCCAAGGTGGCGATCGACCGGCTGGATGGCCCTGGCACCTACCGGCTGGACGGCCGGCTGGATGCCGCCTCGATCAATGCACAGCTGGACGCGGCCGAACCCTCCGGCGGCTTGGTATCCGGCCTGGCCGCAGTGCCGGACCTGGGCGCGCTGTCGCTGCACGCCAACATCGCCGGCCTGCGCAGCGCCGAGCGCACTGACGTGACCCTGGCTGCCGGCGCGCTGCACGCCAACGCCCACGGAACGGTCGATCTGGTGGGCCACAGCGCCGCGCTCGATGTGGACGCCGCCGCCCCGGCGATGGCGCCGCGACCGGATCTATCCTGGGACAGCGTCGCACTGCAGGCGCATTTGCACGGCCCGTTTACTACGCCGGACGTCACCGCGCATGCGGACCTGCACGGCGTGCACGGCGGCGGCGCCAGCATCACCGACCTGACGCTGGACGCGACCGGCAACCGCGGCGCGGTGGACGCCCATGCCGTGCTCGCCGGCCTGGTCCTGCCGCCCCCGCAGCCCGGCCTGTTCGCCGCCGCCCCGCTGGACCTCACGCTGCACGCCGAACTGGACCAGCCCACCCTGCCCATACGCTTCGCCCTGAAACACCCGCTCATCAGCGCCGACGGCACCGCCCAGGCGCGCGGCGACCTGTCCGCCCGCCTGCACACGGTGATCCCCAGCCTGGCGCCGTTCGCCGCCATCGGCCACACGGACATCCAGGGCGACACCGAGGCCGTGGCCACCCTGGCCCGCCACGGCCAGGCGAGCGACATGACGGTGGACGGCACCGCCCGCTTCACCGGCGGCCTGGCCCCGCTGCCCACCCTCCTCGGCACCACCACCTACGGCGCCACCGCGCGCCTCGACGGGCAGAACTTCACCATCACCCGCGCCGCGGTGGACGGCCGCACCGCCCATGCCGACATCACCGGCACCGACCTCGCCGGCACGCTGGCCCTGGCGTGGCATGTCGGCTTGCGTGACCTCGCCGCACTCTCCCCAGCGGTGGCGGGTGCGCTCGCCGCCGCCGGCCGGGTGGATGGCGCGCCGGGCGGGCTGGCGCTGCAGGCCGATGTGAAAGGCGATGTCGGCACACGCGCCGTGCCGCGCGGCCCGATCACCGCCGCGATACGCGCGCAGGGCCTCCCCTCCAACCCGTCCGGCACGGTGCAGGCCAGCGGCCGCTTCGCCGGCAGCCCGGTGCTGCTGGACGCGCAGCTTTCCCGCCAGCAGGACGGCGCCTTTCACGCCGTGCTCACCCGCGCGGACTGGCGCAGCCTGGCCGCCACCGCCGACCTGCTGCTGGGCAAGGGCGAGACCGTGCCGACCGGCACGATCAACGCGCGGCTGACGCGGCTGGCGGACCTGGACGCGCTCACCGGGCAGTCGCTGGCAGGCGGGCTTACGGCGCGGGTGGAGACCACGCAGCGCACAGGCCGCCCCGATGCGCGCATCGACGTGCAGGCGAGCGGGCTGGCAGTCGGCAGGAACGCGGTCGGGCATGTGTCGCTGACCGGCCATGTCACGGACCCTGCCGCCAGGCCGGATGTGGCGCTGGCACTTTCGGTGGACGGCATCGCGGCCGGCGGCGTCACCGGCCAGGCGCACGCGAGTGCGAACGGTCCGCTGGCAGCCCTGCTGCTCCACACCGACGCGGCCCTGGCCGTGCAGGCGGCGCCCGCCACGTTCGAGGCGGCGGCGCGGCTGGATGTGCCGGCGCACCAGGTGACGCTCTCGGCCCTG
>CAXTCL010000274.1:0-4256 GCA_964242035.1 uncultured Acetobacteraceae bacterium | reverse complement strand
CCCTCGATTGTGTGGTCCTGGCGCCCGGCCGCGTACACCATGTGCCTGCCGTTGCCGCCGCCGGTGACGCCCAGATCGGTCATCAGCGCCTCGCCCGGGCCGTTCACCACGCAGCCGATGATAGAAAGCGTGACCGGTGTCTCGATATGGGCCAGGCGCTCTTCCAGGGCGGCGACCGTGCGTATCACGTCGAAGCCCTGGCGGGCGCAGGACGGGCAGGAGATGATCTTCACGCCGCGGTGGCGTATGCCGAGTGACTTGAGGATGTCCCAGCCGACATGGACTTCCTCGGCGGGTTCGGCGGAGAGGGAGACGCGCAGGGTGTCGCCTATGCCGGCCCAGAGCAGGTTGCCCAGGCCGATCGCGGACTTCACGGTGCCGGCACGTTTGCCGCCAGCTTCGGTGATGCCGATGTGCAGCGGGTGGTCGCAGACTTCGGCGAGCTGAGTGTAGGCGGCCACGGCGAGGAAGACGTCGGACGCTTTCACGCTGATTTTGAACTCGTGGAAGTCATGGTCTTGCAGGATCTTGGCGTGTTCAAGGGCGGATTCCACCAGGGCATCCGGATTGGGCTCGCCGTATTTCTCGAGCAGATGGCGCTCAAGCGAGCCGGCGTTCACGCCTATGCGAATGGAACAGTTATGGTCTTTCGCCGCCTTGACGACCTCGCGCACGCGGTCCGCGCTGCCGATATTGCCGGGGTTGATGCGCAGGCAGGCCGCACCCGCCTGGGCGGCCTCGATGGCGCGTTTGTAGTGGAAGTGTATGTCGGCCACGATCGGCACGTTTACCTCGCGCACGATCTCGGCCAGCGCGGCGGTGCTCTCCACGTCCGGGCAGGAGACGCGGACGATGTCCACGCCGGCAATCTCCGAGAGACGGATTTGGGCGATGGTGGCGGCGGCGTCCGAGGTCAGCGTGTTGGTCATCGTCTGCACACTGATCGGTGCGTCGCCGCCCACGGGGACGCGGCCGACGTGGATCTGCCTGGAGCGGCGGCGTTCGATTTTCTGGTAGGGGCGGTAGTTCATTGGGCGTGGGGTTCCCGTGTGGGGGCGGCTCGCTTCGCTGTGGATATAGGGTTGCGGGCGGGGTGGGTCAAAGAGGCTGTGGTAATTGGTGTGGCGTGGTGCAATGGAGGCGCCAGTCGGCAAGCGCGTGGTTTGCCGGAACGCTCGGGATACCGGCGGATTGGACGCGCCATTGCCGGACGTCGTGCTGGCGCTGTTCGAAGGTGGCTGATGCGGCTGCTGCTGGACACGCACTAGCTGATCTGGGCGCTGGGCCGCCCGGCGGTCCTGTCGGGTGTGGCGCGAGACGCCATCGTGGACCCCGGCAACAAGGTGCTGTTTAGCGCCGTAAACATCTGGGAAGTCGCGATCGAGGCCTCGCCCGGGCGAGGGGACTGGAGCCTCGACGCACCGGCGAAGCTGGCCCAGGCAGCCCGGATGACCGGCTTTCAGTTGCTCCCGGTCTCCGACCTGCACGCTGCCGATGTGGCAGGGTTGCCCATGCTGCACCGCGATCAGTTCGACAGGCTGCTCGTGGCGCAGGCCCGTGCGCTGCCAGCCCGGCATTTAACAGCCGACAAGCGGCTCGTTGGGTACACGGAACTAACCTGGCATGTGTCTGCCAGGCGAGCGTAACGTTTTCGTAAGCTTTGCGGCCTAGCCTGACTTCATTGTTCCGGACCAGCGCCATGGCATCATCCAACCACGCCAGCATCGTCGTCTGCACGCCCTGCTATGGCGGAGTCGTCACGCAAGGCTACATGCTTTCCACCACCAACCTGATGCTCCAGGGCATGCAATCCGGCCTCAGCGTCACCGTGGATCTGCACGGTTTCGATTCGCTGATCACCCGCAGCCGCAACACGCTGGTGGCCCGCTTCATGGACCGGCCAGGCGCCACGCATCTGCTGTTCGTGGATGCCGACATCTCCTACTTGCCGGCGCAGGTCCTGCGCATGATCGCCTTCGGGCAGGACGTGGTGGCCGGCATGTACCCGCTGAAGACGCGGGACTGGTCGCACGAGGCGATTACCCGGGTCAGGCAGGGTGAGGGGCTGGAGACTGCCGCCCTGCGCTACGTGGGCCTGCCCTGCGCTGACGGTGAGCGCGAGGAGAAAGACGGCTTCGTCACCGGCGAATACGCCGGCACCGGCTTCATGATGATACGGCGCGAGGCGATCGCGCGCATGATGGCGGCCTACCCGGAACTGCGCTTCGCCGCCGCGCATGACCGCGCCACGCAGGATCCCAGCCCGCACCAGTTCGCGCTGTTCGACTGCATGATAGAGCCGGAGACGCGGCATTACCTGAGTGAGGATTACACGTTCTGCCGGCGCTGGCGCGCGTTGGGCGGCAGAATCTGGCTCGATACGCAGGGCGCGCTAGTGCATAGCGGCGGACATGATTTCGTGGGCAACCCGGCCTTGCGGTATCCGGCGGCGTAGGGCAGGGAAGTAAGCAAGGCCTTCTTTTCTGAAGAAAAGAAGCAAAAGACTTTTGATCCGGCTGTCGCGCCGGGTTGATGGGGGCGCTCTGCTTACTGTTTCAGTGCAGGCGCCAGGCGCACCACCGAACCAGAGTCGGTCCCGCGGCTGTTGCTGCCACCATACAGCGACGTGGTGCCGTACAGGAAGCGGTCGCTTCCCTCGATGAGCGCGGCATTCGGCGCTGCGCCGGAGTCGGTGCTGAAACTCGCCACCATCGCGAAGACGCCGTGCACGGGATCGTAGCTGTAGAAGGAACCATCGTCGCCACCTGTGCCGCCGGCGAAAGTAGTACCGTACATGAGCCCGTTACGTGCCAGCAGCAGCCCGGACGTGGACTCGAAACCCGCACCGGCGACTTGCGGATTGAAGACGGTCCTGGACGTGTAGGCGGTGCCGTTCGTGTTCAGCGAAAACAGGCTGCCGGCGGGCGACCCGCTATAGGTGGTGCCGTATAGCCTGCCGTCCGCGCCAAAGATCAGCGCGCCTCTGGGGTTCCCGCTCATGTCCCCGGTGCTGAACCCGAAAGCGTGCAGGGTGGTGACGTGCCCGGCCTTCAGGGAGAACACCGTGCCTTGGCCGTTGGTGCCGCCGAAGGGCGTGGTGCCGTAGAGCGTCTTGCCATCCGCACTGGCCAGCAGCGCGGCGTCCGGGCAATCGCCGTTGGTGCCGTCGAATATGTAGGTGGTGGTGACCGCGCCGGCGGTCGAGGCGCAGAACAGCGTGCCGTTATTGCCGGCGCCGCCCTGCTGGGTGGTGCCGCACAGCCTGGTGTTGGGCAGTTGCACCAAGTGGGCCATCGGCCGGCCGCCCTCGCTCGGGTTGGCGCAGCCGTCGCCGCTGCAGAACTGGTGCAGCAGGTGGAACGCGCCGGCAGTGGAGATACGGAACAGGGTGCCGCAGCCGAGCGAGCCGTTGCACCGGGCGGTGCCGCCATCCTGTGCCACGCCGTAGAGGAAGCCGTCCTTGCCCTCGATCAGCCCGGCTGTCGGAAAGGCGCCGTCAGCGGCCTTGCCGGTGGCGGTGTCGTAGGGGAACGAATACAGCGTGGTTACGACGTATTTCGCCGTCATGCGGAATACGGTGCCGCATCCCAGGACGCCGCCGGTGCCGGTGTTCGGGCAGAGCCCGCTGCCGCCGTAGGTAGTGGTGCCGTAGAAATTGCCGTCCGAGGCCTGCAGCAGTTCGGCGTTCGGGCTGGCGCCGAGCGCGTAATGGCTTTGCGTGCTGGCCCCGGTATCGGCGAAGCGATGCACGGCCTGCAGGGCCGCCGCGCTGGCCGGGGGCAAAGGTGCGGCGGTCGACAGGATGGCCAGCAGGCGCAGGACGCCACGGGAAAGCAGGGACGGCATTACGGAAAGCCTCCGTCGTAGAATTGCGTACATGCGTGCCTGGCAAACCGGCAGGCCTGCACGCTCCTAGGCGGACGCAGAGCGGCCGGGCAAATCAATAGGCGTAAAAGGATGTCAACGCAGGCGCAGTGGCGGCTGGGTCGCCCGCTTGGGACGAGAGAGACGTGAAAAGCTTCTGCTCTGCTGTCAGCGCAGGGTTGAAGCGTGCGCGTAGAAAACGCGCAGCTGACGGAGATAACCGAGCCAGCATCAAGGTCGACTTTTGTGCAAGCAAGAAGGCCTTCTTTTCGAAAAAAGAAGCAAAAAACTTTTGATCCCTGGCGCAGGTTCAGTCGCTTCGGTGTATCCGGACGCTGCAAATGCGGGGGAAGCAAAAGTTTTTTGGTCCTTTTTTTCAAAAAAGGACTGCT
>CAXTCL010000273.1:0-4265 GCA_964242035.1 uncultured Acetobacteraceae bacterium | reverse complement strand
TGTGGCCGGGCGTGTCGATGATGTTGATGCGGTGGTCCTTCCACTCGCACGTCACGGCCGCGGACGTGATCGTGATGCCACGCTCGCGCTCCTGGTCCATGTAGTCGGTCGTGGTGTTGCCGTCATGCACCTCGCCGATGCGGTGCGACACGCCGGTATAGTACAAGATACGCTCGGTCGTCGTCGTCTTGCCCGCGTCGATGTGGGCAGTGATGCCGATGTTACGTAGCTTGGCTAGGTCGGTCGCGGACACAGGATGGCCTCCATGCCATAGAGGACGCGGCAGGACCCCTGTCCCGCCGTGTCCTTAATGGGCTGGCGTTAAGTATGGCGTGGAAATGCGCGAGTGCGGCGGATTTTGCAAGAAGGAAGCAAGCAAGGCCTTCTTTTTCGAGCAGAAGCAAAAACTTTTGGCCCCTGTCGGCGAGCCGATGACAAGGCTAGCTTTGTTCCCGCAGGATCGCGGGGATGGCTTCTTTCACCTTGAAGAAGCCTTTCGTGCTTTTTGGCCACACCGCTTCGTCCCATGCGCGTCTGATCCGGACGAAGCTGGGCAGCGTATCGTTGGACGGGCCTGCCGGCGCCCATGCACCGGCCAGCTTGCCCTCCTGGGCCTGGCTCTCGGCACACGCGAAATGGGCGCACGCCCGCGCCACGGCATCCGCCATCGCCGCTTCGTCCACCTGCTGCACCAGGGCGGACCTGCCGGTGATCCCGACCGGCATCGGGCAGACCTGCACCACTTTCGCGTCGCCCAAGGCCAGCTTCTCAGGCGCCAGATCGTCCAGATGCAGCATGAGCGTCACCTTCCCAGTTGGCGCGGCCTCCACCCGCGGTAACGCGATCGCGCCTGGGCCCTCCGGCTCGCTCAGCGGCTCCGGCGACTCGTCCAGGTTGCGCGGATCGTAACGGCCGTCCGTGTAGCGGCGTATGTTCTCCGCCCTGGCCACGTAATGCTTGCCGCGGGTATGCAGCCCCGCCACCCAGCGCCAGCCGAGCGTGTTGCTCGCAGGGTCGAAATCCAGCAGGTGACGCGCGAAGAAATCGGCACCCAGCTCCCAGGGCAGCCGCAGCGTGAAGATCCAGATGCTGGCGAACCACATGCGCACGTGGTTGTGCAGCCACCCCTCTTCGACCAGTGCGTGGGCCCAGTCGTCAAAACAATCAATCCCGGTCTGGCCCTCCACGGCCTGCTCGTAGGCCCGGCGCAGCCCTGGCTGATGTTCCAGCCGCGTTTGCTCGTGCGCCAACGCGACGTTGTAATCGGTCCAGAGCCACGGCCGTGTCTCCAGGTGGCCTTTGAAGTAAGTGCGCCAGAACACCTCCTGGATGAACTTCTCCGCCGCCGGTCCGTGCGCGTCCCACGCGACCCTGACCACCTCCTCCTCGAGCAGGATGCGCCGGCGTAGATAAGGAGATAGCCTTGTCGTCGTTGGAAGCTGGTCCGGACCAGGTTCCGTGTTGCGACGCTCGGCATACCGGCGCCCCAGCATGGGCACTGCCGCCTGCAACGCTTCCAGGCCAGCAGCGCGCGTCATCTCGATGTCCATCCGGGCCACATGGCCCCGCTTGGCCCCGGCGCCATACACTTCGTCACCGCCGGTAACACCTGCCGGTGCTACACAGATGCATGGACAACGCAGCTTTCGTAGCGCTCAACCGCTTCGGCTTCGGGCGCCGTCCCGAGCAGCCCTTGCCGGCCGACCCACGCGCCTGGCTGCGCGCCCAGCTGGAGAGCCCGGACGCCACCCCCAGCGACGACCTGCCGGACACCGCTTCCGGCCTTGCGGTGGTCAACGAGCAACTGACCGCAGCGGGCGCTCTCAAGGCCGCCAGGACAGCGGGGAGCCCGCCACCGCCCGCTCCTTCCATGAACCGATACCTGGTCGGCGAACTGGCCCAGCGCGAGACGCGCGCCCTGCTGGGCCGCGCCCTGATGACCGACGCACCCTACCGCGAGCGGCTCGTCTGGTTTTGGGCAAACCACTTCACCATCGCTGCCAAAACGCTGATCGCCACTGCGTGCTGCGGCGCCTACATACGCGAGGCGATACGCCCGCACGTAACCGGCCGCTTCTCGGACATGCTGCTCGCCGTGCTGCGCCATCCGGCGATGCTGAACTATCTCAACCAGGGGGAATCCGCAGGCCCCGACAGCCTGGCCGGCCAGCGCCGCCACCTGGGGCTGAACGAGAACCTGGCGCGCGAGTGCCTGGAGCTGCACACCATCACCCCTGCCGCCGGCTACACCCAGGCCGACGTCACCAACTTCGCCCGCGTGCTCACCGGCTGGTCGATCGACTCCAAGCAGCCGCCGGTCGGCTTCCGCTTCCGCCCCAACATGCACGAGCCTGGCGAAATCGAGGTGATGGGCCGGACCTGGCCCCCTGGCGAGGAAGGCGGCGTGGAGCTCCTGGCCTGGCTCGGCACGCACCCCGCCACCTACCGTCATCTGGCCGCCAAGCTCTGCTGCCACTTCTGTGCCGACACGCCGCCGCCCGGCGAAGTCTCGCGCATCGAGACGGTGCTGCGCGACACGAAGGGCGACCTGGGTGCCGCCGCCGCCGCACTCATTGAACTACCAGGCGCCTGGAAACCGCAGGCCAAGCTGCGCACGCCGCAGGAATACGTCATCGCCTGCCTGCGCGCGCTCGGCACCACCCCGGATCAGGTGCCGGGCATCGCCGGCCAGGTGGCCAGCCTGGGCCAGCCGCTCTTCCAGGCGCCATTCCCGATCGGCTGGCCGGACCGCGCGGCGGACTGGGCCGGACCGGAAGCCATGCTGCAGCGGGTCGATTTCAGCTACAGCATGGCCGGCAGGTACGCGAACACCGATCCCGAACAGCTCGCCTCCGCCACGGTGGGCCCGCTGATGAGTGCCACCACGATGGCCCAGATCAGGGCCGCCGGATCTCGCCGGGACGGGCTGACCCTCCTGCTGTCCTCCCCCGAATTTCAGAGGCGCTGACCAGGACCCTCGCTCTGTGCCCGGAGGCGTTCCGCCTGGCCCGCCGCCAGGCGCTGCTCGGCCTCACCGCGGCCTTCACCTTCGGCGGCACCTCAATGGCGCTCGCGGCACCCGAGACCGACCGCCGACTCGTCGTCGTGCTGATGCGCGGCGCCATGGACGGCCTGTCCACCGTGCAGCCTTACGGCGATCCGGCCTTCGCCGGCCTGCGCGGCCCACTCGCGTTGCCTCAGCCCGGTCAGCCGGGCGGGGTGCTGGACCTCGGCGGCCTGTACGGCCTGCATCCCGCGCTCGCCCAGGTGCATCAGATGTACGCCGGCGGCGAGGCGCTGTTCGTGCATGCCTGCGCCGGCCACTACCGCAGCCGCAGCCATTTCGAGGCGCAGGACTGCCTGGAGAGCGGCGCCGACCAGCGGCTGGATAGCGGCTGGCTGAACCGGGCGGTCGCCCTGATGCCGAACCCCGGCCGCGAGCTGGCCCTCTCCGTCGGTCTCTCTGCTCCTCTGCTGCTGCGCGGCCCCGCCGCCGTGGAAGCCTGGGCGCCGGACCATTTCACCCAGCCCACCGCGGACCTCTACCAGCGCCTGCTCAACATCAGCGCGCGTGATCCGGTGGTGGGGCCGGCGATGGAAGAAGGCCTGAAGCAGCGCGGCTTCGCGGCCAGCGCCCTGCAAGGCCAGGCCGCCGACCCGAAGAAAGATCGCAGCTTCGAAGTGATGGCCGGGGCCGCCGGCCGGCTGCTCGCCCAGGCGAACGGCCCGCGCATAGCCGTACTGGAGATCGGCGGCTGGGACACCCATGCCGGCCAGGACAGGCGCATCGCCACCGCGCTCGGCCAGCTGGATGCAGGCCTCGCCGGGCTGAAGGCTGGCCTGGGCGAGGCCTGGAGCAAGACGGTAGTGCTGGCGGTCACCGAATTCGGCCGCACCGCCCACGTGAACGGCACCGGCGGCACGGACCACGGCACAGGCGGCGTGGCGCTCCTGGTGGGCGGCGCGGTGGCTGGCGGCCGGGTGCGCGCGGACTGGCCGGGCCTGGGCGCCGGCCGGCTGTTCGAGAACCGCGACCTGGCGCCGACGACGGATGTGCGCAGTCTGATCAAGGGTGTGCTTGTCGACCATATGCACATGCCGACAAGCGCAATGGGACGGGTGCTGCCTGGGAGTGGGGATGCTTCGGTAATGCGCGGATCGACGCGGGCTTAAAAAAGTCAAGGACTTCTTTTTTGAAAAAAGAAGCAAAAACTTTTGTCCCTGCGCTGGTGCAGGCACCTCCTTTCATTCTGAGGCACGCCACT
>CAXTCL010000272.1:0-4269 GCA_964242035.1 uncultured Acetobacteraceae bacterium | reverse complement strand
GACAGGGACCAAAAGTTTTTTGCTTCTTTTTTTCAAAAAAGAAGGCCTTCCTTCCTTCCGAGGGCACAGGATTGACAGAAGAGTGGCGGAAACACTGGGCGGTCATCTGGCGCAGCGAACTCCGTGCGCTGGCCGAAGACCGCGAACTACAGGAGGCGCAAGAAGCCTTTGCTGACCAGGCCAGAGGCGCCGGGGCCGCACCGGAGGCGTGGCCCACGCCCGCTGCTGTTTCACCTGATGCTGGCGGCGCAGCCGGAGCTGTCGCGCGCCTGGAGCGACGCCTGGACGAGCTGGAGCGCCGCCTCGCCCGGCTGGACGCCGCCGGCACCTGACGCAGCCCTGCTGGCCGGGATCGCCGCCTACCGGGCGCACCCGTTCGAACGCCGCGTGGCAGACCCGCCGGCGATCTGGGAGGAAGGCGGCTCAAGGCTGCTGGATTACGGGCCGGACGGCGCCGAGCCGGTGCTGTTCGTGCCCAGCCTGGTGAACCGGGCGTATGTGCTGGACCTGGCGGAAGACCACTCGCTGCTGCGCTTCCTGTCCGCGGGCGGGGTGCGGCCGCTGCTATTGGATTGGGGCTGGCCGGACGCGGCGGCAAAGACTTTTACCCTGACCGACTACGTGGCCGGACGGCTGGAGCGCGCCATGGAAGCGGTTGGCCGCCCAATGACCATGGCCGGCTATTGCATGGGTGGGCTGATGGCGGTGGCCGCCGCCGCGCGCCGGCCGGACCTGGTGCAACGGCTGGTCCTGCTGGCCACGCCTTGGGATTTCTGGGCGGATGGCGGCGCGGCGGCGCAGCGGCTCGGCGCGAGCCTGCCGTTTCTGGAGCCTGCCCTGGCGCTTGGGACGCTGCCGGTGGACGTGCTGCAGATGCTGTTCAGCCTGGTGGAGCCGGGGAGCGTGGCGGCGAAATACCGCGCCTTCGGCAAGCAGGCGCAAGATGGCCCGCGCGCCGGGATGTTCGTGGCGCTGGAGGACTGGCTCAACGACGGCGTGCCGCTGGCTGCCCCGGTGGCGCGCGAGGTGATCGGCGGCTGGTATGGCGGCAACACGCCGGCGGGCGCCTCCTGGCGCATCGCCGGCCTGCCGGTGTCCGTGCCGGAGCTGCCGAGCTTCATCGCCGTGCCGTCGCGTGACAGGATCGTGCCGCCGGCGACCGCCCTTGCGCTGGCCGCATTGCTGCCGGGCGCCGTCGTGATACGGCCGCGCGCCGGGCATGTGGGGATGGTGGCCGGCTCCAATGCGCGGGCGATATTGTGGGACGCGCTGCTGGCCTGGCTGCGGTGAGGCCGCGCGTTCCTGCCAGCATGCGACAAAATGCATCCCCCCGTGAAGCGTCCTGCGCGCCGCGGCGTTCAATTAGTATGTCAGCCTCTAGCAAGCTCCTCCTCGTCGCCGCCTGCCTCCTGGGCGCCACGAAACTCGCCGCTCCCGCTTACGGCGGGGACTTCGCGACCTATGCGGAGGACGAGGATACCTGCCGCCACGCCGGCGCCGCGGCGATACAGGGCGCGACAGGGCCTTCCGCGGCGCAGCGCTACGATATCGCGCACGGGCGTTGCATGGTGGCACACGGCCGGATGCGGCAGATGGGCGACGCCCGGGATGACGGGCCGCCTGGCCCTGCCTACCCAAACGTGCACAGTTCAGAATATCCGGATGCGTTCTACAGCATTCCCTATGCGACGCCTGGGTATGGGTACGACGGGTTCAGCTACTAGGGAAGCAAGACAAGCAGTCCTTTTTTGAAAAAAAGGACCAAAAAACTTTTGCTCCCTGTCTGCGGGTACTGAGACGTTCGCCTACAGGGACCAAAAGTTTTTTGCTTCTTTTTTCAAAAAAGAAGGCCTTCCTTACTTCGCCTCAGGTAGGTTCTCCGGCTGCGAAAACCGGAAGCTCACCTCAGGCCTAGCCGCCGAAGCATCGCCCGCCTCCATGATGGACACGCGCAGCAGCAGGCTGCCGCCCAGCATCGCCAAAGCCGCCAGCGGGCTACGTGACCCGCCCAGCATCAGGCCAGCCAGCTTCAGCCCCAATGGCAGGACGGCCCCAGCGCCGGTAGCGCCATAGGCCTCCACCTTCCCCCACACGCCATCGAGCGCCTCCTCCACGCCCTTCGCCTTGTAGGCATGGTGGGACTGCACCGTGGCCGCCAGCTCGGCTGCCAAGGCCGCTACGCTGAGTGCGTCCAGTGCGCGACGGGTGCGCGGCGAGCGCTCGCCCAAGGAGAGTGCGGCCGCACCCGCCGCGATCGAAGAGGCGCCGAAACGCACCGCCATGGATTGCGGGGCTGCCGCCCAGAGCGGCGTGCTGGTGGCCGCGAGCAGGGAGGCCGTGTAGGTGGCAAGTCCGGCGCCGGCAAACGCCGCGGGGATCTGTGCCACACGGGCGACCTGCCAGGGCCAGCGTAGGCGCGGCCGGCGGTCGGCCACGAACTGTGCGGCGCCCGCCAGCATGGCGGGGCCGGTGAACGCCAGCAATATCCAGGTGCCTATGGACATCGGCGAGGTACGCTTGGCGATGCGCATCATGTTGTAGAAGCGCTGCGGCGTGTGCAGGTCCCAGACCAGGAGCGCCGACCCGATCGTAGGCGCCAGCAAAGACAGGTAGCGCGAGCGGCGGGCCAGCTTGCGGGCGGCGCGGCCCTGTGTGGCTTCGGCGATCGCGCCGATGATGGCGCTGGCGCCGGACAGGCCGGCAAGCGCTATGTAGCCGCCGACCACCCAGTTGTTGAACGGCGCTGGCTTGAGTTGCGAGCGACCGTAATAGGTGGGGCCGTCCCATTTGCCTGGACGCCTAATGGTGTCGTGCGCGTCTTTGCCGGTCTCGGGTCTCTCGTCCGGCGCGCGTATTGGGGTGGGCTGGTAGTTCATGCGCGTTCGGCCTTATGGGGACAGGAAGGAAGCAAGGCCTTCTTTTTTTGAAAAAAAGAAGCAAAAAACTTTTGGTCCGCTGTCGCGCGCTGTTTCAGCAACCGCCGACAGGGAGCGAAAGTTTTTTGTTCTTTTTTCAAAAAAGAACTGCTTACTTTCTTCGCTTCGGCGTCTCCGCCGCAAACAATGCAAATGCCGTCAGAGCCAGCCCGGCCACTGCGGCCAGCCCCGCGGTGAGTGCGGGCGCCACCCGGTTTGATGCGCGCGTGGGCGCGGCCGGCAGGTTGTAGCGCTCCGGGCGGTCCGTCAGCAGGAAGAACGCGTTGAGGTGGCCGAGGCCGCCCGTGGCACCCGGTGCGCCGGGCGTGCCGTAGAGATAGGCGTTGCCGACGCCGAGGCCGTGCAGCGTTTCCACCCGTTCGGCGGCGCGGTGCTGCAGGTCGGAGAGTTCGCCGAACTGTATGCTGTCGGTAGGGCAGGATTTGGCGCAGGCCGGCTCCAGGCCGCCTTTCAGGCGATCATAGCACAGCGTGCATTTATGCGCCTTGCCGTCCGTGGTGCTGAGATCGACCACGCCGAACGGGCAGGCCGGCACGCAGTAGCCGCAGCCGTTGCAGATGTCCTGCTGTATCACGACGGTGTCGAACTCCGTCTTGAACAGCGCGCCGGTGGGGCAGGCTTCCAGGCAGGGCGCGTTGTGGCAGTGCTTGCAGACGTCGCTCAGCATCAGCCAGCCGCTCTGGTAGGCCGGCTGTTCGTTGCCGCGCACGCCGCCTGACCCGCAGCCTCCTTGCGGGCGGGCGCGCAGGTCCGCCTGTTCCACGAATGCCACGTGACGCCAGGAATTGGCCGACAGCGAGCCGGTGTTGTCGAAGCTTTGCCCCGTCAGGCCGATGTTGTCGGCCGGCAGGTTGTTCCATTCCTTGCATGCCACCTCGCAGGCCTTGCAGCCGATGCACACGGTGGTGTCGGTGAAGAACCCGTAGGATTTGCCAGGCTCGATCAGGACGTGCGCGGTGAGCTCGCTCTCGTTGGGGATCGGCCCGCGAAATTGCGAATTGGTCTGCTCGAGGGCGCGCGGGTGCGTGTCCATGTGCGTCAGACCGCCACTTCGATGGAGCTGGCCACGTTGCCGATCAGGTTCGGCGCCGGCTTGTAGCTGACGCGCACGCGCGACTGGTGGCGCTGCAACGCGGGGAGCTGGCCTGTTTCGGTGCCACACAGATGGCCGAGGATGAACAGGTGGCCCACGCCATCGTCGTCCGTGAGCTGGAAGCGGCTTTCCTGGACGATGGTGACTACGCCTTCCATGGTTTTGGCCAACGGCTGGTCCCTTTCGAGTGCAAGCAAGCCTTTTCCCGCAGGACGGGCCGGGAACCTTCAGGCAGCTATC
>CAXTCL010000271.1:0-4336 GCA_964242035.1 uncultured Acetobacteraceae bacterium | reverse complement strand
GAACAAAAGTTTTTTGCTTCTTTTTTTCAAAAAAGAAGGCCTTGCTTTCTTCCTTACCTGATCAACCCAATGACCTCTTCTTCATAAGGAACACGAACATGTCCATCATCGGTTGGCTCATCCTCGGACTCATCGCCGGCTTCATCGCGAGCCAGATCGTCAATAAGAGCGGCGAAGGCGTGCTTCTCGACATTGTGCTCGGCATCATTGGCAGCATGGTGGGTGGTTTCCTGTTCACCTCTTTGGGTGCGGCGCCCGTCACCGGGCTGAACATCTACAGCATGTTCGTGGCCGTGATCGGTGCGGTCGTCGTGCTGGTTCTCTACCACGCCGTGGTTGGCAGGCGTTCGCTTCGCTAACCCACGCGCAACATTGAAGGAACGGCATCATGGGATTACTTGACCAGGTCATCGGCGGCTTGATGGGCGGCGGCGGGGGCGGTGCCTCGCCGATGGGCGGCGTGCTGTCCAGCCTGCTCGGCGGCGGCGGGCAGCAGCAATCGCCAATGGGCGGCGGCATGGGCGGTCAGGCCGGCATGGCTGGGATGGGCGGCGGCGTCGGCGGCCTGGTCTCGATGTTCGAGCAGGCCGGGCTCGGCCACATCGCGCAGTCCTGGGTCGGCAACGGGCAGAACCAACCGGTCTCGCCGGACCAGCTGCAGAGCGTGTTCGGCCAGGACCGGGTGCAGAACATGGCGAGCCAGGCCGGCATGCAGCCGCAGGACTTCCTGTCCCAGCTCAGCCAGCATCTGCCGAACGCCGTGTCCGGCATGACCCCGAACGGTCAGGTGCCCAACGAGGGCACCGTGTCGGTCTAGCCCGATGCGCGAACGCATCGTCGCCGCGGCCCCGATGCGTTCGCGCATCTTCGCCGCCGCCGTCTCGGCCTGCCTGGCGCTGCCCTGGACGGCGGCGCCGGCCAGGGCGGACAATCCGATGGGCTACCGCCTGGTCAGCCAGGAGGACGCGGCGTCGCTGCCGCATAACGGCGGCGCCCTCGGGATGGACATCGAGCGCGCGCAGCACATCACCGACGATGGGCTGGCGTTCGACATCATTCGGGTCAAGCAGGTGCGCCGGGGCTCTCCCGGCGCGCAGGCCGGCTTCAAGCCCGGCGACCAGATCATCGCCGTGGACGGCCGCGTGTTCGCCAGCCTGGTCGCGTTCGGCGGCTATGTCGGCTCGCTGCCGCCTGGCACCCAGATCAAGGTGGACCTGATCCCAGACGGCGGCGGCCCGAAGCAGGCGCAGCGGCTGGTGGCCACCGTCGGCGCGGCCGGTCACGCGGCGCCGGCCGGCCTGTCCACCGGCACGAAGGTGGCGATCGGCATCGGGGCGGCGGCGCTGTTCGGCTGCTACGAGCTAGGCTGCTTCTCGCACCGGACCGGCCAGGGTGCGCCGAATGCCGGCCAACGGCAGGCTGTGCCACCCTCTGGCGGATATCAGCAGCGGCAGGTAGCGCCTCTTGGCGGATACCAGCAGCAGCAGCCTGTGACGCCGTCGGGCGGATACCAGCAGCAATCACCGCAATCCCCGCAGTGACTTCCGGCAACCAAGGGAGACCATTATGAGCGACAGCAGGAACACCGACGCCGTCGGCCGCAACGCCGCCGACCTGAAGGCGATGGGGGATGCCGCCAGGCAGGTCGGCGACCGCGCCGCCCAGGCCGGCACCGAGGCCGTGCAGCAGGCCCGCGCGGTGGCGGGCGACGCCCAGGCGCGCGCCACGTCGCTGCTGGACGACGTGACGGAAAAGGCCGGCTCGCTCGCCGAGTCCCAGAAGCAGAACGTCGCTGGCTACCTGGACGACGTGGCGAAGGCGGTGCACCGCTCCGGCGAGCAGCTCGAGGGCCACCAGGACTGGGTGGCGCACATGGTGGAACGCGGCGCGGCCGAGCTGTCGGTGCTGGCCAACACGTTGCGCACCAATGACCTGCAGAGCCTGATGGGCGATCTGGGCAGCCTTGCCCGCCGGCAGCCTGCGCTGTTCGTCGGCGCCTCGATGGCGGCGGGCTTCGCGCTGGCGCGCGTCGGCCGCCTGGCCGCGACCGGGGCCGCCGCTCCGGCCGCGCAGCCGCCTGCAGGCGGGCCGATGGAGCAGCCGGCCGCGTTCGGCGAGCCGGCGCTGCCTTCCGCCAGGCTCTATCCCGGCGATAGGCCGTGAGCGGCGCGCGCGCCGACCGCGGCCACGGCCTGGCTGACATCGTCGGTAGCCTGGCCACCGATCTGGGCGACCTGGTGCGCGGCGAGGTCCGCCTGGCGCGCGCCGAGCTGGACCAGAAGCTGGACCGCATGATCCTGGCCGCGATCTGGCTGGTGGGCGGGGCGCTGGTCGCCTTTGCCGGGCTGGTCGTGCTGCTGCAGGCGGCCGCCCTCGGGCTGGCTTACGTCATCCCGGCCTGGGCCGCCTTTCTCATCGTCGGGCTGCTGATCGTGGTCGTCGGCGGCCTGCTCGCGCGGTCCGGCCTGGCGATGCTGTCGCTCAAAGGCCTCACCCCGAACCGCAGCCTCGCCAGCCTGCAGAAGGACGCGACCCTCGTGAAGGAGCACACATGATGTCCGACACTACGAAGACGGGCCAGAGGACGGTCGGGACCGAGACCGGCCGCATCGAGCAGGACCTAGACCGCACGCGCGCCCGCCTGGGCAGCCATCTCAGCGAGCTGCAGGACCGGCTCTCGCCCGGCCAGGTGCTGGACGACCTGATGGGCTATTTCCGCGGCAGCGAGGGCGCCGCCTTTGGGCGCAGCCTGCTGGACAATGTGCGCGGCAACCCGATGCCGGCCGCCATCACGACCATCGGCCTGGCCTGGCTGATGGCTTCCAACCCCCGCAGCGCCGCAGGGACCGCTGGCCCAGCCCCCGCGCGGCTGCCGACCTACGGCCATGACGACCACGCCGCCACCCTGGCGCGCCTGGACACCGCCAGGCAGGCCACGGCGCGCGACGCCGGCGAGCCGGAGCACGCCTATTCCGCCCGCCTGGACATGGCTCGCGGTGAAGCCCTTGGGCTGGCGCGCCACACCCAGGAGACCACCGAATCCTTCGGCGAGCGCATACGCCACGCCGTGACCGCGATCGAAAACGCGGTGACCGGCCGCGCGCATGATGTGCGCGACCAGGCGGGCGGTGCGATCGGCAGCGCAAGCGAGGCTGTTGGCTCGTTCGGCACCTCGGCCCAAAGCGCACTCCAGGACGCGGCTTCCTATGCCGGCGGCGCGCTGTCTTCCGGCGGCAAGTCGGCCGGACAGGCCGGCGGCAACCTCATCGCGGCAATCTCCGAAAGCCCCGTCCTGCTCGGCGCGCTCGGACTGGCTGCGGGCGCGCTGCTGGGCGCGCTGCTGGGCGCGCTGCTGCCGCACTCGGACCAGGAAGAGGCCGCACTCGGCGGCATCGCCGGCCAGGCGAGGGACGCGGTGCGCACCCTGGCCAGCGAGAGCATCGAACGCGGCGGCCGTGTGATGCAGGCCGTCACCGCCAGCGCCCGGGACGGCGTGCACGGCCAGGGCCTGGCCGGCGAGAAGACGCCCGGCCAGCTCGTCGATGCGGCGCTCAGCGGTGACCTCGCCGGCAACGTGAAGAGTGTGGCCGCCGACGTGCTGCGCGCCGGCGACGAAGCGATACGCAAGGAAGGGCTGAGCTAGGGCGGAGGGCAGGGTCATGCGTCGCGTCGCTGCGGCGGTGCGGCGCATGGCGCCGACCCTGGTCACACTGGCCGCAGGCTGCACGTTGCTGACTGCCGCCCCGCCGCAAGTGGAGATACGCGACGTCTCGCTCCGCGAAGTCGGCCTGCTGGATGAGGTGCTCGCGGTGGATCTGTGCGTGTCCAACCCGAACCCCGACGCGTTGGACTTCCGCCGCGCCCGGGTCGCCCTGGACGTGGAACAGGCGCCCTTCGCCGAAGGGGAGAGCGAGGCCGCGGTGAGGCTGCCGGCCCGCTCGTCCACGCTGGTGCCATTCCAGGTCGCGGTCACCAACCGCAATCTGGGCCCGCAGTTGCTGGGCGTGCTGCGCGGTGGCGGGGTGGACTACCGGCTGCACGGCACGGTCACGCTCACCGGCGCGCTGGCGCTCGACGTGCCGTTCAGTCGCGGCGGCCGGCTGGATCTGCTGTCTGCGGGCCGGGGTGCTCTGACGTTCCAGGCGGCGCCTCGGGTCACACGCTGTGGGGCGGCGTTGTAGGAAGACAGCAAGGCCTTCTTTTTTGAAAAGAAGAAGCAAAAAACTTTTGCTTCCCCGACGCTGCGACGCGCGTGGTCGCAGGAGGCACCGGGCTGGTGCAGATGCGGGGGAGATAAAAGTTTTTTGGTCCTTTTTTTCAAAAAAGGACTGCTTGC
>CAXTCL010000270.1:0-4365 GCA_964242035.1 uncultured Acetobacteraceae bacterium | reverse complement strand
CCTTCAGGCAGCTATCGCGCGCCAGGGAGGCGGCGGCTTCAGCGTGACTCGGGCCGTCCTATGCAGAGAATCACGCCGAACAAGTGTCGTCAGGATCCCGCTGCGTGAAGAATGTCGCGGTCTGGAAGTTGCCTTGAAACATCTTGGTGGGCGGCTTGCCGCTTTTCACGGCAGCGGTCGTGGCCGTGATGAAGTTCAGGTCAAAACCGACGCTGTTCTCAGGCACATGAGGCGGTATCCCGACACGATAACGGCTATTTCGTTCAGGGCGTATGCGATCGGGCGGCGGCGTTCACGACATCGTTGGTTTGCGCACCTGGTGGCGGACGTCACATAGACGGCATGCCGAAAAAGCCAAGCTATCGTAACCTTCGACAGGGCATCGCGGGCCGTGTTGCCGGCTTCGTGCATGACTGGTCCCTCCCGCGCCAGCTCGCCGGGCAGAGCGTGCAGTCCAAGGCAGCCGAAAGCGAGCTGTCCCGTAGCCTGCGTCCGCGGCTGGAGCAGGCGGACACCGTTGGCACCAGCGTGTGCCCGTTCTGCGCGGTCGGGTGTGGGCAGCTCATTTACGCCAAGGGTGGCAAGCCGCTGCATATCGAGGGCGATCCGCGCAGCCCGATCAACCAGGGGACGCTGTGCCCGAAAGGCTCCAGCACACTTGGCGTGCTGCTCTCGCCGCAGCGTATCAACACGGTGCTCTACCGCGCGCCGCACGCTACCGAGTGGGAGGAGCGGCCGCTGGAATGGGCGATGGACCGCGTGGCCCAGCTTACGAAGCAGGCACGCGACGACACGTTTGTCGAGAAATTGCCAGACGGGCGTACCGTCAACCACACGCTCGGCGTGGGCTCGCTCGGCGGCGCCACGCTGGACAACGAAGAAAACTACCTGATCAAGAAGCTCTTCGCCGGAGGGTTGGGAATCGTCAACGTCGAGAACCAGGCGCGTATCTGACACTCCTCTTCGGTGCCCAGTCTGGGTACCTCCTTCGGACGCGGCGCGGCGACGATGGCCCTCTGGGACCTCGAGAACGCCGATTGCATCGTGATCATGGGCTCCAACATGGCGGAGAACCACCCAATCGGGTTCCGCTTCGTGGTGGAGGCCAAGCGGCGCGGTGCCGAAATCATACATGTGGACCCGCGCTTCACGCGCACCTCCGCGCTGGCGGATGTGCACGCGCCTATACGCTCGGGCAGCGACATCGCCTTTCTCGGCGGCATCATCCATCACCTGCTGGAACACGATCTGTGGTTCCGCGAGTACGCGATGGCATTCACCAACATCGCGCACATCATCGAGGATACCTATCGCGATCCTGAAGAGAATGATGGCGTGTTCTCCGGCTTCGATCCGAAGACCGGCTCCTACGAGACCGATAGCTGGCAATATGAAGGCAAGACGGTGCCGTCCTCGGTCTCCGAACATCGCGTGGCCGAGCAGGAGAATCACGGCGGCGACTTCGAGAGCATGACGGAGAGCCCGCCGGCGCGCGACGAGACGCTGCAGCATCCGAACTGCGTCTACCAGATCATGCGCCGGCATTATGCGCGCTACACGCCGGAGATGGTCGAGCGCGTGACGGGCTGCCCGCGCGAGACGTTCCTGCGTGTCGCCAATTCGCTGGCGCGCAATTCCGGGCGCGAGCGCACCGGCACGTTCTGCTACGCGGTCGGCTGGACGCATCATTCGGTGGGCGTGCAGATCATCCGCGCGGCCAGCATCGTGCAGGGCCTGCTCGGCAACATGGGCCGGCCAGGCGGCGGCATCATGGCGCTGCGCGGCCATGCCAGCATACAGGGCAGCACGGACATACCCACGCTCTACAACATGCTGCCCACCTACCTGCCGCAGCCGAACGTGTTTCACGACCACGCCTCGCTGGCCGACTACCTGAAGACCGAGACGCCTACTACAGGCTGGTGGGCGAACATGCCGAAATACGCGGTGAGCCTGTTGAAGGCCTGGTATGGCCCGCACGCCACGGCGGATAACGAGTGGGGCTACCAGCATCTGCCGAAACTGACCGGAGATCTCTCCCAGCAGCCGATGACGATGGCGATGGTGGACGGCGTTATGCTGGGCCAGTTCATCATGGGCCAGAATCCCGTAGTGGGCGCGGTGAACTCCGATTTCGTGGAGCGCGGGCTGACGCGGCTGAAATGGCTCGTGGTGCGCGACATGGCGATGACGGAGACTGCCAATTTCTGGCAGAAAGGCCGCCTTGTCGAACGCGGCGAGCTGAAGCCCGAAGACATCGGCACCGAGATATTCTTCTTCCCCACGGCGCTGTCCGGAGAGAAGGACGGAACGGTGACCAACACCAGCCGCCTGGTGCAGTGGCACGACAAGGTGCTGGACGCGCCCGGCGACAGCCGCTCCGACCTCTGGTTCATGTACCATCTCGGGAAACGGCTGAAAGCGATGTATGCGGGCAGCACCGGAACCCGCGACGCCGCAATGCGCGCGCTGACCTGGGAATATCCGGAAAGCGGCGAACGCGCGGAGCCGGATGCGGAAGCCATCCTGCGCGAAATAAACGGCTACACGGTGGCCGACCGCAGGCAGGTGGAGAAATACCAGGATCTCAAGGACGACGGCAGCACCGCCTGCGGCGGCTGGATGTATTGCGGCATCTATCCGAAGGACGGCCACAACGTGGCGCGCGGCCGCACGCCGGACGGGCCAGGCGGCCCGGGCAGCCAACTCGGCTGGGCATTCTCCTGGCCGTCCAACCGGCGCACGCTATACAACCGCGCCTCCGCCGACCCTGCCGGCAAGCCTTGGTCCGAGCGCAAGAAACTTGTCTGGTGGGACAGGGACGATGCCAAATGGAAGGGTACAGACGTGCCTGACTACGTGGCCACCACGCCGCCGGATTACCGCCCGGACTGGTCGAAGCGACCGCATGGCATGGACGCGCTTGGCGGCGACAAGGCCTTCATCATGCAGGCGGACGGCAACCTCCAGCTCTTCGTGCCGAGCGGCCTGAAAGATGGCCCGCTGCCCACGCATTACGAGCCGATGGAAAGCCCGGTGCACAACCCGATGTACAATGTGCAGTCCAACCCCACCGCGCATGCGTGGAAGCGGCCGGGCAACGTCCTGCACACACCGAACGACCCCGCGTTCCCCTATGTGTTCACCACCTACCGGCTGACCGAATTGCACTGCGGCGGCATCATGGGCCGGGTGGCCCCGCACACCGCGGAATTGCAGCCCGAGGCGTTTGTTGAGATCTCGCCTGAGTTGGCAGGCGAACTCGGCGTCACGCATCTCGGCTGGACGGTGCTCTCCACGCTGCGTGGTGACATCGAGGTGCGCGCGATGGTGACGCAGCGTGTGCGCCCATTCGTGATCGACGGAAGGGTGATACACCAGGTCGGCATGCCCTGGGTGTTTGGCTGGGAAGGCTACGCGCGCGGTGACATCGCGAACGTCCTGCTTGCGATTACCGGCGACGCAAACACCAGCATACATTCGACAAAGGCGGTGACGGTCAATCTGCGCGCCGGACGGCTACCGAACCGCGGCGGCACCAGCCATGGCCAATGAATCGGGTAAGGTGGCGCTTGCCGCACTGGACACGATCCTGGCGCAAGAGCCGGAACCGGATCAGGACCTGTTTTCCAAAAGCATACATTGCCTCAGCGTGTTCCGGAACGCGCTGATCGCGTCCGGGCAGCGGGCGCATCTGGAGCACGTGAATGCGGTGATCAGCGTGGTGATGGCGGGGCATTTTCCCTTGGGGAAACTGCCTTGGGCGGAGCTGCATAAGGCGCGGGGGTGGTTGGCGGAGGCGGTGAAGTAAGGAAGGCCTTCTTTTTTGAGAAAAAGAAGCAAAAACCTTTTGAACCGCGCATCTGCAGCAGCCGGATTTACCAGGATAATTCTAGGCAGCTGGAACGTGTTAATCCTTGCCAGGATCCGCCATCAGGCCAGCCGCCGTGATCCCCGCAATCGCCGACGCCTCGTCATTGTCACCCACATCGCCGCTCACGCCCACGGCGCCGATGATCCCGCCGGACGCATCGCGAACAAGCACGCCGCCAGGTCCCGCTACCAGGCCGCCGGTGATGACGCTGCTGAGCGAGGCGACAAACGCAGGCATGTCGCGCGCACGTTTGGCTATGCTGCGCGAACCCATCGCCATCGCCAGCGCGCCGTTTGCCTTGGCGCGCGCCACGTCGAAGCGAGCGTGGCTGGCGCCGTCCTCGGCGGCGCACGCTTTTGGCGCGGCGCGGGCATCCAGCACCAGTACTAGCAACGGCTGCAGACTCTTCCCGCGGGCGTGCGCCAGCGCGCCGGTAACGATGGTTTGCGCCTGGGCGAGAGTTAGGTCTGTCATGTTGGCGGTGCTCCGGT
>CAXTCL010000269.1:0-4379 GCA_964242035.1 uncultured Acetobacteraceae bacterium | reverse complement strand
TCTGCCATGTACGTAACGTGGTCGCCGCCTGTGCTCCGCTCGCCATCAGGGGCGGGCATGAGATCGCGTTCGAGGCTTGCGCGGGCAGTGTGACGGTCCTCGGCAACGCACGCGCCATCGAAGGCGCTGTGACCAACCTGATCGACAACGCGCTGCGTGCCGCCCCCAGCGGCGGGCTCGTGACCGTAGCCGTGCACGCAAGTGGTGTCATCGAGGTCCGCGACCACGGTCCCGGCGTCGCCATGGCAGACCGGCCGCACGTGTTCGAGCCGTTCTGGCGAAAGAACGACCACGGACCCGGCACCGGCCTCGGCCTCGCCATCGTCCGCGAGGTCGCCCAGCTTCACGGCGGAACTGCCTCGGTGGACGAGACGCCCGGTGGAGGTGCCACCTTCCGGCTGCTGCTGCCGACAATGTCAACGTCTCACGATGCGAACCCGAGGCCGCGTCATGTTCGTGCAATGTAGGCCTGATAGACCTCCAAGAATACGCCGGGCGGTTACCGCAAGGTAGGGAGGTTGACGAGCTTGGTTGAGCGAGATTTCGCCGAACGATGGCGGGCTACCATCCGCCATGTCCAGGACGGGGCGGAGCGCCTGCAGGCGACGGCCGGCGCGCTTCCGCCAGACGTGTCGTCGGGCGCCGAACCGAACCTGCGCGGACTGGTAGCCAGGCACACCAGGGCGCTGTTCGAACATTCCGTTGCCCTGAACTGTCTCGATGTGTTGCTTGCCGATCGTCCCGGGGCCAGCTCTTTCTAGCAGGTGTGTCAGGCGATCGATTGAGACGACCGCGATTGCGAAGTTGAAGGCTCGCTCGCAATTCCCGGATGACTGACGAGGAGAAGGGCATGGCCCGCTATAATTGCCGGTCTTGCGGCTTCGCCGGCGAGGCGAAATGGGACGGCCGGCTTGTATGCCCCCACTGTAACGACACCACGAAAGTGGGGGTTGCGATAGCCGGTTGGGAACTTGCCGAAGTGAAGCTCTCCGTTCCGGAGGTCAACGTGCCGAACGTCCGGCAAACCGCGGCGCGTGAAGTGCGTGGCGATCGCATGATCCATCTTGCCCGCGACATCGCGTGTCGTGTCAGCACCGGCATCCGAAACCTCGCGGACATGTTGCAGAAGCGCTCTGGAGTATCCGCCCCGCTACAACACATCGGCCTGGCTCCGACAGCAGCGCCGCCCGAGTATGCCGCTCTCGCATTGCGCACAGCTTTACAGGACCGGCTACGTCCACGGTCTGGCCTGCGAGGACCCAACCAGATGCGGGCGGCGCGCCAACGCGACAGGAGGCTGCCGCCGCATCGGTGAAAGGATGCAGCGTGCCGTCTTCCGGTCGCCTTTGGCCAGCAGACGCCTATTGGTGCACCAACCTTTCTCGCCATCAGTCGGTAACCACTGCGTTGTGAACGCACAGCAGGACCTTGTCGGATTTATCAACACAGAGGAACGAAAATGCGCTGCATGTTGATCGCCGCCGCCGCTTCGCTGTTAGCCACGACCTCCTGGGCCGCTCCTGCCGTAATCACGGAAAATCTGACCGGCACCATAAGCGGAGCCAAGACTGTCGACACAAAGGGCTATTTCGGCACGGCGGGAGCCGACTTGTCCGGCGCCACGGTCGCAATCTACCTGCAATACGTGCCCGAACTGCTCGGCCCAAGCCAGACTTGCCGCAACAACTCCTGCACCTATAACGAATCCACCAATATGCCTGACACGCAGGGCGCGCTTCTCGTCACGATCAAGATCAACGGCCACAGGCTTGTCTACTCGCCCACCTATCAAGGTGCGATCTTCTTTCCGGTAAAACCTCCCTACCAGCTCACGATCGACTCCGATGCGTTCAGCGGTTTCGGCATCGGCCTGCCCGGCATCCAGTTCGCAGCTTTGTTCGAGTCGGCACCCAAGTTCGGACAGCTCTTGTCACCGGGCAACAGCCCGGTTCTTCAGAACTCGCCCAGCGACTATCTGTATTTTTTTGGCGCCACGGATCAGACTCCCGTCGAGGAGTTGACCTACAAACCAGCGAGCGCTGCAAAGTAGCGTGCCACTCGCCGCGCTCCTCGGTAGTGACCAGTATGTAAAGCAAGCAAGGCCTTCTTTTTTGAAAAAAAGAAACAAAAAACTTTTATCTCCCAGCAGTGTCAGCGTGCGTGTGCGTCCGCAAACAACCGAACGCCGCAAATGCGCGGGACAAAAGTTTTTAGTCCTTTTTTTCAAAAAAGGACTGCTTGCTTTCCACCGCGGGTCAACTTCAACGCCGCTCGGTATCCTGACGAAACTTTGCAAACAGTGGCCCGTCCAGGCCAGAGCCATCAGGGAGAACCCATTTCCATGAAAAAGAAATTGTCCAGGTCTGCTGTCCCGTTGTTGTACGCAGCCTGCATGTCCACTGCGAGCGCCCAAACAACTGCCTCCACAACTTGGCCCAGTGCGGGCAACGGCGTGCTGAACACCCGCGCCAATCTGGGCGAGACCGCGATCACGTCGGCCAACGCAGGCGGCCTGACGCAGCTCTGGAGCTTCAAGACGAGCGGCGAAGTACCCGACACCCCCACAATCGACGGCGGTGCTGCCTATGCCGTGGATTCTGGCGGCTCGGTCTACCGGCTCGATGCAGCAACCGGCGCCATAGTCTGGCACATCAAGCTGCCGTCGCTCACCGGCAACGCGCAGTCCAACGCGCGCACCAGCCCGGCCATCGGGCCCACCAGCATCATCATCGGCGACCAGGCATCCGGCACCGTGTACGCACTCAGCAAGACGGACGGCACGCTGATCTGGCGAACCACGCTGGAGTCGGCCAAATACGCGATCATCACCTCCTCCCCGGTGATCCTCGCCAACCGCGTGGTGGTCGGCGTCGCTTCCAACCAGGAGGAAATGGCGGCGACCGTGAAGGGCTTCGTGCCCACCTTCCGTGGGTCGGTGGCAGCATTGGACCTCGCGACCGGCAGGATGCTCTGGAAAACCTACATGGTGCCCAGCGGGTACACCGGTGCGGCCGTATGGGGCAGCAACCTCGCCGTGGACGAGGGCCGTGGCGCCGTGTTCGCCGGCACAGGAGACAACTACTCCGTGCCGCCTTCCGTGGCGTCCTGCCAAGCCGCCGCGCAGACATCGGGCGAATTGGACACCTGCCTCGCGCCTGACGATCACATCGACAGCATGATCTCGCTCAACCTCGCCACAGGCGCCGTCAACTGGGCGCGCCGGATGACGGTTCTGGACACCTGGACTGTGTCGTGTCTGCCCAGCGCTCACGCGCCGGCCACGCCGTGCCCGAAACCCGCCGGGCTTGATTATGATTTCGGCTCCGGCCCCAATCTGTTCAAGATATTGAACGCCGCGGGCGTCACCGACGTGGTTGGTGCCGGCCAGAAAAGCGGTATCTATTGGACGCTGAACCGCGACACCGGCGCGACAGTGTGGGCCACGCAGGTAAATCCCGGCGGCACCCGCGGCGGCATCCAGTGGGGCTCGGCGGTAGGCCACAACCGTGTGTTCGTGGCCGCCTCAAACGCGAACTACGTGTGGTCGAGCGTGCTGGGCTCGAAGCAATTGACCAACGGCGGCTTCTGGTCTGTGCTCGATGCTTCGAACGGCCACATCCTGTGGCAGACGGCAACAACGGCGAAGCAGCCGCCAGTCGCCAGCAAATCCAGCCGCACGCAAAAGCCGCCGGCCGGCGCCTTCGCGCGCGCCGAAGGTGCCGTGACGCTGGCCGGCGACGTGATGTACGGCTGCGACGGCGCAGGCAACTTCGTCGGCCTCGATGCGGCGACAGGCGCGCAGGTCTGGAATTATGCAGCCCACGGCGCCGCGGTGGACGGTCCCTCGGTCGTGAACGGGGTGGTGTACTGGGGCGATGGTTACGGTAACATCGGCCGCACCGGCAACACGATCTTCGCCTTCAGCCTCCCCAAGTAGAAGGCGCAAACACGGGTTTGATAACGACAAGCGGCGGTCGGCGCATACGGCGCCGGCTGTGGAACACAGGCAGAAAGCAAGGCCTTCTTTTTTGAAAAAAAGAAGCAAAAAACTTTTGCTCCCCTCGCACTTGCCGTGATCGTGTCTTTCCGGATACGACACCTGCGCTGACGATGCGGGGAGCAAAAGTTTTTTGCTTCTTTTTTTCAAAAAAGAAGGCCTTGCTTGCTTCCTCAACAACCGTTCGCCTAGTTCGACGGCGGAAAATGACGGAGCAGGCGTTGCTGGGCAAGCCAAGCGCGCGCCAGTGCGGTAACGCCCGCCTGCCGGTGACCCGCCCGGCGCATCGCATCGCCGAGCCTGAATATCTCGCTCTGCTTGGCGAACACGCCGCGAAACGCGGCACCGATGGTGATCGCCGGATCCCAGAACTGGATCGCCT
>CAXTCL010000268.1:0-4425 GCA_964242035.1 uncultured Acetobacteraceae bacterium | reverse complement strand
AAGTTTTTGGTCCGTTTTTTCAAAAAAGGACTGCTTGCCTACTTCCCTCAAACCAGACACTCCCCTGGCCGAGTGCAAACAAGCCACACCTGCGTGCTGTCGCGCAACAGTAACACTTCCGTCGTCGCACGCCACCGCCGAAAGGCGTAAAACCTCACCCGCATGAGCAGGTTGAATCCCACGGTCCGAGGCGCGGTGCTGGTGCAGCAAGCGACGGCTGCCCCTGCCTCCCGCAAAAGCCACCTCGTGCGCCAGGTGCGCGCCATGCGCCGTATATCTGGCGTGTTCCTTTTCACGCCCTTCGCCTGCGTCTTGCAGGCCATCTTCCTCGTCGCGCGCGCGCCCGCCCGGGTTAGCTTTGCCGCCTTCTACTGGCACAGCGTCGCCCGCCTGATCGGCCTGCAAATCCGGGTAATCGGCGCCCCGGCCGCCCAGCGCGCCGACCGCCCGAACCAGCGTGCTCTGATCTACGTCTGCAACCATGCAAGCTGGCTGGACATCCCGGCTCTGGGCGGAACCCTGCGCGCGTGCTTCGTCGCCAAGGACGACGTGGCCAGCTGGCCGATCGTCGGCACCATCGCCCGTCTCGGCCGCACTGTCTTCGTCAGCCGCTCCCGCCAGGGTATCGGCCGCGAACGCGACCAGATGCAGGAGAAGCTCGCCGGCGGCGACGACCTGATCCTGTTCCCCGAAGGCACCAGCTCGGACGGCTCGCGCGTCCTGCCCTTCCACTCCTCGTTCTTCGCGGCCGCCTACGGCAACTCCAGCCCGCTCATCCAGCCCGTCTCCGTGGTCTATGATCGCCTGGCCGGCCTGCCGGTCAGCCGCAGCAGCCGCAGCGTGTTTGCCTGGTATGGCGACATGGAGCTGGCGCCGCACGTCTGGCGCGTCGCCCAATGGCGCGGCAAGCGCGTCACCCTGCTGTTCCACACGCCGCTCGACCCGGCGGACTTCCCCTCCCGCAAGGCGCTCAGCCAGGCAGCCTGGCAGGTGGTGGCGGACGGGGCCGCGGCTTTGCGGCAGAACCGGCCGGCTCGGCCGCTCGAGGGTGCCGCACCTTCGCCAGCTGGTGCGGCGGTGTTTGCCTAAGGAAGCAAGGCCTTCTTTTTTGAAAAGAAGAAGCAAAAAACTTTTGGTCCCTGTCGGCGACTGCCCGGAAAGGTCCGCGACAGCGGAGTCAAAAGTTTTTTGCTTCTTTTTTTCAAAAAAGAAGGCCTTGCTTGCTTCCTTGACCAGGACTCGAAACAACATTGAAAACACGTTAAGCACCCATGGAGACACGGATGTTCAGCACGGGAAACAGTTGACGGCGCACCCGCGCCTCGCGATCTCTTCGCTCTTCCCCGCCCAGCGCGGGACAGAGCCGGAGCCCCGTCTGATGCCCACCCCAAAGCGCCTGCACGTCATCACCTGGGGTTGCCAGATGAACGTGTATGACTCCGCCCGCATGGCGGACGTTCTGGCCCCGCTCGGCTACGCCCCCGCTGCCGCACCCGAGGACGCTGACATGGTGATCCTCAACACCTGCCACATACGCGACCGCGCGACAGAAAAGGTGTTCTCCGAACTCGGCCGCCTGCGCGTCATCAAGGCCGCCCGCGCCGAGGCCGGCCGCCCCACCATCCTGGCCGTCGCCGGCTGCGTGGCGCAGGCGGAAGGCGCGGAGATCCTGGCCCGCGCCCCTTACGTGGACATCGTGCTCGGCCCGCAAACCTATCACCGCCTGCCGGAGATGGTGGCCCAGGCCAGCCGCGCCGCCGGCGCCGTCATCGACACCGACTTCCCGCCTGAATCCAAGTTCGACCACTTGCCGGACACCGCAGCCGCCCAGACAGCCGGCGGCCTGACCGCGTTCCTCACCATCCAGGAAGGCTGCGACAAGTTCTGCAGCTTCTGCGTCGTCCCCTACACCCGCGGCGCCGAGGCCAGCCGTCCCGCCGCCTCCATCCTGGCCGAAGCCCGCCGCATGGTCGCCGCCGGCGCGCGCGAGATCACCCTGCTCGGCCAGAACGTGAACGCCTGGCACGGTGCAGGCGCCGGCGGCACGCTGGCTGGCCTGCTCTACGCGCTCGCCGAAATCCCCCACCTCGCCCGCCTGCGCTACACCACGTCGCACCCGCGCGACATGGACGACGCGCTGATAGCCGCCCACGCCGACTTGCCCCAGCTCATGCCTTTCCTGCACCTCCCGGTGCAGTCCGGCTCGGACCACATGCTCGCCGCGATGAACCGCCGCCACACCGCGGCCGAGTACCTTGCCATCGTCCACCGCCTGCGCACCGCCCGCCCGGACCTCGCCATGTCGTCGGACTTCATCGTCGGCCACCCGGGCGAGACCGAAGCCGACTTCGAGGCCACCCTCCAGCTCATACGCGACGTGCGCTTCGCCCAGGCCTACAGCTTCAAATACTCCCAGCGCCCGGGCACGCCCGCCGCCGGCGCGCCCTTCCAGGTGCCGGAAGCGGAAAAGGACCGCCGCCTGCACGCGCTGCAAGACCTGCTGCGCGCGCAGCAAGCCGCGTTCAACGCAAGCTGCGTCGGCCTCACCATCCCCGTGCTGGTCACAGGCCACGGCCGCCACCCCGGCCAGATCGCCGGCCGCGCGCCCTGGCTACAACCCGTCCACCTGACCGCCCCAGCTGCGCTGATCGGTCAGGAGATCCCGGTGTGCATCGTCGCCGCGCACACCAATTCCCTGTCTGGAGAGTTCCTCAAGGAGAAGGCCTGCGCTTGACCCAAATCATCCCCGCCGCCCCCACCCCGGCGCCCGGCCGCGCCATCACGATCAACTTCAACGACAACGCCCTGCTACCACTGCTGCTCGGCGATCACGATCGGCACCTGGTGCGGCTGGAACAAGGATTTGGCGTGCGCCTCGCGTGCCGCGGCAACAAGGTCAACATCAGCGGTGAACCCGCGCGCGTGCAGGCCGCCGAAGCCGCCCTGCAAGGCCTCTACCGCCGCCTGGAAAAGGGCCAGAGCGTCGCCGCCGGCGACGTGGACGCCGCCATACGCATGATGAACCGCACGGACGAAGACCCCCGCCTGCCGCTCTCGGACCTGCCCGCCATACGCACCCGCCGCGGCGCCGTAGGCCCGCGCTCGCCCGGCCAGACCACCTACATCGAGACGCTCGCCAAGCACGAGATGGTCTTCGCCCTAGGCCCGGCCGGCACCGGCAAAACCTACCTGGCGGTCGCCCAGGCCGTCGCCATGCTGCTGGCCGGCCGAGTCGAACGTATTGTCCTCTGCCGCCCCGCGGTGGAAGCCGGCGAACGCCTGGGCTTCCTTCCCGGTGACCTGAAAGAGAAGATCGACCCCTATCTCCGCCCGCTGTACGACGCCCTGCACGACATGATGCCGGGCGACCAGGTCATCCGCCGCATGGGAACAGGCGAGATCGAGGTCGCCCCCCTGGCCTTCATGCGCGGCCGCACACTGGCCCACGCGTTCGTCATCCTGGACGAAGCGCAGAACACCACCGAAGCGCAGATGAAGATGTTCCTCACCCGCATGGGCGAAGGCACGCGCATGGTCGTCACCGGCGATCTCACCCAGATCGACCTGCCTCCCGGCACACGCAGCGGCCTGCGCGATGCGGTGGAAACCCTCGAGGGCGTCCAGGGCATCGGCTTCGCCCGCTTCGGCGTGCGCGACGTGGTGCGCCATCCCCTGGTCGGCCGCATCGTCGACGCCTATGATCAACGCGCGGCCGCAGCCCGGGAGACCACCCGAGGCCGTACGCGCCGGGAGACCGATGGAACCGTCCAGTCTTAACCCCGCACGAGCGGGGTTCCGACCCACCCAGCCGACCGTCCTCATAGAGGATTCCGGCTGGAACCGCCTGGTCCCGGGTGCCGCCCGCCTCGCCGCCCGCGCCGCGATGGCGGCCGGCGGTGCCGGCACGGTGGTGCTCAGCTCGGACCGCGCGGTGCAATCCCTAAACGCGCTGCACCGCCGCCGCAACAAACCCACTAACGTGCTGACCTTCGACCTCGGATCCGGACCGGCCGGCGGCTTTCTCGGCGGCGACATCGTGCTGGCATTGGGCACCGTCCGCCGCGAAGCCGCCGCCGCGGGCCGTCCCCCTGGCGACCATCTCGCCCACCTGGTGGTTCATGGCGCGCTGCACCTGCGCGGCCACGACCATCATCACGTGGGCGACGCCCGGCGCATGGAGATGGAGGAGGCACGTATCCTTAGCCGGATCGGCGTGCCCAACCCGTGGAAAAGAAGATGAGGCAAGGCAAGGCAAGCAGTTCTTTTTTGAAAAAAAGAACCAAAAAAGTTTTGTCTCCTCGCCGGCATCAAGGCTTCGTTTGGTTCTGCCAGCATGCGCCTTTGCAGAACCGGCGCGCGCTGTCCTGCGAGCGGGGGAACAAAAGTTTTTTGCTTCTTTTTTTCAAAAAAGAAGGCCTTCCTTCC
>CAXTCL010000267.1:0-4481 GCA_964242035.1 uncultured Acetobacteraceae bacterium | reverse complement strand
ATGCAGGCGGGGGAGCAAAAGTTTTTTGCTTCTTTTTTTCAAAAAAGAAGGCCTTGCCTTACGCTGCCTTGCTTACCTTCAACCCATAAAAGCTCTCACCAGCAGCAGCCATTTCCCGCAGCATCTTCGGCGGCGAGAACCGCGCACCGAACTTGCGTGTCAGCGCGTCGCATTCCTCCACGAACGCCGCCACGCCGATGCCGTCGATCATGCTGAGCGGGCCGCCGGTCCAGGGTGCGAAGCCCCAGCCAAGTATGGCGCCCACATCTGCTTCGCGCGCGCTGGTCACCACGTTCTCTTCCATGCAGCGCGCGGCTTCCACGGCCTGGCGGTAGAGCAGGCGCTTGCGTATTTCCGCAACGAGAGCGGGATCGGCGTTTTCATGGGTTGTCGGTGCGAGATCCGCCAGTCCTGGCCACAGGCGTTTCGCACCTTCGGCCGGGTAGTCGTAGAAACCGCGGCCGTTCTTGCGGCCGTAGCGGCCGAGCTCGGTTACCATCTTGGCGATGATCGGGTCGCTTGCGGTCGGCACGAAGGCGGCGCCGAGGTCTTTCTGCGTTTGCGTGCGCACTTTCAGCGACAGGTCGAGTGCGACGTCATCGTGCATTTCCAGCGGGCCGCGCGGCATGCCGGTGGCGCGGCCGACATTGTCGATGATGGCGGGTGCTATGCCGTCCGTCAGCAGCTCCATACCTTCCTGAATGAAGGTGCCGAAGCAGCGCGAGGTGTAGAAGCCGCGGCTGTCGTTGACCACGATCGGCGTCTTGCGGATGCGGAGGACGTAGTCGACGGCGGCGGCGAGCGTCTCCTGGCTGGTGCGTTCGCCCATGATGATCTCCACCAGGCCCATGCGATCCACCGGCGAGAAGAAATGTATGCCGATGAAGCGTTCCGGGCGGACGCTTGCTTCCGCCAGGCTGGTGATCGGCAACGTCGATGTGTTGGAGCCGAATACGGCGGTTTCCGCCAGGTAAGCTTCGGCCTTTTTGGTGATCTCGGCTTTCAGGCCGCGTTCCTCGAACACGGCTTCCACGACCAGGTCGCAGCCTTGCACGTGCGCGTAGTCGGTGGTGGGCGTGATGAGTGCCAGCACGCCGTCTGCCTTGGCCTGCGCCATGCGGCCGCGTTTCACCGCTTTTTCCAAAAGTCCTCTGCTGTAGGCAAGGCCTTTGTCGGCGGCTTCCTGGCTGACGTCGATCAGCACCGTCTGTATGCCCGCCATCGCCTGCACATAGGCGATGCCGGCGCCCATCATGCCGGCGCCGAGCACGGCCACTTTCTTTGGTGCGAACTTCGCTTCGATCTTAGGCCGTGCTGCGCCTTTGCTGAGCGCGTCCATCGAGCCGAACAGCGTGCGCACCATGCCCTTGGCCTGCGGCGTCATCATGGTGCGCGCGAAATATCGGCTCTCTATGCGCAGGGCGGCGTCCATCGGCACCTGCAAACCTTCATACACCGCCTTCATGATGTTGATCTGCGCGGGGTAGTTGCCGTAGTTCTGCTTGCGGAGCATGGCGTTGCCCATGACGAACACCTGCGCGGTCGCCGGCGAATAGGGGCCGCCGCCCGGTATCTTGAATTCCTTCTTGTCCCAGGGTGCCACGCAGTCGCCGCCGCCTGCCACCCAGGCGGTGGCCACGCGCACCACGTCCTCGGCCGGCACCACCTGGTGCACCAGGCCGAGCTTCAGCGCCTCGTCCGGGCTGAGCGACTTGCCTTCCAGCATCAGCGGCAGCGCCTTCATGGCACCGATCAGCCGCGGCAGGCGCTGCGTGCCGCCGCCGCCCGGCAGCAGGCCGACCTTGGCTTCCGGCAGGCCGAGTTGCAGCTTGTCGTTCGCGGCGACCACGCGGTGGTGACACGCGAGCGTCAGCTCGAAGCCGCCGCCGAGCGCCAGCCCGGTGATCGCGGCGGCCACCGGCTTACCGCAGGTCTCCAGCGCGCGGAACAGCTTGTTGATGCCGGCCACGGTGTCGAACATCGCGGCACGCTCGGCCTCGCCGGCGGACTCGGTGGCGGCCATCAGCCCGCCCATCTCGCCGAGGTCGGCACCGGCGCAGAAGCCGCTGGCCTTGCCGGAGGTAATCACCGCGCCCTTGATGGTGGCGTCGGTTCGCAGGCGGTCGACGATCCCGCCCAGCTCGCGCATGACTTCGGCGGTCAGCGTGTTCATCGAGCGGCCGGGTACGTCGAAGGTTATGAGTGCTACGCCGGTGTGGTCGATTGCGACAGTGAAGTTGTTCAAATGACTGCTCGCTTCGTAAAAAGTTCGAAGGAAAGGAAGGCCTTCTTTTCTGAAGAAAAGAAGCAAAGGACTTTTGTTCCTGACGCTTGCAGAAGTGTGCGCGCCTGGCTGCGAGCACTGGCCTGGCAGAACCAGCGCGGGCCGTCATGCAGGCGCCGGGAGCAAAAGTTTTTGCTTCTTTTTTGCAAAAAAGAAGGCCTTGCTTGCTTAAACGCGCTCGATAACCGTAGCCGTGCCCATCCCAGCGCCGACGCACAGCGTGATCAGCGCGGTTTCGCGATCGCTTCGCTCAAGTTCATCCAAAACGGTGCCCAATATCATCGCACCGGTGGCGCCAAGCGGGTGTCCCATGGCGATAGCGCCGCCGTTCACGTTCATCTTGTCATGCGGGATGTCGAGCGCCTGCATCATGCGCAGCACCACGCTGGCGAACGCCTCGTTCAGCTCGTAGAGGTCGATGTCGTCCACCTCCATGCCGAGGCGGCGCAGCAGCTTCTGCGTCACCAGCGACGGCCCGGTCAGCATGATGCAGGGCTCCGAGCCGATCGACGCCATGCCGCGCACGCGCGCGCGCGGCTTCAGGCCCATCGCCTCACCCATCTCTTTCGTGCCGAACAACACGCCGGCGGCGCCATCGACGATGCCGGAGGAGTTGCCGGCGTGGTGGACGTGGTTCACGCGTTCCACCTGGGGGTAACGCTGGGTGGCGACGCTGTCGAACGCCATCTCGCCTACTGTGGTGAAGGCCGGGTTCAGCGAGGCAAGCGATTGCATGGTGGCTTCGGGGCGCATGTGTTCGTCGCGCGCCAGGATCGGCAGGCCGAGTTGGTCGCGCACGGGGAGCACGGAGCGGGCGAAGCGTCCCTCCGCCCAGGCGCGTGCGGCGCGCTTCTGGCTTTCCACGGCGTAGGCATCCACGTCATCGCGCGAGAATCCGTGCAGGGTGGCGATCAGGTCCGCACCTATGCCTTGCGGCGTGAAGTAGGTCTTGAACGCGGATTCGGGGTCAAGCGGCCAGGCGCCGCCGTCCGAGCCCATCGGCACGCGGCTCATGCTCTCCACGCCGCCGCCTATCGCCATCTCCGCCTCGCCGGTCATCACCTTGGCGGCCGCCATGTTGCAGGCCTCCAAGCCGGAGGCGCAGAAGCGGTTGATCTGCACGCCGGCGGTGGTCTCGGCGTAGTCCGCGTTCAGCACGGCGGTGCGCGCTATGTCGCTGCCCTGCTCACCGACGGGTGCGACGCAGCCCAGCACCACGTCGTCCACGTGGCTGGTGTCGAGCTGGTTGCGGTCGCGCAGGGCCTGCAGGACCTGGGTGGCGAGGCTGAGGGCGGTGATTTCGTGCAGCGCGCCGTCTTTCTTGCCGCGTCCGCGCGGGGTGCGTACGGCGTCGAAGATGTAGGCGTCTGCCATGGGTGCGCGCTCCGTTTCTTGGTTGGGGCGATTGTGGGGCCGTGAAGCAAGGGAAGGAAGGCCTTCTTTTTTTAAAAAAGAAGCAAAAAACTTTTGGTCTCTGTCGGGGAGTGCTGAAGCAGCCGCCGACAGGGAGCAAAGGTTTTTTGGTCCTTTTTTTCAAAAAAGGACTGCTTGCTTTACTTCCTTTTCCTGATCACCACACGCGCCAGGCCAGCGCCACCAGCCGCCTCCTCCAGCACCTCATGCCCCTGCAAGCGCGCCGTCTCCGGCACGCTGCGCGCCGGCTCCTCGCCGCGCAGCGTCACGCCGAGCACTTGGCCAACCTGCAGCCGGTCCAAGGCCAGCCGCGTGCGCACATAGGTCATTGGGCAGATCTCGGACGTGACGTCGATCTCCAGGTCCGACGCAATGCGCGCGTATTTCATGTCCGCCGTGCCGTTATTGGTTGCAGGCGCTTGCGGCGGTCTCATGTCCCTTCGTATAGGGCATTTCGCTCCCATGTATGAGGATGAGTTGATGGCCGACGCACCTGTGTCGATGGAGATGCTTGAGCTGACGGCCAAGATCGTGAGCGCTCACCTGTCCAACAACGCCGTGGAGTCAGCCCAGCTTCCTGGGCTGATACATGACGTGTTCCGCACCCTGTCGGGCATGGGCGGGGACGCACCGCAGGCGGTACAGGCGGCAGCGCCGGCGCAGGAACGCCGGCAGCCTTTCGTGCCGGTGAAGAAGTCCATCTTTCCGGACTACATCGTGTGCGTGGAAGACGGCAAGAAGCTGAAGATGCTGAAGCGGCACCTGAGGATGGCGTAGAACCTGA
>CAXTCL010000266.1:0-4481 GCA_964242035.1 uncultured Acetobacteraceae bacterium | reverse complement strand
GTGGTGCTCGGCAACGGCTGGCCCGGCATCCTGCTGCACGAGGCGATCGGCCACGGCCTGGAAGGCGACTTTAACCGCAAGAAGACCAGCGCGTTTGCCGGCCTGATGGGCCAGCAGGTCGCCAGCAAGGGCGTGACCGTCATAGACGACGGCACGCTGCCGGACCGCCGCGGCTCGCTTACCATCGATGACGAAGGCACGCCCACGAACCGCACCGTGCTGATCGAGGACGGCATCCTGACCGGCTACCTGCAGGATCGGCTGAACGCCCGCCTGATGGGCGTGCGCCCCACAGGCAACGGCCGACGCGAGAGCTTCGCCCACGCGCCGATGCCGCGCATGACCAACACGGTGATGCTGAATGGCACGCACGAAAAGGACGAGATGATCGCGTCGGTAAAGCGCGGCCTCTACGCAGTGAATTTCGGCGGCGGCCAGGTGGACATCACGTCCGGCAAGTTCGTGTTCTCCGCCAGCGAAGCCTACCTGATCGAGGACGGGCGCATAACCGCGCCGGTTCGCGGCGCCACGCTGATCGGTAACGGGCCGGACAGCCTGACCAAGGTGGACATGGTGGGCGGCGACATGGCGCTGGACCCGGGAATCGGGACTTGCGGGAAGAATGGGCAGGGCGTGCCTGTGGGCGTGGGGCAGCCTACGCTGAAAATTCGTGGCCTTACTGTTGGTGGTACCGCTACCTGAGGTATGCAGGAAGCAAGCAAGCCCTTCTTTTTTGAAGAAAAGAAGCAAAAAACTTTTATCTCCCAAGCTCGACGTTTGAGGCGCGCGCTTGTCGCGGCCACCACCCGAGGGAGCAAAAGTTTTTTGGTTCTTTTTTTCAAAAAAGAACTGCTTGCTTGCTTGCTCCTTGCCTCGCCCGCGCTAGCCGAAGACTGCCCGCCAAAGGGCGACCTGCAGATCCCCCTCCTGCCCCACACACGCGCCGCGCTGGCCACCAACCAGCCGCTGGTGGCCGTGGCGCTCGGCTCCTCCTCCACCCGCGGCTGGATGGCGACGGACATCGCGCACTCCTATCCGGCGCTGCTGCAGAAGGGCCTGAACGACAGCCTGCCGAAAGCCGATTTCGCTTTCATCAATCGCGGCGTGGGCGGGCAGGACGCGCCGGAGGAGCTGGCGCGTCTGGACCAGGACGTGCTCGCGGTGCGGCCGCAGCTGGTGATCTGGCAGGTGGGCGCCAACGGCGCGGTGCGCGACGAAGCGCCGACGGTGTTCCGCCATCTGCTGGAGGAAGGCATTGCCAAGCTGAAATCGGCCGGCGTGGACGTGATGCTGATGGACAACCAGCGCAGCCCGCGGATCATGTCGTCCCCGGAAAATGCTGTGATGCAGGAGACGCTGCGGCAGATCGCCATGGAGACCGGCGTCAGCCTGTTCTCGCGCAGCGAGCTGATGGACCACTGGGCGGCGGCCGGCGCGCCGTATGACGATTTCATCGCCGTGGACGGGTTCCACATGAACAACCGCGGGTATGCGTGCCTGGCTGAGGCTATGGCCGAGGTAATAACGGCGGCGCTGAAGCAGCCGATCAGCCAGCAGCAGGCTAAGCCGCCGCACGGGTAGGAAAGAAGAAAGACCTTCTTTTTTGAAAAAAGAAGCAAAAAACTTTTACTACCCGCATCTGCAACGTTCGCGCTAGTTCTTGGTATGCCGAAGCATCTGCAACGGCGCAGGAGCAAAAGTTTTTTGCTTCTTTTTTTCAAAAAAGAAGGCCTTCCTTGCTGATGTTCCGTCTGGCGCTCCTTTTCTGCCTAGTGACCCAAGCCGCAAGTGCCGAGTGCACGATGCACCGCGCGGCCGAGTTGCCGCTCACGCTGTGGCAGAACAAACTCTATGTGCCCGTCAGCATAGATGGTGCACCGCGCATGATGTTTCTCGACACCGGGGCGAGCATCACCACGCTGGCGGTTAAGACCGCGAACGCGCTGAACCTGCCACGTGATTTCGACCATACGCTGGACATGTTCGGCGTAGGCGGCAAGGAAAGCCATCTCTATCTTGTGCACACGCGCAAGCTGTTGCTGGGCGAAATAGCGGTGAACGGCGAGACCTTTCCGGTGGCGGATTTTGCCGGGCTGATGGCCGATGACGCGACACCTGTGGGCGGATTGATCGGCGCTGACGTGCTGTCACATTTCGATCTGGACCTCGATGTTCCGCATCGCCGGCTTGGTTTGTGGGATGTGCTGGGCTGCACGGACATAAAGCCGGACTGGACCGGCCCGACCGGCTCCGTTGCGATCGAGATAGAGCCCTCACGCCACGTGAGCGTGCCGGTCAAGGCGGACGGCACAGTGGTGAACCTGCTGCTCGATACCGGCTCGCCTGGGCTGATCCTGTCTACGCGCGCGGCGGCGCGTGCGGGCGCCACGCCGGAGATGCTGGACGAGAGCCGGGCGGTGAGCGGCCATGGCATGAACGAGCAGGCTTTTGCCGGCTGGCTGCACATCGTTGCGCGGCTGGAGGTAGCGGGCGAGGTGTTCGGCGACGCGCGCGCCGCGGTGGTCAATAACGGCCGGGTGCAGGGCGGGGATGGGCTGCTGGGCCTTGAGTTCTTGAAGCGCGGGCGGGTGTGGGTGTCTTACGCTACGAGCCGGTTGTTCGTGGAGCGCAGGCCGGCGGAGTAAGCAAGAAAGGCCTTCTTTTTTGAAAAAAAGAGGCAAAAAACTGTTGCTCCCCGACGCTTAACGGCTTCGGTGCTTCCTGGGGCAGCTGGCTGGTGCAAATGCGGAGGAGCTTCCTTACTTCCCGGCAGGATGCGCCGCATTCCAGTCCTGCACAGCCTTCATCGTGTTTGCCACGTGCGCGTCCGGGTCCATCGCGTTATACGCGTAGATTACCTTGCCCCCAGGCGCGATGACGTAACTCGTCCGGCTCGCGTAACCGAGCACGCCGATCAGCACTGCGTCGTAGGACTTGCTGATGCTGCCTGACGCGTCGGACGCCACGGCAAATTTGTTGCGGCACTCGGTGACGGAAAATTTGTCTAGCGTTCCAATCTTGTCCATGGACACGCCGATAACCGTGGCGTGCTGGGCGGCGAAGTCCGGCGTGGCGGTGGCGAAATCATGCGCCTCGACCGTGCAGCCCTTGGTAAAGGCGGCCGGGTAGAAATATAGCACCACCGGCCCGTTCTTCAGCGCGTCCGCCAAGTGGAAGGAAAACTCGTGGCCGCCAAGCGTGGCCAGGGTGGAGAAGTCCGGTGCCGGCTGGCCCGGCTGCAGGGCGGCCAAGGCGGGAGTTGCGGCGAGGCAGGCGGTGATCAGGCTGGCGGTCAGGGTGCGCATGGTTGTTGGTCCTCGCTGCAGGGTGACGAAGGAAGCAAGGCCTTCTTTTTTGAAAAAAAGAAGCAAAAAACTTTTGGTCCCTGTCGGCGAGCGGTGAAACAGCGCGCGACAGCGGAGCGAAAGTTTTTTGGTCCTTTTTTTCAAAAAAGGACTGCTTGCTTACTTCCTAGTACCGGTAAAGCTCGTGCTTGAAAGGCCCGTTCACGCCAGGCAGGTCCAGATACTCGGCCTGCTTATTGGAAAGCTTGGTAAGCTTGGCGCCAACCTTGGCCAGATGCAGCGCCGCCACTTTCTCATCGAGATGCTTAGGCAACGTGTACACCTGGTTCTTCTCATACTGCCCAGGCTTGGCCTGCCACAGTTCCAACTGCGCCAGAACCTGGTTTGTGAAGCTGGCAGACATCACGAAGCTCGGATGGCCCGTCGCATTGCCCAGATTCACCAGGCGACCTTCGGAGAGCACGATCAGGCGCTTGCCGTCGGGGAACACCACCTCGTCCACCTGGGGCTTCACGTTCTCCCACTTGTAGTTGCGCAGGCTCTCGATCTGTATCTCGCTGTCGAAATGGCCGATGTTGCAGACGATGGCACGATGCTTCATGGCGCGCATGTGGTCGGCGGTGATCACGTCGATGTTGCCAGTGGCGGTGACGAAGATGTCGCCGCGCGACGCCGCATCGTCCATCGTATCGACCTCGTAGCCCTCCATCGCCGCCTGCAACGCGCAGATAGGATCGACCTCGGTGACAACCACGCGGCAGCCGGCGTTGCGCAAGCTCGCCGCCGAGCCCTTGCCCACGTCGCCGAACCCGGCAACCACGGCGATCTTGCCGGCCATCATCACGTCCGTGCCGCGGCGTATGCCGTCCACCAGGCTCTCGCGGCAGCCATACAGATTGTCGAACTTGGACTTCGTGACGCTGTCGTTCACGTTGATCGCCGGCGTCAGCAGCCTGCCGGCCTTCACCATCTCCCACAGACGGTGCACGCCGGTGGTGGTCTCCTCCGAAATGCCGCGCACGTCGGCCAGCATCTCTGGATAGGAGTTGTGCATCAGCAGCGTCAGGTCACCGCCGTCATCGAGGATCATGTTGGGCGTCCAGCCGCTAGGCCCGCGCACCGTCTGCTCGATGCACCAGTTGAACTCGTCCTCGCTCAGGCCCTTCCAGGCGAACA
>CAXTCL010000265.1:0-4507 GCA_964242035.1 uncultured Acetobacteraceae bacterium | reverse complement strand
GTAAAAGTTTTTTGGTCCTTTTTTTCAAAAAAGGACTGCTTGCTTTCTATGTGTCACGCGCAATGCGCGCGGGCACGGCATAGGGAACGCTGACGCATGCGCGTGCTGGTCGTCGAGGACAACGCGGCCCTGCGCGAACTGATAGAAGCGCATCTTCACGCTCGCGGCTACGTGGTCGAGGCGGTGGCCGATGGGCACGCGGCATTGCGGGCCGCCGGCACGTCCGGGTTCGACGCGGCCATCCTGGACCTCGGCCTGCCGGACCTGGACGGATTGGACGTGCTGCGCTCGTTGCGCCTGCGCGGAGACAGCGAATTGCCGGTGCTCATCCTGACTGCGCGCGACAGCGTGGAGCAGCGTGTCGCCGGACTGGATGCCGGTGCGGACGACTACGTCCTGAAACCCTTCGACGTGGCCGAGCTGGACGCGCGGCTGCGCGCCGTGCTGCGCCGGCCCGGGCGGCGTCTCTCCCCGGTCCACGTCTTCGCCGATCTGAGTTTCGACACCGCGTCGCGCGCGGCGCGCTGCGGCGACGCGATCCTGGACCTGACACCGCGCGAAGCCAGCCTGTTCGAGGAGCTGCTGCGCGCCGGCGAGGACATCGTCGTGCGCGACGCGATGGTGGAACGCCTCTACCGGCCGGGCGAGGAGGTGACGCCAAACGCGCTCGAGGCGATCGTCTCGCGCCTGCGGCGTAAGCTCGCATCCGGCGGATCCCACGTGCGTATCGAGACGATGCGCGGCATAGGCTACCGGTTGCGCGCGGTATGAGCCATCCCGCCTGGCTTGGCAGCCTGCGCGTCCGGCTGGCTGCCGCCATGCTGCTGGTGCTCGTGCTCGCGGTAGCCGCGGCAGGCGCGCTGGACGAAGTCAGGTTCCACCTCTCGCCCTCGCTGGACAGGGTGCTGCGTATCGAGCCGGTGCAGGACGGCCTGGTGCTCGGCTGCTTCGCGGCCGCCGTGCTGGCGCTCATCTGGGGCGTCAGCGCCTGGAGCCTGCGTCCGCTGGAGCGCGCGGGCAGGGAGGCGCGCCAGGCGGGGCCTGACCACCCTGGCCTGCGCATCTCGACGGCCGGCCTGCCCACCGAGATGCGGCCGCTGGTGGACACGTTCAACGGCGCCCTGGACCGGCTGGAGGCGGCCTATGAGGGGCAGCGCCGGTTCACCGCCGACGCGGCGCACGAACTGCGCACGCCGCTCAGCATCCTGTCGCTCCGGCTGAGCCAGGCGCGCGAAACCGGCCGGCCGGACTGGGACGCGGTTGACGGCGATGTGCGCCAGATGACGCGCCTGGTCGGCAATCTGCTGGACCTTGCACGCAAGGAGCAGGCGGCCCAGGCCGCGACCGCGCCGGTGAACCTGTCCCGCGTGGCGCGCGAGGCGGCAGGCATGGTCCTGCCGCTGGCCGAAGCGGCAGGCCGCCGCCTGGAGGTGGAATTGCCGGACACGCTCAGGATCCAGGGGCGGCCGGGTGATTTGCGCGACGCGTTGGTGACCCTGCTGGAGAATGCCCTGCTGCACGGGGCGGGGACCATTCGCCTCTCCGGCGGGCAGGAAGGGGCGCGCTGTGTGCTGGCGGTCTCCGACGAGGGGCCAGGGGTGCCTGAGGCGCAGCGCGAGAAGGTGTTCGAGCGCTTCGCCAAGCTGGATGCCGCCTCCAGCGGCACCGGGCTGGGCCTGGCGATCGCCAGGCAGGTCGCGGCCGCGCATGGCGGCACGGTGGGGTTTGCCTGCGGCGCGCGGGTGGTGGTTCGGCTGCCGGCGGGGTGAAGGAAGCAAGGCCTTCTTTTTTCAAAAAAGAAGGCCTTGCTTCCTTCGCGCCAGACTGCAGCACCCGCGCCACGTTCATCGAACCTTAACTACTTCTCCCCAGATCCATCCGCTAGCTGCCTCCAGCCAAAACCTGACCGAAGGCTGACGGATGCTGCGTCTGAACACCCTTCTCGCCACCACTGCCCTGGCCCTGGTCTCCCAGGCGCATGCCCAGCAGGCGCCGACGGATCTGGGCTCCGTCAACGCGAACGCGAACAGCATCCAGACCTCGCTGTCGAACGATCTGGGTCCCTTCGCCCAGCCGCAACCCGGCAGTGCCGCCGCCATCGCGCCCAGCCATGCGCCGCTCGAAGCCGCCCAGCCGACCTCGGTGGTCGGCAAGAACTTCATCGACAACGCAACCATCCCCTCACAGAATTTCGACGAGCTGATCGAGTTCACCCCCAGCGTGGCCAACCTGCAGCCCGCGGGCCCGGTCAGCCAGCAGAACTATGCGGAGAGCATACGCGGCTTCCAGTACAACCAGTTCAACACCACGTTCGACAACCTCGTCCTGCCAGGCACCACCAGCAGCCTTGCCCCGCAGAGCGCCACCTACTTCACCTCGCATGATCTGGGCAGCGTCACCGTGGACCGCGGCCCTGGCACCGCGTCCACCATCGGCTACGCCACCTTCGGCGGCACGCTGGCGCTCTATTCCAAGGAGCCGCCAAACACCTTCGGCGCGCAGGCCTACTCCACCTTCGGCAGCTTCGGCGAACAGCTCTACGGCGTCGAGGTCGATAGCGGCGCGGTCCCCGCGCTGGGCGGCGGCCGCGGCTTCCTCGACCTGGACCGGCTGCAGACCGGCGCCTACCTCACCGGCGTCACCACCGACCGCAGCAACGCGTTCGGCAAGTGGGAACAGCCGCTGGGCGCGAACACGCTGGTCACCTTCGTCGGCATGTACAACAACAGCACCGGCCACACCGCCTATGGCAGCTCGTTGGCGCAGATTGCGAAATACGGCCCCGATTACGGCCTCAGCTTCAACCCGCACAGCCAGGACTTCTTCGGCTACAACAACGACCGCTACGATACCGACTTCGAATACATACGTATCGCCTCGGCCCTGGGCGACGGCTGGAACTTCGAGGAGACGCCCTACACCGCCTCGTATTTCCGCAGCGGCACCGAGGGCACCGATCCTAACGGCGACACTCCCAACATCATGCCTGGCGGCACCAAGGCCTACATAAGCGGCGTGCGCATCAACCCGGTCGACGACGTGCCCGGCGTCTCCAAGCACAACGATTTCCGCGACTGGGGCTCGGTCACCCGCATCACCAAGGACACCCCGTTCGGCCAGCTGCGCACCGGCGTGTGGCTCGATTACATCAGCAACGGCGTCTACCGCACCAAGACCGACTTCAACGACAATGACGCCACCATCACCACGAGCGCCATCGCGAACCAGTTCAACCAGCACTATCACGACCGGCTGGTCACCGCGCAGCCCTTCATCGAGTTTGCCTGGGTGCCGATCCCCGGCCTCACCATCACCCCGGGCGCGAAATACACCTCCATCACCCGCGAGCTGGACGCCGGCGTGCTGAGCGGCACCGCGCCCGGCGAGAGCAACGCCACCAACAACAAGGCGCAATGGTCGGTGGACGCGCACTACAGGATCACACCGCACTGGGTGGCCTACTTCCAGGCCGCGAAGGGCTTCCTGGCCCCGCCGCTGTCCGACCTGGAGACCAGGATACCCGCAGACGTGCAGCCGGAGGAGACCACCAACTACCAGTTCGGCACCACCTATGAGCGAGGCCGCATCAGCCTGGGTGCCGACGCCTACTACATCCCGTTCAGCAACTACATCGCCAGCCTGACCGAGCCGGCCGGCACGCTGTATTTCAACGAGGGTAACGCGCTCTATCGCGGCATCGAGGCAGAGGGCACCTACAAGATCGGCGGCGGTCTCGCGTTTACCGGCAACGGCTCGTTCAACGACGCGCGCTTCACCAACGGCGTGCACATCGCGCAGGCGCCGCAGACAACGGCCGCCGGCGGCTTCATCTACAACCGCGCTGGCGTGTTCAAGGACCACGACGCCGTCTATGGCTCGCTGCTGGTCAAGGAAGTGGGCAAGCAATACGGGGTGAACGGCCAGACCAGCGCCGGCCGACCCACCGTCAGCTACAACATCGGGCAGTACCAGACGCTGGATGCCGCGATCGGCTACACCTTCCCGTTCACCACGCCTTATGTCGGCGGCGAGCACAAGGTCCGCGTGGCGCTGAACCTCTACAACCTGGTCAACGACCACAGCATCATCGGCTACGCCGGCTCCAGCGCCAGCTCCCCCGCCATCCCGTTCTTCTGGACCAACCCTGGCTTCAGCGGCTTCGTCTCGGTGTCCGTGTCGCTCTGATACGCAAGCGAGCAGTTCTTTTGGCGTGGGTGGTTTTGCCCGCCCGACCTGCTCGAGCGTGGCGCCGGCAGCTTTTTCCGTAAAGCCCGCTTCGCGCCGCAAGGGCGGTGGCCTTCGGCCAGGCTTGACTGAAAAAGCTGCCGTCGCCTTGGGGAATTGCAGGCCGGGACGAAGAAACGGCGCTCTGACCGAACAAAGAAACTGGGTTTGACCCGACGGTGAGGCTGGAGCGTGCAGCCCACAAATGCCCGGTGCCGGATGATCCGACCACATGAAACAGCGAGAAGGCGAGTCTTGCCCCCTGTCACGCGCTGTTTCAGCA
>CAXTCL010000264.1:0-4548 GCA_964242035.1 uncultured Acetobacteraceae bacterium | reverse complement strand
GAGAGGCACACGACTGCTTCAAATGCGGGGGAGCAAAAGTTTTTTGGTCCTTTTTTTCCAAAAAAGGACTGCTTGCTTTCTTCAAGAGCTTAGTCCCGAAACGTGGCTGGAGTGGCTAGCTGGCGTGCGTTCTCGAGCACCGGAGCGGAGTGGCCTCAAGGGCCATGAGCACCGGAGCACAGAGAACGCGCGTCAGATGGCCGCTCCAGGCGCGTTTCGATACCTCAGACGCCTGTTTTGCGGGTCGTGGTGTCGTAGGTTGAACCGGCCGGCTCGCCTGCGAGCTTGGTGATCTCCACGTCCTCGCGGCGCACCGTGTCGCGCACCGTCTCTGTACGGTCGGCGGATTCCTTCTTGATGCCGATCTCTTCGACGACGCGTGCGGTCTTCGCCACCACGGCCTCTTCGGCCGACTCCGTCACCGCGATCGTGCGGTCGGTGAAGCTGTCGGTCACGGGCCGGCCGTCGGTGACGGGACGGCGCTCGATCGTCACCTTCTCGTCGCGCAGGCGGACCTGCTCCTCGACGGGCGTCTCCACCACGAAGCGGCGGATGCGGGTGGTGCCACGGTTGACGACGCGCTTGCCGACGGAGAGCGTCTCCTCCGACAACTGGATACGGTCGTCGTCGCTGGCCTGGGCGGCAGCACGCGGCGCCGCGCCCGCCATCGGCGCACGGGCCGCCGCCGTTTGGGTCGCCGACGTCTGGGTCGCCGACGTCTGGGTCGCCGCCGTCTGGGTCGCCGCAGTCTGGGTCGCCGCAGTCTGGGTCAGGCCGTAGCTGCCGGCGCGCTCGTCGATGTCGATCGGGGCGTGGCGCTCGAGGATCTCCATCACCGCAGCCACGTGGTCGTCGGGCACCTTCACCGTCACCGCGTTGGAGCCGCTGCTGACGCTGCGGTCATAGACGGCGGTGTCGTGGTCGGGCTCGCCGCCGAACAGGCTGGCCCAGAAACCGGTCTCCTCGCTGCGCGGCGCCGCCGTGGTGGCACTGCCGGCGTAGCTGCCTTCCTGGGCGTGGCGGTGGATCGCCTGCTCCGGCACCTTGGCCAGCAGGAGGTCCTGCACTGCGAGCTCGGCATGAGCGGGCGTGTCATAGACGGCGACGATTGTCTGTTCTGTCATGGCGTGGTCCTTTGGTTTGTGAAAAGCTTTGGCTGGTGCGAGGAAGTCAGCAAGCAAGCAGTCCTTTTTTGAAAAAAAGGACCAAAAAAACTTTTGCTTCCCAACGCCTGCATCAAGGCCTGCGCAGGTCCTGCCAGTGCGCGTGCCGGCAGAACCAGGCCGCGCCGTCGTGCACGCGGGGAGTAAAAGTTTTTTGCTTCTGTTTTTCAAAAAAGAAGGCCTTGCCTGCCTTCCTACCGCCACCCCTCACCAACGGCGAGTCATTCCGCCGCTTGACACCGCAGTTAGCGGGCCTTCCTGACAATAACAACTCAATGTTTTGAGCAACTTAGCCCACGGTGGCCAGGTCAATAAGCACCAGGCACACGTGACATCTGCACTAGCGCGTCTTCGCCTTGGCGGTTTTCGCGGGCGTTGTCCGTGGCTTGGCGGCAGCGCCCAGGCCGCGCTCGCGCGCCCAGACGATGACCGCGCTCCTTTTGCCGATGCCGAGCTTCGCGTAGATCGCAGACACGTGATTCCGGACGGTGTTCCGGCTGATGCCGAGCCGGCCGGCGATCTCCGCGTCCGACAGGCCCTGCGCCACGTGCGACAGCACCTCGCGCGCGCGGTCAGGCAGGCCGGACACTTCGGGTATCTTGCCGGCGGGCCGCCCGGTGCCGGTGACCGCCGCCATACGCTCGACGATCTTCTGGCCCAGCCAGCTCGTGTCCCGCATCACCGATTCCACCGCCGCCAGCATGTCGCTCTCGGTCCGCTTGCGCTCGGTGTTGTCCACCATCAGGCTGAGCACGCAGGGCGCGCCGTGGATCTCCACCGTTTCCGCAGACATCAGGAAGTCGCCGAGCGAGCCGTCCTTGGCGCGCAGCTGCACGTCCACGCCGCGCAAATTGCCGCTCTCGCGCAGGCGGCGGTTGAGCTGCTCGCGCGCCTCGCCCTGGCCCCACAGCTCCAGCTCCGCCTCCTCCCGGCCGATCACCTCCTCGCGGTGCCATCCGGTGGCGGCGGTGAAGGCCGAGTTCACGTCCATGACGCGCAGCCCGTCCAGCGCCAGGATCGCCATCGGGCCCGGCGCCATGTGGAACGCCTTGGAGAAACGCTCCTCGCTGTGCCGCAGGGCGTGCTGCGCCAACTGGCGCGGATGCAGGTCGGCGAAGGTGAACAGCATGCAGCGCTCGTCGCCAATCTCGATCGGCTGGCCGCCCAGCAGCACGGTGCGCTGCGCGCCGCCCGGCAGCTCCAGGCAGCCCTCCATCTGCGGTATCGTCTCCCAGGCGTGCAGGCGGCGCACGGCCAGGTCGCGCTTCTCGGCATCCTTCAGCACGTCGAACTCATGGACGGACCGGCCGACGAGCTGGTCACGCCGGAACCCTGTCAGCTCCATGAAGCCGTGGTTCACCTTGACGTAGCGCATGTCGGCCAGCCGGGCGATGATCGCCGGTGCGGGGTTGGCGCCGAACGCGCGCTCGAACCGCTCCTCCGCGTTGAAGCGCTCGGTCTCGTCGTCGATGATCAGTACCAGGCAGTCGCGCCGGCCGCGTGCGTCCGTCAGCACGAGCGTGCGCGTCTGGTGTATCCAGCGCCTGTCGTCGCCAGGCCGCGTGACTTCGACCACCAGCTCGCGGAACGCCTCGCCCGCCAGCAGGCGGTCCATCGGATACTCGCCCGTTGGAACCTGGTGCTTGTTGCGATACGTCAGGATGAAATGCTTGTGGTATTCGGCGACGGTGCGGCCCAGCTCGGCCAGGTCCGACACGCCGTGCATCGCCAGCGCGCGTTCGTTTGCCCAGGCGATGGTCTGGTCCGGGTCGATGAGGATGACGCCCTCGTTCAGCCCGGCGATGATCTGCTGTAGCTGGGTGCGGTCTGCGGTTGGGGGCGGGATGTGGTCGTCCATCTAGGGCCTGTCTTCAGAAACAAGAAAGGCCTTCTTTTTCGAGAAAAAGAAGCAAAAAGCTTTTATCCGGCTGTCGCGGTTATCTCCGGAACGGTGCGCCAGCGGAATCAAAATAAGAACTAGAAACCCTTTGTCTCCGTTGCGTCCGCGTCGTCGAGACGCACGCTTCAGCACTCCGCGACAGCGCAGATAAAAGCTTTTTGCTTCTTTTTCTCGAAAAAGAAGGCCTTGCTTACCTAGACCCGCATCGGCATCAAAACGTAAAGCGCGCTCTCATCTGACGCGTCGCACACGATCGTAGGCGCCGACCCGTCAGCGAAACGAAACTCCACCTGGTCAGCAATCTGGTCGGTGATGTCGTTCAGATACCGCGCCTGGAACCCGATCTCCAAAGGCCCCGCGGTATACTGCACGCGGTCGCCGTCCAGCTCTTCCACCGCAGTCCCCTGGTCCGGGCTGGCGGCCGACAACGTCAGCACATCCTTCTGCAGCGCCAGCTTCACCGGGCGCGAGCGCTCGCTGCTGATGGCCGCCACGCGCGCCACCGCATCGGAGAAGTCCTTTTTGCCAACACGCAATATCTTGTCGTTGTCGCGCGGTATCACGCGATCGTATTCGGGGAACGTGCCGTCGATCAGCTTGCTGGTCAGCGTGATGGCGCCGACGGTGAACTGTATCCGCGTGTCGGACAGGCCGATCTCCACGCTGCCGCTCTCCTCGTCGAGCAGCTTGCGCAGTTCGGCCACTGTCTTGCGCGGGATGATCACGCCGGGAATGGAGCCGGCACCTTCCGGCAGGTCCTCCTCCACGCGCGCCAGGCGATGCCCGTCGGTGGCCACCGCGCGCAGGCGCTTGTGGCCGTCGGTCTCCACCGCGTGCAGATAGATGCCGTTGAGGTAATACCGCGTCTCCTCCGTGCTGATGGCGAAACGGGTGCGGTCGATCAGGCCGCGCAGCACCAGCGCGGGCAGATGGAACCGGTGCGGCAACTGGCCCGCCGTCATCGCCGGGAAATCCTCCACAGGCAGCACCACCAGCGCGGTGGCGAACCGCCCGGCCCGCAGCGCCAGCTGCGCGTCGCCACCCGGGTGGTCCAGCTCCACCTCTGCGCCATCCGGCAGCTTGCGCACGATGTCGTACAGCGTGGCGGCCGGCGCGGTGGTGGCACCATTGCGCGTGGTGGTGGCCGCCACGTCCTCCACGACGGCGATCTCCATGTCCGTGGCGGTCAGGCTGAGGCGGCCGTCGCGCACGGCGATGAGCACGTTGGCCAGGATGGGGATGGTGTTGCGCTTCTCGGCGACGCTCTGGATGTGGGCCAGCGCCTTGAGCAGCGTGGCGCGATCGGCCTTTAGCTTCATGGTGGGTTCCTGGGGTCTTCGGGGGGCAATCTAGTGAGGGGGCGCCGAGCCGCGCAAGGTAAGGCAAGGAAGGCCTTCTTTTTTGAAAAAAGAAGAGCTGCTTGCAAAACCCGCCCTGGCGGCCGTCTGACGCGCGTTTGTCATGCGACAGCGTGCTACTCGCACA
>CAXTCL010000263.1:0-4592 GCA_964242035.1 uncultured Acetobacteraceae bacterium | reverse complement strand
TGACCCGCCGGCGCGCGCCGGCGCCGGCCGCGCGGCTGCTGGAGGATGCGGCCCTGATACGCAACAGCCCGCTCTTCGACGCCGCGTGGTACATCGCCTCGAACCCGGCGCTCTCCGAAAGTGCGGCCCTCGATCCCGTGTTCCACTATCTGCTCGTAGGTGGCCCGCTCGGCGCCGACCCAGGGCCCTGGTTCGACACGGCGGCCTACCTGCAGAGCCACCCGGGCACCACGGGCGTGCCGCTGGTGGAAGCCCTCCGCCACGGCGAGGTGGATGGTGCCGTCCGGACCTAAACCCATGCGCGTGGCGGTATCGGCGCTGGCGTGCTGTGTCGCGTCCTGCGTCCCCACAGCGCGCGACCTGCCGCCCGCCCCACTCGCCGCGTCTCCTGCGCCCTATCTCGTGCAGGTGGGTGACGTGCTGGGCGTGCGGCTCTACACCGCGCCGGAGCTGGACGAGGACGTGACCGTGCGGCCGGACGGCCGGCTAGGCACCACCCTCGTGCAATCGGTGCAGGCCGCAGGGCGCACGCCGGACGAGATCGCCGCCGAACTGCGCGGCGCCTACGCGGCCGAACTGAAGGATCCCCAGCTCACCTTGGAGGTAAAGAGCGCCTCTCCCGCGCGGGTGTACGTAGCGGGCGACGTGGTCTCACCAGGTGAGTTCACGACGCAGGGACCGACCCTGACGCTGCTGCAGGCGGTGGCGCGCGCGGGTGGCCTGCGTACCACCGGCGACGACAGCCACGTATTTATTGTGCGTCACGAGGCCGGCAATCATCCGTTGGTGCTGGCGGTCGACTATCGCGCGGCGATGACGGGCACCAACCCTGTGGCCGACGTGGCGCTGGCGCCGTTTGACGTAGTGTATGTGCCGCGGACCGGGATCGCGCAGATCTACGTGTGGTTTAACCAGCGTTTCCAGCAGTTCGTGCCGGTTAATTGGGGGTTCAGCTATAATTTGAACCCTCTTGTCAGTAATCAGAGATAGTAAGAGAGGCCTTCTTTTTTGAAAAAAAGAAGCAAAAAACTTTTGTTCCCCGCGCCTGCACAACGGCGCCTCTCGATCCTGCCAGCGCGCGAACTGGCAGGATCAGCGCGCATTTCTGTGCAGGCGGCGAGACAAAAGTTTTTTGCCTCTTTTTTTAAAAAAGAAGGCCTTCCTCGCCTTACGCCGACTTAGCCTGCGCCCGCTGCGCGGGAGGTGCAGGCTTGAGCGACGGCGCCAGAACAAAGCCAACCTCTCCGCTGATACGCTCCGCCGCCTGGCTGATATAGCCGCGGAAGTGGCTCCATTCCGGGCTGTCGAAGCTGCGTATGTCGTAGCTGCGCTGCGCCTGGGCGGTAACGCGAAGCTCGGCGAATTCCTCGCCAGGAACCGGCGCCGGCGGGCTGTTCAGCGTTTCGAGCCGCTCGTCCTTGCTCACCCACATCTCCCGCACGGCCTGGGCGATACGCTGCACGCGCTCCATGCCGTCCTCAAAGGTCGGCATACGCTCGTAGGCGTTCTCGAGCGGGTTCCAGACGTCGAAGACGTAATCGGCAGGCGGGGTCTGCGCCTCGAAATGGGTGATCCGCAAGGAAGGCTGAGACACGGTGGCTGCTCCTGAGGCGAACCGGCGCCGACCTGGAGCGCGCCAGGCCGCCCGATTTCTCGAAACGCCAGCGCGCGCCTGCCTGAAACGGTCTGGCGTGCGGGAGGCGGGCTTATGGCAGGCGGCTACCCACGCTGGCAAGACGAAATAGTGTATGCAACCGGCATTTCCGCTGCAATCACCCAACCATGTTATGATGTGCTGCATTGAGGAAGAGCTTCATGCAACCCCGAGTCGATCATGGCGAGCACTGAACGGATCGTCTTCCTCCCCTACACCAGGAGCAAGCGTGGCGCTGTCACGCCCGGCGTGCCGGTGCCTTGCCGCAATGCCGCCGAAGGCGAACGGCGCGCGGAAAAAGCGCTGGCGTCCGGTTCGGCGATAGGCGGCCATGTGGTTCGGATGGTGGCCGATGAGGAAGCCGGCGACTATGGCGAGCCCGTCTTTCTCGCAGCCTTCGGGACAGTCCCCGAACCAATCTAGGCAGCACCGCAGTCCCGCCGCGCATCTCGGCCGTAAGGAACGCCGACAGGGAGCAAAAGTCTTTTGCTTCTTTTCTTCAGAAAAGAAGGCCTTGTCTTGGATCAACCAGGGTCCTGTAACGCTTTCGCCGGCGCACGCTTACCCCCCTGGGCGTCCGGCGTTTGCCGCCCAAATTCCCGAGTGGCACACAGGCAAGCAAGATGCCGAAGGAGGCCCTTATGGACAGCATGATGCCGGCGATAACGCCTGCCCCGTTCACGCTGAGCGAGGACCAGCGCGCGATCGTGGATATGGCGCGGGGTTTTGCCGACACCCACCTGGCGCCGCACGCGCTGCGCTGGGATGCGGAGAAGCATTTCCCGGTTGATGTGATCCGGCAGAGTGCCGCGCTGGGCATGGCCGCCATCTACGTGGGAGAAGAGCATGGCGGCTCCGGGCTGGGGCGGCTCGATGCGGCGCTGATCTTCGAGGCGCTGAGCACCGGCTGCCCGGCGATCGCGGCCTATATCAGCATACACAACATGGTCACCTGGATGATCGACCGCTTCGCCAGCGAGGCGCAGCGCGCGGCCTGGGTGCCCGGCCTGTGCCGCATGGACCGGCTGGGCGCATATTGCCTGACCGAGCCGGGCTCCGGCTCGGATGCCGTGGCGCTGTCCACCCGCGCGCGGCCGGACGGCGGCGACTACGTGCTGGACGGGGTCAAGCAGTTCATCTCCGGCGCCGGTGCGGCCGATGTGTACCTGGTGATGGCGCGCACCGGCGGACCAGGGGCGGCCGGCGTGAGCGCGTTCCTGGTGGAGCTTGGCGACAAGGGGCTGAGCTTTGGGGCCAACGAGCGCAAGATGGGCTGGAACGCCCAGCCGACGCGGCAGGTGATCCTGGAAGGCGTGCGCGTGCCGGCGTCCCGACGCCTGGGCGCGGAGGGCAGCGGCTTCAAGATGGCGATGGCGGGGCTGGATGGCGGGCGGCTCAACATCGCCGCCTGTTCGCTGGGCGGCGCGCAGTCCGCACTCGAGAAGTCGCTGGCCTACATGGGCGAGCGGCGCGCATTCGGACAGAAACTGGCCGACTTCCAAGCGCTGCAGTTCCGGCTCGCCGACATGAGCACGGAACTGGAGGCGGCGCGCAGCATGTTGTGGCGGGCGGCCGGTGCGCTGGATGCAAAGGCCGCGAACGCCGGCATGCTTTGCGCCAGTGCCAAGCGCTTCGTCACCGATGCCGGCTTCAACGTTGCCAACCAGGCGCTGCAACTGCATGGCGGCTACGGCTACCTGGCGGAGTACGGCGTGGAGAAGATCGTGCGCGACCTGCGCGTGCACCAGATACTGGAGGGCACCAACGAGATCATGCGGGTGATCGTCGCGCGTGCGTTGCTGAAATCGGCCGGCATCGCCTGAGCATGGAAGATGTCGAAACACGGATCGAGGGACATGCGGGCCGGATCACACTGAACCGGCCGCAGGCGCTGAACGCACTGACACAGTCGATGTGCGAGGCGATCGATGCCGCCCTTGCCGGCTGGGCCGAGGACCCTGCGGTGACGCTGGCGATCGTCGATGGCGCCGGCGGACGGGCGCTGTGTGCCGGCGGTGACATCCGGGTTCTGTACAACGCGGCGCGCGCCGGCGACTTGACAGTGCCTGCCGCGTTCTTCGGTGCGGAATACCGGATGAACGCGCGTATCGCGGCGTTCCCCAAGCCTTACGTGGCCTTCATGGATGGCGTGGTGATGGGCGGCGGCGTCGGCGTGTCCGCCCACGGCAGCTACCGCGTTGTGACGGAGCGCACGATGCTCGCCATGCCGGAGACCGGCATCGGCCTGTTCCCCGACGTGGGTGCCACCTGGCTGTTAAGCCGGAAGCTGCCCTTGGGGCTGCATCTGGCGTTGACGGGCGCGGGGATAGGAGCGGCGGACGCCATACTGGCCGGGCTTGCCGATTATTATGTCTCTTCCTCCGCCCTGCCCGGTTTGACCGCCCGTCTATGCGCCTGCGAGACAAAGGCAGCCGTGGCCGCGTGTCTGGACGAGGCTGCCGAACCGCCGCCGCCAGCCTCCGTGGGCGCCGACCGCGCCTGGATGGACGATTGCTACCGCCACTCTACGGTTGAGCTCATACGGGACGCGCTGCTCGCCAGCGACCATCCGGCGGCGCAGGCGGCGGCAGCGGAGATCTCGGCCAAGTCGCCGTCTTCGCTGAAGGTGACATTGCGCGCGTTGCGGGAGGCCGAGGCAATGCGTGATCTGGACCAGGCGCTGGCGCAGGAACTCGTGCTCGCCGTGTCCTGCATGCGCAGCCATGATTTTATCGAAGGCGTGCGGGCGGTGGTGATCGACAAGGATCGCGCACCGCGCTGGGACCCGGCGACGTTGGAGCACGTGAGCGAGGAAATTGTCGCGTCGTATTTTGGCAGGTAAAGGCAAGGCCTTCTTTTTTGAAAAAAAGAAGCAAAAAACTTTTGCTCCTGACGCTGTGGATGCGGGGTGGGTCCCTTGAAACGACTATGCATCTGC
>CAXTCL010000262.1:0-4631 GCA_964242035.1 uncultured Acetobacteraceae bacterium | reverse complement strand
CTACGCACGACGCCCTTGGCCTTCTAGAGGAGTCAACACTTCAGCCCGTTGGTATGAGACACCAAAACTGGTGTTGCGCGGCGAGGGTTATGGCTCAAGGCCCGCGTCAGAACGGCATCAGACCCAATCCTGCCGCCCGATCCGTGAACCACGCCGCAGCCACCAGTGCCACCAGGCCGGACACGGCAGGCAGTATCCGGCGTGAATACAGATTGGTGAAACGCAGGAGGTAGCCGAACGGCAGCACCACCGCCGCAATGGCTACCTGCGCCGCCTCTAAACCCAGGTTGAACGAAATAAGCGCCAGGCCGAGGGCGAACGGCGGCAACGACATCGGGCCGAGCGCGGTAGCGAAGCCGAGCCCGTGCACCAAGCCGAAGGCGAAGGCCAACGGCCAGCGGCGCCCGGGCAGGAAATGCAGCATGTTGTCCAGCGCGGTGACCAGGATAGTCAGCGCGATCCCGGCCTCGCTGAGCCGTTCGGGGATGGCGACGATATGGAGCACGGACAGCGTCAGCGTGGTGCCGTGCGCGAGGGTGAAGGCGCTGAGGACCTTCAGTGATTCCAGGAACATGCCGCGGAAATCCGCCACCGGCACGAGCTCCGCGTCAGGCCCGAAGCTGCGCGCGCGTCGCTGGTACATGGCCGGCACAAGCAGCATGGTCACGAACAGCATGTGATCAATGCCGGTGAGCAGATGGTCCACACCGGTGAGGAAGAAGCTGCGCACGGTCTCCGCGTAGCTCGAGCCCAGGTCGGTCTCCGCCATCGGCGCCGCAGGGGACAGCGCGTAAGCGTGCGGCACGCCGCCGACGGTGAGCGTGAGCAGGCCGCGGTGAAGCGGGTCCAGGTCGAACAGCAGGCCGTAGCGCACCGCCACGCGCCGCGGCGCCCCGGGGCAGGTGGCGCGAAGGCGCAGCACCGCGTAGGCGCCGTCGCTGAGCTGGTCGGCCAGGTTGGTGACGGCGCCGAACGGGCAGGCCTCGCCGTCCGCAGACAGATGCAGCCGGGCCAAAGCGTAGGCGTCGACCGCGGCGGCGCGCTGGCGCAGCTCGCCCCAGGTCACGTCGCCGTCGCCGTCGGTGTCCAGCCCGATCGCGTAGTCCAGGTCGCGCAGTGCTATGGACCATTGCACCACCAGGTCGCGCCCCTGCACGTCCACATGCAGGTAGGAACTGCTGGCGCTATGCGCGTGCGCGGCACGCAGCGACAGCAGCAGAGCCAGCAACGCGAAAAGGGCAGCCAGCCGACGCTGGGCCACCGATCAGCCTCTGGCCGAGGGTATGGCCGCACGCACCTGCACGGCCAGGCCCTGCAGCCTGGAATCGTCCACGTGGTTGCGGGCGAGCCAGTCCAGCGCCGGCGCGGAAGCTGCTGGCCGGCCAGCCGCCAGGGCGCATTCCAGCAGGATGCGCGCGTCGGCCGGTTCGCGCTGCACGTCCCAGTTCGCCCGCGCCAGGGCCAGCGCGCCCGCCGGGTCGTGGCGCAGCGCCAGCGCGAACCGCGCCTCCTCGCGGCGGTGCACCGTGTCGCCGCGCAACCGGCTCGCCTCGAAGCGGGCCGCCAGGTCGGCGACGTGGCCCGCAGCCGCCGGCGCGCCCACCGCCGCTTCGGCCAAAGCGAGCCGCAGAAGCAGCGGGTCGATACGCGTCAGCCCCGACAGCAGGCGCACCACCTCTGCGGGGCGGCCATGGTCCAGCAGCCAGTCCGACCAGGCGCCGAGCAGATAGGGGTCGGCCGGATCGACCGCCAGCGCGGCGGCGAACCTGGCCTCGGCACTCGGATCATCCAGCCGGTCGGCCGTCTCTGCCGCCAGCGTCAGCGCCCACAGCGCCACCGCCGGCGCACCTGCGGCCTGCGTTGCGTTGACCCGCAGCGACAGCGTCACCGCGCGCAACGCCAGCCTGGCATGCCCGGTGAGCGACATGACCGAGGCGGTGCACACGTCCGGCACCAGGCCGAGTATCTGGGTGGCCACCTGGCCGCAATCGGCCAGCGCCGCCGGGTAGTCGGCCTGCGCCTGGTGGATCGCCGCGCGGGTCAGCAAGGCCTGCGCGTTGCCCTTGTCGGCCGCCAGCATTTGGCCGAGCAGCGCCAGGCTGGTGGTGAAATCATGGTTGCTCTGCAGGATCACCGCACGCAGCAGCAGCACCGCGGTCGGCGTGCCGGGCCGGGTTGGCCAGCGCCCCAGCGCCGCCTCCGCACGGCCGAGATAGCGCGGGTCGCCCAGGGCACGAGCGCGACCAATATCCGCCCCGGCCGCCTGCAGCGCGAGCGCGAGGTTCGCCGGATCGGCCGCCAGCGCCGTGTCCAGCCGGCGCGCTGCCCTGACGGCCGGGTCCAGAGCGCCCGGGAGATGTTCCAGCACCACGCTGTCATCGCCGGGTATGGTGGGGGTGGCTTGGGCGTTGCTTGCCCACAGGAGGAGGAGGAGGATCAGGCTGGGGGCAAGGCGACGCCTTGCTCTGCACGCGCCTGGCTTTTCCTGCATGGATGTCAACTTGGGGCTGGGCGTTGCGATAAGAAAGCAAGGCCTTCTTTTTTGAAAAAAAGAAGCAAAAAACTTTTGCTCCCCCGCATTTGCGGCATCCAAATATTTCCGGATGCACCGAAGCGGCTGAACCTGCGCAGGAAACAAAAGTTTTTTGCTTCTTTTTTTCAAAAAAGAAGGCCTTTCTTGCTTGCGCAAGGGTCAACCTTAAAGCGCGCTCCAGCGATCAAACAAGCCAAGGAAAGTCACCAAGAACACCGGAGATAACGAGCGCGATTGCCCGCTTCCTGGTGCCCTTGGTGGCGTCGCCTTCCTTGGTGTTCTTGGTGACACCTGCTTGCTGGCCAAGCCGGCCAGAGCCCCATTCCAGGAAGAGCCAGACCAGCGCTGGCCCTTCCTGGAAGACCCGCCCGCCTACTGTGCAGTCGTCGTGTGCGCCGGCTGCGGCGACGGGCTGAGCGGCGGCATCACATACGGGAACGCCGTCAAATAATGCGTGTCGTCCGTGTACGCGCCGTCGGTGAACTCCAGATTGCCGGACGGCGCGTTGGAAGGCCCGCCATACAGGCCGAGCGCATACAGCTTGCCCATCGCCACACGCAGCGTGATGTCGACCACGTCGTCACCGGGACGCCGGCCGTTCGGGTAGCCCGCGTTGTCGCCGCCGATCACGCCGAGGCGGTTCTGCGAACCATACTTCGTGATGGGAACAGACGTGTTCAGCCGCATCTCCTCGGATGGCTTGCTGAGATTCGCCGGCGCATTCAGGCCGGTGACGCCGGTGAGGAAGACGGCGACGAGATCCTGACGCGGAAATTGCGTCGGCGCCGGCGTGTTGAACAGCGACTGGATCAGCGCCGGCACGCTGGGGTTGGTGACGTATTTGCCAAACTGCGCGTCGTCGGCGGGCACGGACGCGTTGAACTTGTCCTTGTCCGGCAGCCCGATCACCAGCTCGTTGACCAGCGGATTGGCCAGGCGGGAGACCTGCGTATAGGTGGTCGCCCCGCCGGCACCCTTCACGCCCATCGACGACGTGGTGTAGGCGCCGACGACCGGGTCGGTGCCGTTCGTCAGGCAGGCGATCGGTGTTTCCCAGACGATCGACGTGACGTTCTTCATCGCGAGGTCATCCATGGTGCTCGCGTCGTACTGCTCGCCGACCGGGTTGGCGTAGTTCACCAGGTCGAACGTCTCGCCAAGGTTCACCACGAACGGATCCTTGCGCTGGCCGATGAAGACGCGGCCGGTGGTGCTGCAGCCGGGAATGGTGATCGCGTATTCGTATTTCGCGGCATAGGCCGCGTAGTTCGGCACGGATTTGTCGCCGATGTCGTCAACAGGCTTGAGGAAGCTCGTGTTGCCGCTGCCGTCAGCCAGAAGCTGCTCCTTGGCCACGCCGTTCGCGTAGGTGACGAGCGAGACCGTGTAGGTCTCGACCACGTTCTGCAGCGCGCGATTGGCGTTGGTGATCTGCCCGGCGTTGATCAGCGGGATGGGCACGTTCACGCCGCCGACCTTCACGGAGATGCCACGCGTCAGGGTAGAGAAACGGAAGCGGTAGGTGAAGGACGGCTTGCCGCTGCCGGTGTTGTCGATGTTGATGTCGTAGTAGCCGTTGTGGTCCAGGTTGAAGAAGTTCGGCCCGCCGGCGGGATCCTGCAGCGGCACGTAGTCGGCGATCATGGTCACGTAGGCCTGGCGTCCCGGCTCGTAGCTGCGGAACATGTAGAAGTCGGATGCGTCTAGCCGCGGCATGCCGGCGATCATCGGCGCCTCGCGATGGCTGGACGCATAAGCGGGTGCGGCAAGGGCAGAGACGGCGATCGCCGTTGCGGCGAGCAGTGTTCTTTTCATGTTGGACTCCGGGTGCGAGGGCAGCGCTCTTTGGGGTGACGCTACGCGCACCCAATACCAGTCGGTCCAGGCCCCGGCGTAAGATGCAGACCAGTTCATCTTTTCTTAACGTATCGGCTGAAAGGCGTTCACGATACCGTGTAGGGCCATTCGGCTTTAGGTTAATGCTCGCGTAAGCAAGAAAGGCCTTCTTTTTTGAAAAAAGAAGCAAAAAACTGTTACTCCGCTGGGGCGTGCTTATCCGGTGGGGTCGCGACAGCGGAGTCAAAAGTTTTTTGCTGCT
>CAXTCL010000261.1:0-4731 GCA_964242035.1 uncultured Acetobacteraceae bacterium | reverse complement strand
CGGCCAGCAGCGCGCCCGTCACGCCCCACAGCCAGTCCCAGAACATCAGCGCCACGATCACCAGAAGTGGGTTCAGCGTGAAGCGCCGTGCCAGCAGCAGGGGCGTGACTGTCTCGCCTTCCAGTATGTGTATCAGCAAGTATACGCCCGCCGGCGCCAGCGCCCACACCACGCTGGAGAAGCTGAACAGCGCCACGAAAAAGAACACGACCACGCCCGTCAGCGGCCCGAGTATGGGGACGTAGTTCAGCAGGAACGCCGCCGTTCCCCATAGCAGCGGGTCAGGCAGGCCGAACGCCCAGATCGACAGCCCGTTGGCGGTGCCCACCAGCAGGTTCATCAGCGTGATGGTGGCCAGGTAGCCGGAGATGTTGCGCTCCACTTCGGTGGCTATGCTCACCGCGCGCTTCTTCTCCTGCAGGCCCGGCAGTATCTCCACGAAGCGGCGCAGCAGCGCGTCGCCGTCCGCCAGCAGGAAAAACAGCGTGATCAGCAGGGTGATCACCTGGCCCAGGAAGCTGCGCGTGCCGGCGAGCAGGCTCATGCCCACACTGGCACCCGGATTGCCCGCTGAGGCCGCCGGCGACACGGCAGGTGCTGCGATACCGGATTGCGGCGGCGGCGGCTGCTGGCCAGTGCCTGACACGCCCTCTTCCTGCGATCGGCCAGATTGCTGCATCAGACCCTGCATCTGCCGCATGCCGCCTTCGAACATGTCGATCGGCCGGCGCAGGAAGCTCAGCTTCTTCTGCAGTTCCGGCAGGCTCTGCGGTGCCTTCGCTATCCAGCCGCGCGCCGGCACGGATATGGCGTAACCGATGCCGCCTATGGCCGAGAACAGCAGCACGATCATAATGACCGCGGCCAGCATGCGCGGCAGCCGCAGCTTGTCACACAGGAAACGCGCGGCCGGGCTGAGCAGCAACGAGAGCACCAGCGCCAGCACGAAGGGCAGGATGATGTCGGCGGCGAAATACAGCGTGTAGAGCACCGCCAGAGCCGTCAATATGACGAGCGCCACGTCGCGCACGTGGAACTCGGCGTTGCGCATAACCGCCTGGGCCTGCTCCGTCTCGCGCTGAACAGCGTCCTTTGCCTGATCCATATGCCCTGGCCCTCCAAGCCGTTACACGGGTGTGCCTGCCCGCCTGCCTGGGTGCTGCGGACAGACAAGTTCTGCCCAGCCGCCTTGTGCCCTGTCCATGCCTATCTCGGAGCAACCCGCGGCGCCGTTCCGCTTTGAAAGCCAAGCAGAACGAAGTAGTCTGGCATGGCGTTTTTCCGGCTTCCGCGTTTCAACTTCCACCAGGCCAAATGGTCGGACTGGTATCTCGGCTCGCCGAGCGGAAGCGGGTCAGTTTCGGCACGCCCGAGATCAAGATCGCCGTCGACAGTAACAGCATCCGCATCCCGCTCACCGAGATCAAAGACGGCAAGGTGACGCGTTCCATCATCCTCAAGGGCGATGGTATCGGCGTGGGCGCAAGCGTCGGGTTACAGGTGCCTTTCGTCAACGTGACGGATTCGCCGAAGGAACTGCCCGGAACGAAGGTCAGCACACCGGGCGTCGGCTCACGCATCCGGTATTCGATGTTCTCGCCAGACCCGATGGAGCCGCGGGACTTCAAAGGCGTCTGCTGGGTACTGTCGGTCAGCCACACCGATGTCGGTGTGCAAGGCTCCGGTGCCATGATCGTCTTCGCCGGCGAGATTTGACCCGATTCGGTGCTGCCCACCTCGCTGAACGCCTCGGCCTTCTGTGCGGGAATCGGCATGGCCTCGGCACTCGTCAACGTCGGCGCGGACGCCGTGGTCTATACGCTCAGGCTCGGGTGATGCGCTGGACGGTGGTGACCGCTGCCGCCTTGTTTGTCGCGCAGGCTGCGCGTGCGGCCCCGGCGCCGGACTGGCCGGCCAGCCTGGCGCGCTTCCTGTCCGCGTCGGATGTGTTGACCAGCACGAACCTGGCGGGTGCGTTGGCGCCGGTAATACGGCTGGATGCCGCAGGCTGCCAGACAGCGCGCCTGCCTGGCGCCGCTTCCGAAGCGCCCGTCTCGGCATCCGTGGTCGCCTATGAGGACGACCAGGCCTGCAACCGGCCCACACGCCTGGTGCTGCTGACGGTCTCGCTGGACGCCACGCCCAGCCTGCTCGCCGCCTTCACGGACGCCTTGCACACAGCGCTGCCACCGCCGTGCTTCTCCGGCGACCTGGCGCCGGAGCCGCGGCGGCACGCGCCGGTGCGTCACCTTGTCGCCTGGCGGCTGCCGGGCAGGATCGTCACAATCGGCACGCAAGCCGGCGATTCCGGCAGTGCTTCCGTCGCCCTGCTACAGACCGGACACACTGCCACGCCCGACCACGCCACTCCGGCCGTACGGCTTGCACAGGATTTTCGCGCCAGCCTGCCGGCAGGCTGCAAGTGAGCGCGCCGGTAGCGGTCCGGGACGGGAACTCTCGATCGCAGCACAGGCAAGTTCGCGTATCGCACCGCTCTGTGCCCTGGCCTACGCCTACATACGCTGGGTGTATGTCGCACAGACCAGGCTTGTCATCAGTGCGGACGGCGTCAGCCTGCGTCAACCGCTTGCAACGTGGATCGTCGCCTGGCCCGAGATCTCGGAGATTACAGAAGCAGGACCGCTCACGCCCACGCATCGCGGCGGCATAGGCACTGCCGCAAACCTGCGCCTGCGCGCTGGCGGCACGAAAGCCATACCGGATGCATTCAGTGTCTCACGCAGCGAAATCATCGCGCGCCTGCAGCTGGCGAAGCGATAGCAAGGTAAGAAAGGCCTTCTTTTTCGAGAAAAAGAAGCAAAAAGCTTTTACTAGCGCTGTCGCGGAACTTTCCACGCGGCGCGACAGCGGAGTCGAAGTTTTTCGCTTCTTTTTTAAAAAGAAGGCCTTGCTCTCTTAGGCCTTAGGCAACCGCACCACGAACCGCGCCCCCAGCACCCGCCCCTCCGGATCGCGCCGGTTCTCCGCGCTGATACGCCCGCGCAGCGCCTCAACGATCTGCCGGCTGATCGAAAGCCCCAGCCCCGAGTGCCGCCCGAACGACTCGCCCGCTGGCCGCTCCGAATAGAAACGGTCGAACACGTGCTCCAAATTGCTCTCCGGTATCCCCGGCCCCTCGTCCTCGACCGACAGCTCCACCATGCCTCCCGTCTCGCGCCCGCGCAGCAGGATGGTCCCACCAGGCGGCGAGAAACTCTGCGCGTTGCCGATCAGGTTGCGCAGCACCTGCACCAGGCGGCCCTCCACGGCCAGCACCACCAGCGGGCTCGCCGGCAGGTCCACGCTGAGCTGCGCGTCGCCGTCCGCCCGCGTGGCGTCGGCGATCTCGCCCAGCACCGCCATGATCGGCCCCACATCCACCGGCTCGGCCGCGGTGCGCGAGAGCTCGGCATCCACCCGGCTGGCGTCGCTGATGTCGCTGATCAGCCGGTCCAGCCGCACCACGTCTTCCTGAATGATTGCCAGCAGGCGCGCCTGCTTGGGCGGCTCGCGCACCCGCTTCAGCGTGTCGATGGCACTGCGTATGGAGCTGAGCGGGTTCTTGATCTCGTGCGCCACGTCTGCCGCGAACCGCTCGATCGCGTCCATCCGCCCCCACAACTCGGTGGCGGACGTGGACAGCGCCTGGCCCAGCTCGCCTATCTCGTCGCGCCGGCGCAGCAGGTTGGCCGGCACCGCGCCGGTGCGCCCGTGGCCCTCCCGCATGTCCTGTGCCGCATCGGCCAGCCGCAGGATCGGCCGCGCCAGCGTCAGTGACAGATACCAGGACAGCAGCACCGTCAGGATCAGCGCGCCGAAGAACAGCCCGAGTATCGACACCCGCACGGCGAACAGCGACCGGTCCACCTCGATCGCGTCGCGCGTCAGCAGCACGATCCCCACCGTGTGGCGGTCGCGCTCCACCGGCTCGGCCACCGTCACCAGCAGCTGGCCCTCGCGCGTGCGCCGTATTAGCGGCGGCATCTCGTGGCTGTCGTCGCTGCTGGTCAGCCGCAGCTCCTCGCGCACGTCGGGCTGCCAGTCCGGCCCGGGCGCGTTCGGCGCCAGCGCTACCGTAGTGGCGCGGCTGTGCGGCACCAGCGCCAGCACCCCGTCATAGATCCGGCTCACCCAATCTACCACCTGAGTGCGCTCGGCCGGGCTGGGCAGCGGTTCCGTACGCACCGCCCCGCCAGCCCCCAGCCGCACCCGGCTGTCGGCGATGAGCGTGCCGTCCGGCGCGTAGATCTTGGCCCCTGCGTTCGGTGTGGGATCCGTCAGCCGACGCAGTAGCGGCCTGGCGATGTCGGCCACCAACACAGGGTTGTTGGGGTCGCTCACCCGCACCGCAGTCTCCGCCAAGGCACCGGCGTAGATTCGTGCCTGTTCGCGCAAGGCGGCCACTTCGGCTTCCAGCAGGCCGTCCTGGTACTGGTCGAGGTAGAGCACGGCGCCCAGCAGCAGGGCCAACGGGACGAAGTTGACCAGGAGCACCCGGCGCATCAGGGGGGAGACCCATCTGGCGCGGTGGCGGGCGGGGGACTCGGCCATCTAGGAAGAAAGTAAGGCCTTCTTTTTTGAAAAAAAGAAGCAAAAAACTTTTGCTACTGACGGCTGCATCGAGGTCGGCCCTAACCATGCCAGCATGCGTATCTGCAGAACGAAGTGAGGCCATCGTGCAGGCGCGGGAACAAAAGTTTTTTGCTTCTTTTTTTCAAAAAAGAAGGCCTT